>JAJZWB010000134.1 GCA_021846845.1 Actinomycetes bacterium | reverse complement strand
CTCACGGGCGACCTACATGGCCGCCCCCGTACGTGCAGGTTGACAATGCGCCGCACAGCGTGGCCGGCGGCTGCTCCTCTCCCCATTGTCAGGGTTTTTTTCACACCCCGCGGCGGCTGTCAAGGGCGCAGGCGGACAGCACGGCGTTCATGACCGTGGCCGCCTGGAGGATCTCGTCCATCGACGCGCCCTCCTGCGGGGTGTGGCTCTCGCCGCCGTGCAGCGGCACGAACAGCAGCAGCGCCGGGGCCAGGGCCGCGATGTGCTGGGCGTCGTGGCCGGCTCCGGACCAGGTCGGCGACGCGTGGATCCCGTGCTCGCGCGCCGCCGACAGCGCCGCGTCCACGAGGTCGCCGTCCAGCGTTGCCGGGTCGCCGCCGCGAACCTGCTCGACCGTGGCCCGCACGCCGCGGCGATCGGCGATCTCGGCGACCGAGGCGCGGATCTCCGCGTCGATCTCCGCGAGCGACTCGGACGAGATCCCGCGAACGTCGATGCCGAGGCGCGCCTCGCCGGGGATCACGCTGAGCGCGCCCGGCGAGACCGCCACCGTGCCGACGGTCGCGACGGTCTCGTCCGGCTGCCGGTGCGCCGCGGCCTCGACGGCGAGCACCATCTCGGCGGCCGCCGCCAGCGCGTCGTGGCGCGCTGCCATCGGGATCTCGCCGGAGTGGCCGGCTTCGCCGATGACCTGCACCGCGAAGCGGCGGGGGGAGGCGACGGTGGTGACGACCCCGAGCGTGCGCAGCGCGCGCCGCTGGGCCACGTGCACCTCGGCGTGGGCGCGCCAGCGGTCCAGCGGCGGCTTGACCCGCGGCAGCTCCCGCAGCTCGCGCAGGTAGGCGTCGAGCGCCTCCGCGGCGGTCACGCCGGCGGCGTCGCGCAGCTGCGACAGCGCCGAGCGCTGGATCGTGCCAGCCATCAGCCGTGAGCCGAGCGTGCCCGCCCCGAAGCGCGGCGCCTCCTCCGCCGCGCACACCAGCAGGCCGGCCCGCGCGCGTTCGCCGGCGCCCGCCTCCAGATCGCCCCGCGCGGGCTCCAGGTCGGCGACCAGCTCAAGTCCCAGAACCGTCCCCAGGGCGCCGTCGTAGCGCCCGCCATCGGGCACCGTGTCGACGTGCGATCCCGCCGTCACGATCGCGCCGCTCCAGCCCGCGGGCAGCGCCCACAGGTTGCCGTGCGCGTCGATCCCGGGCTCAAGCCCGTGCTCTCGGGCCCAGCCGGCGACCAGCAGCATCGCCTCTGCCTCGGCCGGCGAGTAGGCCGGCCGGTCGGCGCCGCCACCGGGACCGCTGGCCAGCGCCCACAGCCGCTCCAGCCGCTCCGCGATCCGTCCGCTGTCAGGCAAGGGCGTACTCGGCCAGTGGCTTCCCGAGCATCGCCTCGACCTCCGGGTAGACGCTCGGCTCGCGCACCCCGTCTCCGAGCGGCACGTTGGCCTTCGGTACGTGCAGGACCGCGACCTCGTCGCCGGGACGCAGGTCGGCGATCGAGATGATCCGGCCCGTCCCGGTAGAGAGCGTCGCGAGCACGTCCGGGAAGGTAGCGAGCCGCTCCCCGGACCCCTCCGCGGTCAGGTACTCGTTGACGAACCCGAGCTCCAGCTCGCCGACGGCGATCGTGCCGACGTCGAACGCGTTCTCGGTTCGCAGCTCGCGGCTGCGCACCTGCCCGGTCGCGAGGATCCTCCCGCCGAGGTGCTCGACGGTCGCCTCGATCGTGCGCCGGGGCCCGCCGGGCTCGGCGGTCAGGATCGCCTCGCCCAGATCCAGGGCGAAGCTGATCGCCCCGACGGCGGCGTGCGCTGCGACGAACGACGCCGGCAGTGGGTTGCGCGCGCAGGAGATGAACCCGCCCGACTGGTCGGCTGCCGTGCGCAGCACGTTGGCGGTGTGACGCACGGTCCCGCGCGTGACCAACTCCAGGTACCGGTGCTCGGCTCGGTTGCCGCCGGCGACCGCCTGGACGGTCTGATGGTCGTCATCGGCCGCCAGCCCGAACGAGCCCATCTTGCCGGTCGGGTGCGCCCGGCCGTCGCCCGCGGCGTCGACCACGACGGTCCCGAGCACCGCCGACGCCACCCAGCCGTTGCACGTCGTGGATGAGCCGTTCTGAGCGGTCACGGTGCCCACGATCGGCTCGTCGACGGCGCCCATCAGCAGCTCCAGCGCGCGCACGTAGTCGCGCGGTCGCATCTCCCAGCCGGTGGCGGCCGGGGCTCCGATGGCGCTCACGGTCGCCAGCATCGAGTCCGGGTCAAGCTCGTCCAGGGCCGCCAGCCGCGGGGTTCCGTACTGCACCGCGGTCGTCCCGACAAGGAGCCCGTGATCGACCCAGCCACCGCCACCGGCGGCGAGCACCGAGCCGCCCGCCACGGCCGCGTGCACCGCGCGCAGATCCAGCTCCCTCATGAGCGCGGCTCCGGTGCGGGGGTCGCCGGGTCGCCCGGCCGCCCGGCGGGGCTGGCCGGCAACCCGAGACGGTGCTGCGAGGCGGCCTCGCGAGCCTCGGGGCAGCCGGCGTCCGCGTGGCGCAGGACGCCGATCGCCGTGTCGACGTTGAGCGCCGCCTCCAATCGCGCGGCGGCGTCCGCGCTGCCGGTCGCCACGACGGTCATCCCCGCGCTCTGCGAGTAGCCGGCGTATCCGCCGCCGCCGGCGTGCAGCGCCACGAGGTCCGCGCCGGCGGCGGTGTTCAGCAGCGCGTCGAGCAGCGGCCAGTCGCTGATCGCGTCCGAGCCGTCGGGCATCGCCTCGGTGATGATGTTGGGATGTGTCATCGAGCCTGAGTCCATGTGGTCGCGGGTGAAAGCTACGGGTGCCGCCAGACGGCCGTCCGCCACGGCCGCGTTCACGGCCAGCGCCAGGCGCGCGCGCTCGCCGTGCCCCAGCCAGGCGATCCGCGCCGGCAGGCCCTGGCGGCGCACGTGCGCGCGCGCCAGGCCGATCCAGTTCAAGATCCTCGGGACCTCGGCGAACAGCTCCAGGCAGAGGTCGTCGATGGCGTCCAGGTCGGAGTCCTCGCCCGATAGGCAGATCCAGCGGAACGGGCCGATCCCGCGGCTGAACAGCGGTCGCAGGTAGCGCGCCGTGAAGATGTCGATCGAGAGGGCGTCCGCGACCCCCGCAGCGGCGGCGTGCGGGCGGATGTTGTTGCCGTAGTCGAACACGACCGCGCCACGCGCGCGCAGGGCGAGCATCGCCCGCACGTGGCGGGCGAGCGTTGCGAGCGCGAGCGTCTCCAGCTTGCCCGGGTCGCCCTCGCGCAGCGCCGCCGCCTGCGCGGGGCTCATCCCCGCCGGCAGATAGCCGCTGCGCAGGTCGTGGGCGGCGGTGAGATCCGTGACCACGTCCGGCACGACGTCGCGCGCGAGCAGCCCGTCCAGCAGGTCGGCGGCGTTCACCGTGACCGCGACCGCCAGCGCCCGGCCGGCGTCACGCGCGCGCAGCGCCGCGTCCAGCGCCTCGTCGATCTCGTCGCACACGAGGTCAACCACGCCGGACTCGCCACGGCCGCGAGCCTTGTCCGGGTCGGCCTCCGCGATCAGGCTGACGCCCTCCAGCATGCTCGTGATCGCCAGCGGCTGCGCCGACCCCATCCCGCCCAGTCCTGCGGTCGCGACCAGCCGCCCGCGAAGGGTGGCGCCGAAGTGCTCGCGGGCGACCTGCGCGAACGTCTCATAGGTGCCCTGCAGCACGCCCTGCGAGCCGATGTACTGCCAGCAGCCGGCGGTCAGCCCGCCCCAGGCGATCAGGCCCCGGCGCTCCAGGTCGTAGAAGACCTCGGGCGTGGACCAGCGCCCGACGAGGTTGCCGTTGGCGAGCAGCACGGCCGGCGCCCGCGGACCGGTCGCCAGCACCGCGATCGGCTTGCCCGACTGCACGACGAGCGTCTCGCCCTCGCCCAGCTCCCGCAGGGCGGCGACGATCCCGGCCAGGGCCTCGTGGTCGCGCGCAGCCTTGGCGTGCGCCGCATAGACGACCAGTCGCTCGGGGTCCTCGGCGATCGTGAGGTTGTTCTCAAGCAGCCGCAGGATCGCCTCCTGGCGCCAGCCGCGGCAGCGAAGCCCGGGGCCCGGCCCGGCCGCCGCGTCAGGCACGGGCGGCCGCCTCCGCCGGCACGGCGGCGATGAATGTGCCGTCCCCGGCACGCGCCAGGACGCGCTCGCCGTCCCACACCTGCCGGCCGCGCGAGAAGGTCGCGATCACCCGTCCGCGGACCCGGCGGCCGGAGTAGGGGCTCCAGCCGGCCGCGGTGACCAGACGCGCCGGGTCGATCGTCCACTCGGCCGCGGGATCGAGCACGATCAGGTCCGCGTCGGCGCCGGGCGCGAGGCGGCCCTTGCGCGGCCACAGCCCGAACCGCCGCGCAGGCGCCTCGCAGACCAGCTGCGTCAGCCGGCGCGCGCCGAGCGCGTCGTGGACGAGCGGCACGATCAGCTCCACTCCCGGCGCGCCCGCCGCCAGCTCCAGGATGTCGGGCCCGCGCTTGCGCTCGGCCGGCCAGCCGACGTGATCGGAGGCGATCATGTCCAGGCCGTCGGGGGCCAGCGACGCCGGTCGCAGCGGTGGGTTGATCTTCGCCTCGCCGCCGCGCGCCAGCAGGTCGGACTCGTCCATCAGCAGGTAGTGCGGGCAGGTCTCGGCGCTCGCGTCGACGCCGTCGCGGCGCGCCCCGGCCACGAGCTCGACGCCGCGCGGCGTCGAGACGTGGCAGACGTGCAGGCGCACGCCCGTCGCGCGCGCGAGCTCCAGGCAGCGCGCGATCGCCTCGTGCTCGGCCACCGCCGGTCGCGAGCGCGCGTGCGAGAGCGGATCGCCGCCGCGTCCGGCGGCCCGCTCGGCTGCGATTCCGGCGCGCACGATCTCGTCGTTCTCGGCGTGCACGCCCGCCATGCCGCCGGCCGCCGCGATTGCGCCGAACGCCGCCAGCAGCTGGTCGTCCGGGATCCGGGGAAAGCGCCGCGGATCGGTCTCGAAGGTCGAGAGCTTGAACGCCGCCGCGCCCGCGCCGACCAGCTCGGCGACCTGGTCCACGGGTCCGAGCGGAGGGACCGTGGCCCACAGCGCGACGTCGATCGCCGCCTCCCGCTCCACGTCGGCCACCTTGTGCTCGAACGCCGCCATGGAGTCCACCGGGCCGGAGGCGTCGTAGGGCATGTCGACGATCGTCGTCACGCCACCCGCCGCGGCCGCCCGGGTGCAGGCCTCGATCCCCTCGCCCGCGTAGCTGCGGGTGTGCACGTGCACGTCCACGGCTCCGGGAAGCAGCAGCGCGTCGCCGAAATCGAGCGCGCCGGAGCGCCCCCCGGGCTCCCCGATCTCCTCGATCACCCCCTCCCGGACCGTGACGCAGACCCGTCTCGAGGCTCCGTCGGCGTCGATGATCCTGCCGCAGATGCTCTCGATGAATGAGATTGTTACAGGATACACTTGCTGATTGACCTTGGCAACCATCTCATCAACCGAGACGATCACCATGAGCGGGGATGGCCTGACGGTCGACGACGTCGTGGCCATCGCCCGTGGGCGGCCGCGCGTGGAGCTGGATCCGCAGGCGCTGGTCAGGGTGCGCGCCGCGCGTGAGGTGGTCGAGCGGGTGCTCGCCAGCGGTCAGGCCGTGTACGGGCTCAACACCGGTCTCGGCTCGCTCTCACGCCACCGGATCTCGATCGACGAGATCGGCGCGTTCTCGTTCGCGACGGTCGCCGACCAGGTCGCCTCCTACGGACGTCCGCTGGCCACCGACGTGGTGCGCGCGATGATCGCCTCACGCGTGAACGGGATGCTCAAGGCGGGGGTCGGGGTGCGCCGCGAGCTGATCGAGGCGCTCGTCGAGCTGCTCAACCGCGGCGTGCACCCGGTGGTGCGGATGGTCGGTTCGGTGGGACAGGGGGACCTGTCGGAGA
The DNA here is from genome assembly GCA_021846845.1 of Actinomycetes bacterium. Classification (GTDB taxonomy): domain Bacteria; phylum Actinomycetota; class Thermoleophilia; order Solirubrobacterales; family Solirubrobacteraceae; genus Palsa-465. Next base: position 4,249 of record JAJZWB010000134.1, on the reverse strand, counting down.
TGGCCGACATCGGGAAGGTCCTGATCGGCCGCGGCCGCGCCGAGTACCGGGGCGAAGTGCTGCCCGGCGGCGAGGCGCTGGCGCGGGCGGGGCTTGCCCCGATCTCGCTGGGCCCCAAGGAGGCCCTGGGCCTGATCAGCTCCAACGGCGTCACGATGGGGCGCGGGTCGCTCGTGCTGGTGGATGCCGCGGATCTGATCGAGAGCATGCAGATCGCCGCGGCGCTGAGCTTCGAGGCGTTCGCCGCTAACCTTTCGGTGATCCATCCGGCGGCGGCCCGTGCCCGTCCCCACAGCGGGCTGCAGACGGCGATGGCGCGGCTGCGGGACCTGCTCGACGGCTCGGAGCTCTGGAACCCGGGTGCCGCCCGCAACCTCCAGGACCCGCTCTCGATCCGCTGCGTTCCCCAGACCCACGGCGCCGTCTACGACTCGCTGTCGGTCGTGAGGGGGTTGATGGAGATCGAGCTGAACTCCGCGGGCGACAACCCGCTCGTGCTGATCGACGAGGGAGCGATCGTGTCGGTCGGCAACTTCGACGTCACCGCCCTGGCGCTGGCCTTCGACTACCTGCGGCTCGGGATCGCCCATGCGGCCCAGGTGGCCAACGAGCGGGTCCAGAAGCTGCTGTGGCGCAACTTCAGCGGCCTGCCGACCGGGCTGGCGCGCCGCGACGGGCCGACGGGTGGCCTGCGGCCGCTGGGGAGGGCGTTCGCGGCGCTCACCTCCGAGGTTCGCTTCCACGCCAACCCGGTCTCGCTGGACTACCGGGGCCAGCTTGCCGAGGGGATCGAGGATCACGCGTCGCTCGCGCCGCTGGCGGTGAGCACGACCTCGGGGCTCGTCAGCCTGGGGCACCGGCTGGTCGCGCTGGAGCTGCTCGTCGCGGCGCAGGCGGTCGACCTGCGGGGCGGGCCCGAGCGGCTGGGAGGCGGCACCGGCCGTGCGTACGCGGTCGTGCGCGAGTACGCCGGCACGCTGACAGACGAGACCGAGTGGAACGCCGACATCGAGGGCCTGACGGGCCTGGTCGCCGACGCCGCGCTCGCGCGCGGCGTCGCGCGCGTCGCCGGGTCGCGACCGGCGCTCTCCGAGCACGAGCCGCCGGGGATCTGATGCGCGAGCCGGACGGCGAAAGCTGATGCCCGCCGGGGCGCTGGAGCGGGCGGTGGAGCTCCTGGGGTGGCTCGGCGACGGCGAGGAGCCGACCGTGGCCGAGCTCGCGGGCCGGGCGGGGATGCCGACCAGCACCGCCTACCGGCTGCTGGGAGAGCTTCAGGCCCACGGCCTGGTGGCGCGCTCGGCCGGTGCCACCGTCGCGCTCGGGCCGCGGCTCGTGGCGCTCGGGCGCCGCGCCGAGGCGGGGCTGAGGGCACGCCTGGTGGCGCCGGCGGCGCCGGTCATGGAGCGGCTCGCCCAGCAGACAGCCGAGACGGTGCTGCTGACGGCGCCGTGCGGGCTGGATGCGCTGGTGCTGCACGTGGTCGAGGCCGAGGTCCACTCCGTCAGGCTCTCCTACACGGTGTTCAGGAGCGGTCCGATGCACCTTGGGGCGTCGGGCAAGGTGCTGGCGGCCTACCTGGACCCGCAGGAGCGCCGGCGTCTGCTGGACGCGGCCAGCGTACCTGGGCTGGAGGAGCAGCTCGACGCGATCCGCGCCGCCGGCTTCGCCCATACCGTGGCAGAGCTCGACGAGGGGGCGGCGGCGGTCGCCGCGCCGATCCTCGACGGTCGCGGCCGGCTGCTGGCGGGGGTGTCGATCGCCGGGCCCGAGCGGCGGATCGCCGTGGACGTTCCCGGGGCCGTCGCCGCCGTGATCGCGGCCGCGCGGCGGATCGAGCTCGCGACGGCTCCGTGAGGCGGCCCTAGATCGCGATCTTCGAGGTCGTCATGGCCGTGCGGGCGACGGGCAGGCCGAAGTGCTCGACAGGGCTGTCGGCGTTGCGCGCCATCGTCACGAACAGCCCCTTGCGCCACCTGGCAAGGCCCGGCGCGCCGGTCGGCACGATCGTCATCCGGCTGACGAAGTAGGAGGCGTGCTCGAGGTCCAGGTTGCGGTCGAGGAAGCCCTCCTTGCGCGCCAGCACGAGCGCATCGGGCACGCGCCACGGGTCCCGGTAGCCGACCCTGATCGTCAGGTGCGTGACCTTGAACAGCCCGCCGCCGACGATCTCGGTCGCGAAGCGATCGGCGCGGTCGACGTGCGGGATGCCCACCGGCTGAACCGAGACGATCAGCACCCGCTCGTGCAGGGCGCGGTTGTGCTCGACCAGCGTCCGCATCGCCAGCGGCGTCGTGTGCACCCCGGGCGCGACGTAGATGGCGGTCCCCGGCAGGCGCATGATCGGCGGGCGCGCGAACCGCAGCCGCTCCAGGAACTCCTCCAGCGAGCCCTCGGCCTCGGTCCGGTTGCGGGTCACGATCCGGGCGCCCCGCCTCCAGGTGAGCATCACGACCGCGGCGACCAGGCCGACGGCGAGCGGCAGGTAGGCGCCGTCCAGGAGCTTGGTGAGGTTGGAGCTGAAGAACGCCAGGTCGACGGTCAGGAACAGCGTCGCGAGCGCGGCCAGCCGCAGCTTGGGGGTCTTCCAGAGGGCCCTTGAGATCGCCACGAACAGGATCGTGTTGAGAACGAACGTCCCCGTCACCGCGACCCCGTAGATGTTGCCGAGCGTGTTCGGGTTGCGGAACACGATCACGAGGGTCGCGACGCCGGCGCACAGCAGCCAGTTGATGATCGGGACGTAGATCTGGCCCTCGATCTTGGAGGTGTGCACGGTGCGCAGCCGCGGCAGCAGGCCGAGCTGCGCAGCCTGGCGCGCGACCGAGAAGGATCCGGTCACCACCGCCTGGGAGGCGATGATCGTAGCCAGCGTGGCGAGCACCACCATCGGCACCAGCAGGGCGTGGGGCACCATCTGGAAGAACGGATTGAAGGAGGGGCTCGCGACGATCCGGGGGTGCGACAGGATCAGCGCCGCCTGTCCGAGGTAGCAGATCATCACCGCCGGCAGCACGACCGTCAGCCAGGTGAAGCGGATCGGGCCCGCGCCGAAGTGGCCGCGGTCGGCGGACATCGCCTCGGCGCCCGTGCAGCACAGCACCACGCCGCCGAGGGTCAGCCAGCCCGCCGCACCGTGGTCCGCCAGGAACCGCACCCCCCAGACCGGGGAGAGGCCCTGGACAACGCCGGGATGCGCGACGACCTCCCGCATGCCGAGGGCGGCGATGGCGAGGAAGAAGACCAGCACGACCGGGCCGAACATCCAGCCGACGGCGCCCGTTCCGAAGCGCTGCACGACGAACAGCGCGATCAGGATCGCGAGCGAGAGCGGCACCACCAGGCGCGCGAGGCTGGGGCTGACGACGCTGAGCCCGCCGACCGCCGAGGTGACCGAGATCGCCGGCGTGATCATCCCGTCTCCCAGGAACAGCCCGGCGCCGAACACCCCCAGCGCGACCAGCACCGTGCTGCGCGCGACCCGCTTGCGCTCGACCACCGCGGTCAGCGCCATGATCCCGCCGTCGCCCCGGTTGTGGGCGCGCAGGATGAAGACGGCGTACTTGAGCGTCACCTCGATCAGCAGCGCCCAGAAGATCAGCGAGACGATCCCGTAGACGCCCGCGACGTCCGCGTGCGCGGCGTTCCGGTGGACGGTGAAGATGAACTGCTCGGTGTAGAGGGGGCTCGTGCCCAGGTCGCCGTAGACGACGCCGAGCGCGCCGAGCGCGAGCGCCGCCCGAGCCCCGTGGGCGATGACGTCGCGGTCCTCGGACGTCGCCGCCTGCAGCTCGGCGGAGGGCTCGCGGATGGGGCGCGTCCTGGCAGGCTCCAGCACCTCGGTGCGCTTGTGAGCGGCCTCGTTGAAGCTGCGGACGACGGTCGACCGCCGGCTGCGGGCGGTGCGGGTGGGGGGATCGTGCTCGGAGCGGCGCATGGCACGACCGATGGTGGACGGCCACGCGTCAAGGACCCGTTCAGGAACGCCGGTCGGGCATCAAGATGTTGTGAAGGGTGCGCTCCGGTGAGCGCGGGGTGCGCTCCGGTGAGCGCCGGGACGGGGGAGCCGGCCCCCTGGTCAGGGTGAGCGGCCGGCCCGCGTGGCCGGCACGGATCTCCTCAGAGACCGACCTGCGAGCCCGTCACCACGGTTCGCTCAGGCGGCAGCCTGAACTGATCCACCGGGCTGGCGGAGTTGCGAGCCATCGCGATGAACATCCGCTTGCGCCAGCTGACCATTCCGGGGCTG
>JAJZWB010000133.1 GCA_021846845.1 Actinomycetes bacterium | reverse complement strand
TTCCGATCTCAACTCCTGCCCGACCGCGCGCTCGAGGTCGGCGACGTCAGCGTCGCCGACCAGCCCCGCGGCCCGCAGCCGCTCGGCCAGGGCCGGGATCGGATCGTGGCGCTTCCAGCGCTCGATCTCCTCCCGGCTGCGATAGAGGTCGGGGTCGTACATCGAGTGGGCGCGGAACCGGTAGGTGCGCAGCTCCAGGAAGCAGGGACGCGAGCCCTCGCGGACCTCCGCCGCCGCGCGCCGCGCAGCCTGCTCGACGGCCAGCACGTCCATCCCGTCGACCGGCCAGGCGGTCATCTCGTAGCTCGCCGCCTTGAGCGCCAGATCCGTCTCGGACTCGTGCCGGTCCAGCCGGGTGCCCATCGCGTAGAGGTTGTTCTCGCACAGGAACAGCACCGGCAGGCTCCACAGCGCGGCCAGGTTCATCGACTCGTGGAACTCGCCCTCGGCAACCGCCCCGTCCCCGAAGAAGCAGGCGGTCACCCGCCTGCGTCCCAGCAGCCTGTCGGCCAGCGCGAGGCCGACCGCCAGCGGCAGCCCGCCGGCGACGATCGCGTTGCCGCCGTAGAACCGCGTGGCGGCATCGAACAGGTGCATCGATCCGCCGCGACCGCGCGAGCAGCCCTCAACCCTCCCGAACATCTCGGCCATGATCGAGCTGGCGGGGACACCCCGGACCAGCGCATGACCGTGCTCGCGATAGGTGGCGACGATCGCGTCATCGGGCTCCAGCGCCTGCATCGTCCCGACGGCGACCGCCTCCTCGCCGATGTACAGGTGCATGAAGCCGCGGATCTTGGCGGCGCTGTAGAGCTCGACGCACCGCTCCTCGAACCGCCGCACGAGCAGCATCTGGCGCAGCAGCTCGAGCCCGTGCTCGCGATCGCAGCCCAGGCCGGCCATCAGCCGCCCTCCAGCGTCGAGACGTCGCCCTCGGGGAGGCCCAGCTCACGGGCCCTGATCAGCCGCCGCATGATCTTGCCGCTGCGGTTGCGCGGCACCGACGCGACGAACTCGATCTCCCGCGGCGCGACAGCCGAGCCCAGCCGGCGGCGCGCGAACGCCAGCAGCTCGCGCCGCAGCGGCTCGCCCTCCTCACCGCCCGGGGCGATCGCGACGAACGCCTTGACGATCTCGCCGGCGACTGGATCGGGCCTGCCGATCACGCCCGCCTCGGCAACGGCCGGGTGCTCGAGCAGGACGCTCTCGACCTCGAAGGGGCCGATCAGGTGCCCGGCCGACTTGATCAGATCGTCGCCGCGCCCCACGAACCAGAAGTAGCCGTCGGCGTCGCGCCGGACCAGGTCGCCGGTCAGATACCACCCGCCGGCGAAGCAGCGGCGATAGCGCTCCTCCTCGCCCAGGTAGCCGCGGAACATCGAGGGCCAGCCGGGTGCCAGCACGAGCTCACCCTGCTCGTCCGGGGTCTCGATCAGCGCGAGCGTGCCGTCCGGGGCCAGCACCGGCAGCCCATCCTCGTCACGCCGCGCGACGGCCGCCTCGATACCCGGCAGCGGGCGGCCCATCGACCCCGGTCTGACCTCCATCGAACGGAAGTTGGCGACCATGATCCCGCCGGTCTCGGTCTGCCACCAGTTGTCGTGCGCGGGCACCCCGAACGCCTCCCGGCTCCAGACGACGACCGCCGGATTCAGCGGCTCGCCGACGCTGGCGATGAACCGCAGCGAGCCGAGGTCGTACTCACGAGCCACCTGCGCACCGGCTCGCATCAGCATCCGCAGCGCGGTCGGCGCCGTGTACCAGACCGTGACCCGCTGGTCCTGCAGGATCCCGTACCAGCGATCGATCTCCAGCTCCGCCTCGTCGACGACGGAGGTGACGCCAAGCGCCAGCGGCGCGATGATCCCGTAGGAGGTTCCGGTCACCCATCCCGGATCGGCCGTGCACCAGAAGACGTCGCCGGGCCGCAGATCGAGCGCTGCGCGGGCCGTCTCACGGTGGGCGACCACCGCCTCGTGGACGTGGACCGCCCCCTTGGGCCTGCCGGTCGTGCCGCTGGTGAAGTGAAGCAGCGCCATGTCCCCGGGAGCGGTCGACGCCACCTCCCGGGCGGCGCCCGCCGCGTCCATCAGCGCCCGCAGGTCCTTCACCTCTGGGATCGCGGCGATCTCGTCGCGGTCGCCGACCAGCAGGACGTGCTCGAGTCGCGGCAGCCGGTCGCGCAGCTCCGCGACCTTGCGCCGGTACAGCGCCACGGTCGTCACCAGCGCCCGCGCGTCGCCGAGCACGAGCCGCTGGAGGATCGGATCGGGTCCGAAGGCCGAGAACAGCGGGCAGAACACGGAGCCGTGCTTGAGCGTTCCCAGCGCCGCGATGTACAGCTCGGGGATCCGTCCCGCGAGCGCGGACACGCGCTCGCCACGGCCGACACCGAGCCCCTCCAGCATCCCGGCGAAGCGATCGGTCTCGCGCTTGAGCTCCGCGTAGGTCAGCTCCAGCTGCGGACGGCGCTTGCCGAGGAATCTCAGCGCGACCGCGTCCGACAGCGGACCGCGGGCGTGGCGGTCGACCGCCTCGTGCGCGATGTTCAGGCCGCCGCCTGGCAGCCCCTCCAGCCGCGCGCGCGCGGACGCCCAGGAGAACCGCCGCCGAGCCAGCTCGTAGTCGGGCATGTTGGGCGGTACGCCCTGTGCGCGCGGGTTCTCGACGGTCAAGATCGTGGCCCCTCTCGGGCTCGCGCCGACCGTATGCCGGCGCGCGCCGGAGGGCATCCGGAGGCCCCCGCACGCACCGGCCGGGTTGTCCGTAGCCGCCACGCGATCAGGCGCCGTGCGCCTGCTGGTAGGCGCCCCAGTCCATCCGCACGGGGCGTGGCGCGCGCCGCTCGCCGGGCGGCGTCCGGCGCAGAGCCGCGACTCCGAGGCCGGCCGCCAGCAGGCACGCGAGCGCGCCCAGGGCCAGCCCCGCGCGCGGGCTGGCGTACTCGGACACGACGCCGACGATCGGTCCCCCGATCGGGGTCGAGCCCAGGAAGGTGACCGACCAGAGCGCCATCACCCGCCCCCTGAAGCTCGGCTCGCTCGTCAGCTGCAGCGTGCTGTTGCCGGTCGCCATGAAGACCGTGCTCGCCGCGCCCACCACCACCAGCGCGACCAGCTCGCCGGCGATCGTCGGCATCGCGGCCGCCGCCGAGATGCCGAGCCCGAACGCGAGCGCCGCCAGCACGAGCGGCTCCAGGCCGGTGATTCCGGCGGCCGCCACAGCGAGCCCACCGGCGACCGCGCCCAGGCCCATAGCCGAGGTCAGCAGCCCGAAGGCCCCGGCCCCGCCGTGCAGCGTCCGGTGGGCGAGCAGGGGCAGGACCACCGGGAACTCGTAGGCGAGCGTGCCGACCAGCGCCATCATCGCCAGCGGGACCAGGAGGCCCCTGTTGGCGCGCACGTAGCGCAGGCCGGCGCGCAGCTGCCCACGGTCGCGTGGGACCGGGGGCGCCGGCCGCAGCTCGCTGACGCGCATCAGCGACAGCGCGAGGATCACCGCCACGAAGCTGGCCGCGTTGAGCAGGAAGCAGACGCCGACGCCGACCGTGGCGATCAGCACGCCGGCGACCGCGGGCCCGATCGCGCGTGAGGAGTTGGTCAGCACGCTGTTGAGGCTGACGGCGTTCTGAAGCCGCTCGCCGCCGACCATCTCGACCACGAACGTCTGCCTGGTCGGGTTGTCGGCGACCTGCACGGTCCCCAGCAGCACCGCGATCGCGAACACCATCCAGAGGCGGACCGCCCCGGTCACCACCAGGAGCCCGAGCACGAGGGCGAGCGATCCGAGGGCCGCCTGGGTGGCGATCAGCAGCCGACGCTTGCCCGCGCGGTCGGCGAGCACGCCCCCGTAGGCGCCGAACACCAGCACGGGCGTGAACTGCGCTCCGACCACCAGGCCGATAACGGTGCCCGAGTGAGCCAGCTCCAGCACCAGCCATGAGAGCGCCACGGACTGCATCCAGGTGCCGACCAGGCTGATCGCCTGGCCCGTGAAGTAGAGCCGGTAGTTGCGCACGCGCAGGGCCTCGAACGTGCGCTCGACCATCGTCGCGTCTATTCGGAGCGCCGCTCGACGGCGCCGGCGCCGGCACGGGCCGGCCCCGGCCCGGCCGACCCGGCGCCCGGGCGCGCGCGTGCGACGGCGAGCGGCTGCTCGAGCTTGGAGCCCTCGCGATAGACCGCCACCGACTTGAGCCCCAGGCGCCATGCGGAGACGAGGACCTCCTCGACGGCGTCGACGCCGGCGCCCGCCGGCAGCAGCACGGTCTTGGAGACGCCGCCGCTGAGGAAGGGCTGCACGGCGGCGACCATCCGTAGTTGAGCGATCGGCGAGACCGGGTCTGGCCCGGCGGCCGTCTGGAACACGCGCCGCTCGTCGCGGCGCAGACCCGGCGCGTCGGCCAGGTGGCCGTGATCGAACGCGTACTCGCTCAGCTCCTCGACGGTCGAGACGGCGTGTCCCAGGGCTGCGAGGCCGTCGCCGAGGGCCCGGCTGGCAAGCCTCGCCTCGCCGCCCTCGGCGAAGCGCTTGATCGCCCCCAGCGCGTAGTAGGGCTCGATCCCGGTCGTCTCGCAGTCGAGCATCAGGCTGGCTGTCCCGGTCGGCGCGATCAGCGTCGTCTGCGAGTTGCGGAACCCATGCCTGCGCCCGAGCGCGAGCGCGCGCCCCCACTCGCGACGCGCCGCGCTCCAGACCGCACCGGGTCCGTCCCCGGCCCGGCCAAGCGCCTCGATGTGAAGCTTGATCACCGCGAGCATCTCGTCGCGATTGCGCTCGAACTCGGCGAACGCGCCCAGCGCCGCCGCGAGCTCGGCCGAGCGCCGGTAGGCCACGCCCGTCATCAGCGCGGTGATCGCGGCCGCCCGGCCGCGGCCCGCGTCGGAGTCGTAGGGCAGCCCGAGCGACATCAGCAGCGCCGCGAGGTTCGCGTACCCGATCCCGATCTGGCGCAGCCGGCGCGCGTTGCGCTCGATCTCGGGAGACGGGTAACCGGATCCGTCGACGATCGCGTCAAGCGCGACCACGAGCAGCTCCACCGCTGCGGTGAGGCTCGGCACGTCGAGGTCACGGCCGTCCAGGTGGCGCAGCAGGTTGATCGAGGCCAGGTTGCACGCGGAGTCGGCGATGTGAAGGAACTCGCCGCACGGGTTGGAGGCGGTGATCGGGCCGGTGTTGGGGCAGGTGTGCCAGCGGGCGATCCGGTCGGCGAACTGCAGGCCCGGGTCGCCGCAGCGCCAGGCGGCTTCTGCGCAGGCGCGCAGCAGACTTCGCGCGGGAAGCTCGTCGAGCACCTCGCCGGTCCTGACCGCCCGCAGCTGCCAGGCCCCGCCGTCGACGGCCCGGCGCATGAACTCGTCGGTCACCCGCACCGAGTGGTTGGCGTGCTGGAAGGCGAGCGTGCCGGCCGCGGCACCCGGCGAGTAGCCGGCCGCCACCAGCGCGGCTCCGCGCTCCTCCTCGCGCGCCTTGGCCACGATGAAGTCCATGACATCGGGATGCGACGCGTCGAGCACGACCATCTTGGCGCCGCGGCGCGCGCGCCCGCCGGCGCGGATCGTCGCCGCCCAGGCGTCCGTCGCGCGCATGAACGACACCGGGCCGCTCGCCAGGCCGCCGCGTGAGACCGGCTCGCGGGAGGACCGAACCCCCGACAGGTTGACGCCGGCGCCACCGCCCTGCTGGAAGATCAGGCCCTCCTGCGTGTTCCAGTCGAGCAGGCCGGCGATCGAGTCGCGGGCGCTGAGGATGAAGCAGGCGGCCGTCAGCGGCCGCTCCGTCATCCCGGCGTTCAGCCACACCGGGGTGGCGAACGTCGCGCGCTGGCTCACGACCAGCCCCTCCAGCCGCTCACGCAGGGCCCCGGCCCCGCTCTCGTCGGGGACCTGCCCGCCGGCCAGCGCCCAGCCTGCGATCGCGCCGAGCACCCGCTCCAGGAGCGCGCGCACGGACCGCTCAGCCGCTCCGTCGGGCCCGATGGCGAAGTAGCGGCGGGCGACGACCGCGACCGCGAGGCTCGACCACCCGACCGGCGCCTCGACGTCGTCGAGCGCGAACGCCACGGTGCCGTCCCGCTCCAGGATCCGGACGGGACGCCTCGCCCACTCGGAGCGGCGAGGACCGGCGGGCCGGTCGACCGTCACCTCGCCGCGGCCCACCGCGCGCCCTGATGCCGCCGGGGTCCCTAGTGCCGCCGGGCCGCCTCCCGCGGGACGATCATCACTCCATCGGCGGGATACACGATCGACTCGTGCTCGTCGTCCCAGAGCACCCTGTAGCGACGATGGTGCGGGGCTCCCAGCAGCTCCGTGATCCGGCCCCGCCGCGCTGGCTGCCCGTGGATCCCCCGCACCTCCAGCCCGTCCCCCAGCCGTCCCTCCGCGCTGATCGACGGCCTGGCGATCATCGCTCGGCCCTCCCGGCCGCGCCCCTCCGCGCCCCGGCCCGCCCCGCCGTCCTCCCAGCTCCGGCCCTCCGCGTCCCGGCCCGCCCCGCGGGGGACGTCACGTGCCTGTGAAGGCGGTCGAGGTCACGCTGGATCGCACGGTTCATCTTCCCGACGTCCCGCCGGGCGTCGCGCAGCAGCCTGTTGACGTCCCGGCGCAGGTCCCGGACGCCCGTCCCGACGCTCCCGCCGATCGCCCCCAGGTCCTTCTGAACGGCCTCCAGCGTCCTGCCGATGCGCTCCAGCCTCCTGTGGTCCTCCTCCCCGCTGGCCCTGGCCGCCTCGATCGAGCGCGGGGTGAGCGACCTGCGGGTGCGCGGCGGCTTGCGGGTTGCGGACATGGCGCCTCCGTTCTCGAGGGGATACGCGTTGATCGAACGTAGGCGATCGGGCGCGGGCGCGACAGCGCCCTTTGCCACAGGGCCCGTGCGGGAGTCCACGGTCGCCGGCGCCACCGGGCATGTCCACGACCGCGTGTGCGGAAACCTGCGGATGCCGCGGCCTCCGGACCGCTCCTAGATTGGGACCATCGACAACCGCCACCCGGCCCCACCAGGCACGGTGCCGGGGCTTTCGACTGCCACCGAGGAGCCGAGATGAGCTCGCCCGCTCCGCTTCCGCCACTTGAAGTCAGTGCGCTCGCGCGCAGCTGCGACCCGGTCGCGCTGGGGTTCGCGAGCACCGAGGAGGTGCCGGCCGCCGACGGCGGGATCGGCCAGAAGCGGGCGCGAGAGGCGATCGCGTTCGCGCTGGCGACCCCGGCACGGGGCTACAACATCTTCGCCACCGGACCGATCGGGACCGGCAAGCGCAGCGTGCTCGAAGCCCACCTGCGCGCCCAGGCCCGCGAACGCGAGACCCCCGGCGACTGGGTCTACCTCCACAACTTCGCCGAGCCGCACCGACCTCTCGCCGTGGCTCTGCCCTGCGGCCAGGGCCGCCGGCTGGCAGGCGACATGCGCCGCTTCCTCGACGACGCGCGGCACGAGCTCACCGCCGCGCTGGAGAGCGACACCTACGCCCAGCGCCAGCGCGAGGCGGCCGAGCCGTTCGAGCGAGAGCAGCAGAGCGCGCTCGCCGAGCTGCGCGCGGCCGCGCAGGCGAGCGGCATCGCGGTGGAGCTCACGCCCGCCGGCGTCGCGACGATCCCGGTGCGCGGTGGCCGGCCGATGACGCCGGCCGAGTTCGCCCAGCTGCCGGAGGGTGTGCGGGACCGCTACCAGCACGAGCTGGAGGCGCTGGCCCCCACGGTCGAGAAGTTCGTGACGCGGACGCGCGCGCTGCAGCGCGAGGCGCGGGACCGGCTGCGGGCGGTCGAGCGGGAGGTCGCGCTGTTCGCGATCGGCCATCTGATCGACGAGCTCAAGTCGCGCTACGCCGGCTCGGAGAAGCTGGTCGTATGGCTGGACGCGATCGCCGAGGACGTGACCGAGAACCTGAGCCGGTTCCAGATCCGCGAGCGAGCCGGCGAGACGCCGGAGCCGCTGCTGAGCGCCCTCGCCAGCGGCGAGGACCCGTTCGGACGCTACGAGGTCAACGTGCTGGTGGCCCACGACGCCGGCACCGGAGCGCCGGTCGTGTTCGAGACCAACCCCACCTATCCCAACCTGTTCGGGCGGATCGCGCACCGGGGCACGCTCGGAGGCGGCCTGGTCACCGACCACCGGATGCTCCGACCCGGAGCCGTGCACCGCGCCAATGGCGGCTACCTGATGCTCCCAGCCACCGAGGTCCTCTCCCAGCCCCTGGTGTGGCGGGCGCTCAAGGAGGCGCTGCGCTCCGGGACGATGCGGCTGGAGAACGCGGTCGACCAGTACGCGCTGCTGCCGACGACGCCGCTCTCGCCCGAGCCGGTGGCGCTCGACCTCAAGGTCGTGCTGGTCGGCGCGCCGCCGCTGTACCAGCTCGTCTACGCGCTCGACGAGGACTTCCGCAAGCTGTTTCGCGTCAAGGCGGAGTTCGACTCCCAGATCCCGTGGGACGCCGAGGGCGAGCGCGAGTACGCGAGCTTCCTCGCGGCGCAGGCGACCCGGGCGGGGCAGCCGCACTTCGACGCGGGCGCTGTGGCGCTGATCGTCGAGCACGGAGCGCGGCTCGTCTCGGATCGCGAGCGGCTGTCGACGCGGTTCGGGGAGATCGCTGGCGTCGCCGTCGAGGCCGGACAGCACGCGCGGGCGGACGGCAGCGGGCTCGTGCGCGCCGAGCATGTCCGGCGGGCGCTGGAGCACCGGGTCAGGCGCTCGAACCTGCTGGAGGAGCGCCTGCTGGAGATGGTCCAGACCGGCGAGCTCATGATCGACGTGTCCGGCGAGCGGATCGGACAGGTCAACGGCCTCGCGGTCCTGGACCTCGGCGACTACGCCTTCGGGCACCCCGTCCGGATCACCGCGACCGCGGGACCGGGGCGCGGCGCGCTGGTCAGCATCGAGCGTGAGTCGGAGCTGAGCGGGCCGATCCACGACAAGGGCTTTCTGACGCTCACCGGCTACCTGCGCTTCACCTACGGCACCTCGCGCCGGATCGCGCTGGCCGCGACTCTGACCTTCGAGCAGTCCTACCAGCTGATCGACGGCGACTCGGCGGCGAGCGCCGAGCTGTACGCGCTGCTCTCCGTGCTCGCCGACGCGCCCGTGCGCCAGGACATCGCGGTCACCGGCTCGGTCAACCAGCACGGCGAGCTGCAGGCGATCGGCGGCGTCAACGAGAAGATCGAGGGCTTCTACCGCGCCTGCGGGCTGCACGGACTGGCCGGCACCCAGGGCGTGCTGATCCCGCAGGCGAACGTGCGCAACCTGATGCTCCCCCGGGAGATCGTCGACAGCGTGCGGGAGGGGCGCTTCCACGTCTGGAGCGCGCCGGACGTGGATCGGGCGATCGAGCTGCTGACCGGGGTCGAGGCCGGCGCGCGAGGCGCGGATGGGAGCTTCCGGGAGGGGACGATCCACGCGCGGGTGGAGCGGCGGCTGGCGGAGTGGGCGGAGCTCGCGCAGGCCGCCGAGCCGCTCAACGGCGCCGTCGAGGGTCGGCGGCTTCAGGTCTGAGCCGCGCCCCGCGCCGCGCAGGGTCGCGGCCTCAGGTCTGAGCCGCGCCCCGCGCCGCCTGGGGGTGCACGCCTGGCCGCGCAGCCGACGGACCGTCGCCGAGCGCGGCGACGACGAGCAGCAGCCACTCGATCCGCGCCTGCTGCTCGGCGAGCGCGCACAGCTCGATCGCATGTCGAAGCGACGCTGCCCTGGCCACCACCCCGTGGGAGGCGAGCAGCGCGACCGGTCCGTGCCGGAGCGCCTCGGCGGCGGCGCGGGCCAGCTCCGCGGTCGCGGCCGGGGCCGGCGCAGCGCACGGGATGCAGGAGAGCCCGTGGTAGCGCAGCTCCTCGGTCGGATGCGACAGGGCCAGGCCGCGATGACTCCACGCCACGGCGCACGGGCTGTGGGTGTGGACCACCGCCCCCGTCCGAGGCCAGCGCCGATAGATCTCCAGATGCAGCGGCAGCTCGCAGGACGGGACCCCCCCGCCGCGCCGCGCGCCGGACAGGTCCAGCGCCACGATCTGCGCGTCCTCCAGCTCAGCGGCGACCACGCGCGTCGGCGTGATCCAGATCCTGCTCCCGGCGCGGACGCTGGCGTTGCCAAGGCTGCTGACCGTCAGGCCGCGGGCGCAGAGCTCACGGGCCGCGCCGATCAGCTCGCGCCGGGGGTCGGGCGGTGGACCGGCGTCCGGCTCCTGGACGCCCGCGAACAGCGATGGCGGGCGCTCGACGCTCACGCCCCACAACCCCCCTCAGAGCACACCAACAGGAGCCAGCTCATAACGACGCCGGATCCCATAC
>JAJZWB010000132.1 GCA_021846845.1 Actinomycetes bacterium | reverse complement strand
CCGGGTCTTCACCCGGCCCGGCTGCGGCGCCTTGGCCATGATCAGGACGCTTCCGCGCATCTGCCGATCAGACCGTCTTCATCCGGCGGACGGTTCCAACCCGCGGGGCGGAGTGCGGCGCCTCGGTCCAGAGCGGCGCCTCGGTCGAGAGCGGCGCCTCGGTCGAGAGCAGCGCCTCGGCGGAGAGCAGCGCCTCGGCGGAGAGCGATGCCTCGGCGGAGACCGACCCCCTGACGGCGACGGGCCCGTGGGGGCTAACAAGCCGTGGAACGGGCCCGCTGCACCGTGAACCCTTCCCGAGGACGTCCGGGTCACTTGGGGTGTCGTCGAATTGATTGGAGGCAGCGATGAGCACGATCTTCTCAAGGTTTCTCCGGACCCCGGACGGCCGCGACGGGACCACCGGCGCGGTGCAGGCGGTGTGGAGGGGAGCGGTCCTGGCCCGCAGCGAGCGGACCCGCATCGTGGAGGGCAACCACTACTTCCCCCCGGAGGACGTCAACCGCGAGTACCTGGAGCCGTCAGGCCGCCGCTCGGCGTGTCCCTGGAAGGGGGTCGCGGGCTACTACGACGTGGTCGTCGGCGAGGAGCGCAACCGCGCGGCGGCCTGGTACTACCCGCACCCGAAGCCTGCGGCGGCGGAGATCGCCGACCACGTGGCCTTCTGGCACGGGGTCAAGGTCCAGCGCGTGCCCGCTTCGTGAGCGCGACGGACTCGGGCCCCCGGGCCGCACGGGCCCGGGTGGCCGCGGGGACGCCTGAGCGTTCGCGAGCCCGCCGCGGCCGGATCCGAGGGCTGATCGAAGCGATGCGGCGGGCTCGCCCCGACTTCGGGCAGACCGCCCGGGCTCGCCTCCGAGAGCTGATCCAAGCGACGGCGCCGGTGCACCCCGACACCGAGCTGGCGCTCTGCGCGCGATGGGCGGAGCTGCCCGACCGGGCGCGCACGTCCGCGCAGCTGCTGGGCCGGCGCACGTGCGGCTGCGAGGGGACGCACGGGGTCTTCCCCCGCTGCGACCTCGCGTGCACGCCGTGCTACCACGTCCGTGAGGCGAACCTGGTCCAGGTCGACGGCGACCACACCCGCCAGGAGGTAGACCGGCAGATGGCCCACCTGCGCGCGGTGCGCGGCACCGGCCAGCACGCTCAGCTGATCGGCGGAGAGGTGACCCTGCTCGGTCCCGACGCGCACGCGGCTGCGCTGGATGCGATGCTGCGCCACGGTCGCAAGCCGATGAGCATGACCCACGGCGACTTCGACTACGACTACCTGCGGCGGCTCGCCATCGGGCCCGATGGTCGCCCGCGCTTCGCGCTGCTGCGATTCGCCGGGCACTTCGACTCGCTGATGCTCGGCCGCCGCGGGATCGAGCGCCCGCGCCGCGAGGCGGACCTCCACCAGCACAGGCGCCGGTTCGTAGAGCAGTTCGAGCGCCTGGAGCGAGAGCACGGCGTGCCCTTCGACCTCGCCCACAACATGACCGTGACGCCGCGCAACCTCGGACAGGTCGGCGAGGTGGTGCGGGCCTGCCTTGGGATGCGCTTCGGGATGATGTCGTTCCAGCCGGCCGCCTACGTGGGCAACCCGCGGCGCTGGCGCGAGGAGTTCGACGAGGTCACGATCGACCGTGTATGGACGGAGATCGAGCGCGCGGTGGGCACGCAGCTTCCCTGGCGCCACCTGCAGATGGGAGACGAGCGATGCAACCGCAGCGCCTACGGGATCCTGGCCGGCGGGCGGTGGTTCCCAGTGCTGGACGACACCGACCCGCGTGACCTGCGCGTCCGCGACGCGTTCCTCGATCGCGTCGGCGGGATGGACCTGGAGCGTCAGCGCTGGGCGCTCGCGATCGCGGTCGCCCGCCTGCTCGCCCGCAATCCGCGGCTGGCGCCGCTCGCCGCCGGCTGGGCGGCCCGGCTGGTGTCGCGGATCGGAGTTCGGAGGGTGCTCCGCGGCCGCCCGCGGTCGCTGACCTTCGTCGTGCACGCCTTCATGGACGCGTCCGTCGTGCGCCCGGCATGGGAGGCGCTCGAGCGCGGCGAGACCGCCGGTGACCCGGCCGTGCGCGCCGCGCAGGAGCGGCTCTCGACCTGCTCATACGCGATGGCGCACCCGGACGATGGGCGCCTGGTACCGGCCTGCGTCCAGCACTCGGTGCTCGACCCGCAGGAGAACCGGCGCCTGCGCGAGCTGCTGCCGCTCGGCGAGCGATGAGCGAGCGATTGGACCTGGTCGTGCTCGGCGGGGGTACCGGCGGCCTGGTGTGCGCGATGATCGCCGCCGAAACGGGTGCCCGCGTCGCGCTCGTGGAGCGCGCTCGGACCGGAGGCGACTGCCTTTGGACCGGATGCGTCCCGAGCAAGACGCTGATCGCCACCGCCGCGCTGGCCCATGGCATGCGCCACGCGGATGACGTGGGCCTTCAGCCGACTGAGCCGCGGATCGACCTCAGGGCGGTGATGGCGCACGTCCGCCGGACGATCGCCGCGATCGAGCCGCACGACTCCCCGGCCCGTCTGCGCGCCGCCGGGGTGCAGGTGATCCAGGCCGACGGGCGCTTCGCCGGGCCCGGCGCCCTGCTCGCAGGCGACCGGTTGCTCCGGTTCCGCGCCGCGATCATCGCCACAGGCTCCCGCCCGGCGCTGCCGCCCATACCCGGCCTCAGCTCGGCGAGCGCGCTCACGAGCGACACGATCTGGGACCTCAAGCGGCTGCCCGACCGGCTCGCGGTGCTCGGCGGCGGCCCGATCGGCTGCGAGCTCTCGCAGGCGTTCGCCCGGCTCGGCGCGCGCGTGACGCTTGTGGAGATGGCCGAACGGCTGCTGCCCAGGGAGGAGCCGCACGCCGGCGAGCTGATCGCCGAGCGCCTGCGCGAGGAGGGCGTGGAGGTGCGGCTGTCGAGGCGCGGCGGCGAGGTCCGGGCCAGCGAGGAGGGACGTGGATGGCTCGTCCTGGAGCCCGCCGCCGGGAGCGCCGGCGGCGGGGAGGTGGTGGAGTTCGACCAGCTGCTGGTCGCCGGCGGGCGCGAGCCGCGCACCGTCGGCATCGGCCTGGAGCACGTCGGCGTCGAGCTTGACCAGCGCGGAGCGATCCGCGTCGACGAGCGCCTGCGCACCACCGCGCCCGGGATCTACGCCGTCGGCGACGTCACCGGGCTGCTCCCGTTCACGCACGTGGCCGCGCACCACGCCCGCGTCGCGACACCCAACGCTCTGTTCCACGCCCGCGGCAGGGTCGCACGGACGGTCCCATGGGTCACCTTCACCGACCCGGAGGTCGCTCGCGTCGGCCTGACCGAGGCCGAGGCACGCGAGCGGTGGGGCGAGCGCGCGCGGATCTCGCAGTTCGACTACTCGTCTCTTGACCGCGCGGTGACCGCCGGCCGGGCGCACGGGTTCGCGAAGCTGATCGGCGACCATCGCGGACGCCTGGTGGGCGCGACCGTCGCCGCTCCCGGAGGCGGCGAGGCGATCGCCGAGCTGACCGCGTGGATCTCCACCGGAGCGCGGATCGATCGCATCTCACGGACCGTGCACGCATACCCCACGCTCGCCGAAGGACCCGCCCGCGCCGCGGACGCGCAGCTCGCCGCCCGCTACCAGACCCCCCGGGCGCGCGCCGCCACGCGGACGGCGCTGGCGCTGCTGCGGGCGATTGGGCGCTGATCGGGCCGCGCCACGACCGCCACGCCGCGGGCCACGCAGGACCACCCGGCGGTTCCCACGCACGACCGCCACGCCGCGGGCCACGCAGGACCACCCGGCGGTTCCCACGCACGGCCGCCACGTCGCGACCACGCGGCGGCCGCTCGCCGGCGCCAGCGCTAGCCGCCGTCGGACGCGAAGTGCGCGTCCAGCTCCCGACGCAGCGCCATGCGCCCACGATGCAGACGGCTCTTCAGGGCCCCCTCCTCGATCCCGAGCGCGAGGGCCGCGTCCGCCGTGCTGAAGCCCTCGACGTCGCGCAGCACCACCGCCGCGCGATAGTCCTCCGGCAGGCGGTCGAGCGCCGCCGCGACCGCCTGCAGGAACTCACGGGACTCGAACACCTCGTCGGGCTGAGAGCCCCAGGAAGGGATCCGCTCCCCGACCGCGTCGTCCAGCGCCAGGACCACGGGCTCCGAACGCCTCATCGAGCGATACGACTCGTTGATCGCGATCCGCGTCAGCCACGTGAAGAAGCTTGACCTGCCCTCGAACCGGCCGATGCTCCGCCACGCCCGAACGAGCGCGTCCTGGAGCACGTCCTGCGCGGAATCTGGGCTGCCCGTGATCCGGACCAGGACCCGGCGCACGCGCGGCGAGTGCGCGCGCACCAGCTCCGCGAACGCGTGCTCGTCCCCGGATCGCGCGGCGGCCACGAGAGCCCCCTCGCCGGACCGCCCCGCACCCGCTCCGGGATCTCCCGCTGCCAGATCCGACATGTCGGCCACAGCCCAGAGTAAACCGAGCGATGATCGCGGGATGCCCTCCGGGTCGTCCGCCGGCCCGCACGACTCGCTCATTCGGACTCCGGCTCGCGTCCCGAGAGCGCGGGAATGGAGCCGGCCGCGCGGGGACCGGGCGTCGCGCCGTCGCCCGAGGGCCGTGCGCGGCCGCTCAGGAGCCCGGCGTTCGAGACGATCAGGGGGACCACGAAGTTCAGCGCGCAGCGAAGCCAGGTCATGGCTGTCGCGTGGCCCGAGGCGATCACAGACCCCTGGTTGATCGCGGTCAGGACGAGCCCCACGATCAGAGCGATCCGCGACGTGCGCCGCAGGTTGCGGCGCTGAAGGCAGAACCGCAGCGCGTCCGCCGCCAGGTCCAGCCGGCGATCGGAGGGAGTCGGTGGGTTGGCCGGGCCGTTGGAGAGCACGCGTCATCCTCGCGGGAGCCCGCGATACCGCGGGCGGGTTGGTGTGGTCACAACCACGGACCCCGAACGGCGCCGTCGAGATTCATCCCGCCTTGCTGGGAGCCCTCGCGACGGCCGATGACCGGACGGCCCGTCATTACCGACGGCGTCCGTGAATCCTTTCCGCGCGAACGGGTGTCAGCAGTCGATGAAGGCAAGTCCGGCAGCGAGCCCGCCCCGAGCGCGCCGCTCCGGGGCAAGGAACGGCCACAGGAACATGAGCCCACCACTGAACCCGATCCGCCGGCACCGCGATCGCTGCCGCGACACAAGAGCGCTTATGTCCGAGTACGTCGACGGTGAGCTCGACGGGCACTCGGCATCGGACCTCGAGCGCCATGTGCGCTGGTGCCCGGACTGCCGGCGGATGCTCGCCGGCCTGACGCGCACGATCGGCGGGCTGCGCAGGCTGGGCGACGCCAACGATCCCGCCGACCCGGCCGCCAACGGGCGCTGACCGCCCACCCGTGAGCGCCGCGACAGAGCCACAGGCCGCCACTCTGGCCGCCAGCGTCGGTCAGAGCGTGTCGGTCAGCGACCCACGCCGCTCCCTGCGCCGCGACAGCCTCCACTTCGCGCGAACCGTCGCGCTCTCGGTCGGCATCCAGGGCCCGACCGCCGGCGTCATCGTCGGACCCGCCGTCCTGGCGGGGATCGTCGGCGGCGCCGGGGCGCTCGCCTACCTGCTCGGGTTCGTGGCGATGGCCTTCTGCGCGTACGCGTTCGTCGTCTTCTCACGCTCCTTCAACTCCGCCAGCTCGGTGTACGCGTTCAACGGCTCGGTCTTCGGGGCGCGGTACGGGTTCGTGTCGGCCTGGCTGCTGCTGCTGGTCTACACCTCCTTCGCGGCCGCGGTCTACGCCAGCACCGCCGACATCGCGCAGTCCCTGCTCGGCTCGCTGGGACTACACGTCGGCTGGGTGCCGCTGGCGGTCACCGGGTGGGCGTTGACGCTCGTGGTCGCGTACGCGTCGATCGGCCTCTCGTCGCTGGTCATCCTGATCCTGGAGGCAGGCGCGATCGTGCTGATCTCGATCGTCGGCGCGGTGATCCTGATCGGCGGCGGCTACCACCACCATGCGCTCTCCACCGCGCCCTTCCAGCTTCACGGCATCGGGCTCGGGGTGCTGGGGCTCGGGGTCGTCAACGCCTTCGGCGGCTTCTCGGGCTTCGAGGGCGCCGCGGTGCTGGGCGAGGAGTCGGCGCGGTCCACGAGGACCATCCCCGCCGCGGTCGCGGGTTCGCTGCTGGTGTCGGCAGCGGTCTACATCGCGTTCACGTGGATCGTCGACAACGCGTATGCGAGCCCGCACGCGCTCGCGGCCGATCCGGCGCCCCTCGTCCACCTCGCCGATCACTACGTCGGCGCAACGATGGGCAAGCTCGTCAACCTGGCGGGCGTGATCAGCGCGTTTGGCGCACAGCTGGCCTGCGTGAACGCGGCCAGCCGGCTCCTGTTCTCGCTGGGCCGAGAGCTCGGAGGCGGGACCGACGCACGCAACGTCCTGGTGCGCACCGATCCACGCCGGGGGTCACCGGTCGGCGCGCTGGCGATCGTCGGCTCGGCAAGCCTCGCGGGCCTGCTCGCGTTCAGCTTCGAGTCCCAGGCGCTCAGCGCCCTGATGATCATCGTCACGTACGGCGCGTACCTGATCCTGGTCGCCTATCTGCTGACCGTGATCGCCGCGACCGCATGGGTCTGGCGCCACGGCCGCCGCCCGATCCCGCTGGTCGCGCTGAGCGCCGGGGTGTGCGTCCTGGGCTACGTGCTGTACGACACCTTCAACCCCTTCCCGGCGCCGCCCTTCGACGGTGACGTCTGGGCCGCCCTCGCGACGACCCTGGTGGGCGTCGGCCTGGCGCTCCTCCCCGGCCTGCACCGGCGCATAGCCGGATCGCAGCTGCTCCGCGCCGCGAGCGCGACCACGCGGGGGCCGGAGCCCGCCGGCGTCGAGCCCTGACAGGTCGGCGGCAACCTGCCGAGAGCGTGACGCCGCTGCACTCCGGGCCCGGGCCCCCGACGGCGGGCGCGGCTCGGCCTGCACCCGCTTCCCGCGCGCGCCGGCCGTCGCTCACGGCCGGGACGCACCCGCAATGCACACCGGAATGCCCGGACCGACGGTCCGCGACAAGCGGCGGCGGCTGCACAGTACCGACACGAAGCTGCCGTCTTCACCCATCCCTGAGACTGACTTGTTAACTCCCACCGCATGGTGAACCCTTTCACCACCGCTCGGGGTCAGACTGCCATCAAGTGTCAACGGAGGATCGAGAGGACCAATGACAGTGACAGCGCAGCGCGGCCCGCAGGCGGGCTCTCACAGCATGATGGCCATGGCCAGACGGGTGGGAATCGGCGGGATGATCGCCGGGATCGTCGGCGGAGCGGCGATGATCGGCCTGATGATCGTCGTGATGGGGGCCCAGGGCAGCGGGTACGCCAGCCCGCTGAACCTCGGCATCCCCGCGTTCGTCAAGACGATCACGCCGCCGGTGCAGATGCTCCCCGCCCTGATGGGGATGATGGGCATCCACCTGCCGGCGGCGGCGATGGCACAGATGGGACCGGCCTTCGCCAGCGGCCACATCCCTGCCGCGATGATGCAGAAGCTGTCGATGATGCTGATGGCGATGCACGTGCCCGCGGCCAAGCTCCAGGTCATGGGGGCGCTGATGAGCGGTCATGCGACCAACAGCCAGATGGCGAACCTCCTCGCGGGGATGCCCCCCGCCGCGCGCAGCGCCGTGATGAACGCGATGCCTGTCAGCGCCGGGCATGTCGCGATCGGCGCTATCACCCACTTCGTGCTGGCGGCCGTGCTGGGCATGGCGTTCGCCATGATGATCATCGGGATCGGCGTCGGACAGCTTGACCTGGCGGTGCTCCGCACCCGCGCGGGCATCGTCGGCGCGAGCATCCTCGGTGGCGCCGTGGTGTACGTGGTCAACCGGTGGGTGATCCTCCCGGCGATCGATCCGATGATGCGTCTCGTCCCCGAGGGCTGGTTTCTCATCTCGCACCTGCTGTTCGGCGCCGTCGCCGGGCTGGGGATCACAATCGTCGCCTCACGCGAGGGCGTGCTCGCCAGGCCCGCGACCGCCTCGCTCGCGATGGCCTGAGGACCGGGCCGGGACGCGTCCGGGGCCACGCCGGATCAACCGTCCCCCGGCATCCGGATCGCCACCGCAGCCAGGGCGACTCCGCATCCGGGGCCGCGCCACCACCAGGCGGCGCGGCCCCGGGTCGGCGGGCCCGATCCCGCGGCTCTACATCGGCACCCTGCCGGTGATCGCCGTCAGCGCGGCCGCCGGGGGCGGGGAGAACTCATGGAACCGGCCCCGCCCCTGACCCCGCTTGCCGAAGCCGATCCCCGCCCTCTGCAGCGCGGCCACGATCCCGCCGATGTCGGAGATCGCATAGGCCTGGAAGGCGCGATCGTCGGGGAGCTTGTCCTGCGCCAGGCGTGCGAGCGCGAGGTGCTGCGCCTCAACCGCTCCGATCTCGCCCGCGTAGCGGGCGAGATCCGCCTTGCCTGCGGCCGCGAACGCGGTCGCGGCGATCAGGTAGGCATCGACGAACAGCGTCTCGGCGGTCTCCAGCACCTTGAACGGCTCCCCCGGCTCGAAGAACGCGTCAGGCACCCAGAACCTGGTCGTCACCGGTTTGGCCCCGAGACGCTCAAGCGCCCTGTAATGGTCGTACTCGGCCGCGTTCGCCGCCCTGAGCACTTCGACGAAGCGCCCGACGCCGGCGGCCGAGGCGGCGCGAACGAGGCCCGTCAGGTACGTGACCGCCAGAGCCTCGGCCGTGACGGCGGTATCGACGATCTCCGTCAGCGACGTGGAGGTCGCCCGGGCGAGCGCGACGCCCGGGGCGGCGGCGCAGGCCAGGGCGGTCGTGACGGCCGCGCGGCGCAGGAGGACGCGGCGGGTCATCCCGTCCGCGCCGACATCGTCGAGGACGCGCTCGAGGCGCCGGGTGTCGTCGGGTGTGATGTTGGCGATCTGACCGCTCATCGAGAACTCACCTCGGGGTTGTGTGGTTGACGGCGACGAGCACGTCGCGTGAGGGGGGCGCGAAGCGGACGAACCCTCCGGGGGCGGAGCCCCGGGCGCCGAAGCCGACGCCGGCCCGCTCCAGAGCGGCGACGATCCCATCGATCGAGCCGATCGAGTAGCCGGCGAAGCCGATGTCGTTGGGCAGCATGCCCCCGGCGTAGCGCGCGAGCGCGAGGTGCTGGGCCTCGACCCCCGCGATCTCGCTCGCGTAGCGGACCAGGTCTGACCGGCCCGCCTGAGCGAACGCGGTGATCGCGATCAGGTAGGCGTTCACGAACAGCGTCTCCGCCACCTGGAGGGTCGGGAACACTCCGGCCAGGCCGCTGCCGAAGAACGCGCGCGGGACCCAGAACCTGGTGGCGATCGGCTTCGCGCCCAGGCCGAGCAGCGCCCTGTAGTGGTCGTACTCCGCGGCGTTGGCCGCTCTCAGAACCTCGGCGAACCTCTCGACCGGGGTGCCGGACGACGCCCTGATCACCGCCGACAGGTATGTGACCGCCAGCGCCTCGGCGGTCACGGCGGTGTCGATGATCCGCTTGATCTCGGTCCCGCGGGCTGGGGATGTGGTTCGGGACGCGAGGGTCGCCGAGGCGATCACCGAGCTCGAAGGCCCGCTTGAGGCGGATCCGCACGCGGCGATCAGCGCGCCCGCTCCGCCGGCGGCCAGCAGCGTGGCGGAGGCACGGCGCAGCATCGCCGCGCGGGTGCCCTCCGCCAGCGGTGTGTCGGCGAGCGCGTTGTCGAGAAGCTGAATGTCCTCACCGCTGCGCCAGGCAAGACTGTCGTCACTCATGAGTGCTCCCTTCCGTCGAGTGGATGCTCCTGACCTGTCGTGCTACGGGTGGCACACCCAAACGGTTCACGATGCCTTACACCAATGTCATCTGCGTGACCGCCCGCGATGTGAGTGATCCTGGGAAGGCAGGTGAAGTGATCCGCTCGGTCAGCGCGGACGTATGACCGCCCGTAAGAACATCTATCGGAGGTCCCAGTGATCGGACTCGACAACCCAATTCATCTCGCCCTGCTGCTGATGATCCTGCTGCTGGTGTTCGGCGCCAAGCGACTGCCCGAGATGGGACGCTCTCTCGGTCACGGCCTGCGCGGCTTCAAGGAGGCCGTGAGCGGCGTCGATCCCGTGGAGCCGGCCGGCCGGCTCCACGCCGCGCCGGCGGATGACGCCGCACACCCGCGCCGCAGCGTCGTGGCCGTCGAGCCACCTCAGGCCCAGGGCC
This sequence comes from Actinomycetes bacterium, assembly GCA_021846845.1. Classification (GTDB taxonomy): domain Bacteria; phylum Actinomycetota; class Thermoleophilia; order Solirubrobacterales; family Solirubrobacteraceae; genus Palsa-465. The sequence continues at coordinate 212 of JAJZWB010000132.1, read as the reverse complement.
CGGTGCAGGGCTGAGGCGTCGAAGCGAGCGGCCACCGCACCGGTTTCGCGATGCCGATCGACCTGTCAGGACGCCTGAGAGCCGCGGGCCACGACGAGACTCTGTCGCTGGTGGCGCACCTTGACGAGCTGCGCACCAGGATCATCGTCTCGCTGCTCGCGGTGGGGATCGCGTTCGGGCTGTGCTTCTGGCAGAACGGGCGCCTGCTGTCG
>JAJZWB010000131.1 GCA_021846845.1 Actinomycetes bacterium | reverse complement strand
CGATCTGCGGCCGCCGAAACTTTGGCCGACAGCCACGGCGAGGAGCGGGTTTCTCAGTGCGCCGGGCATCCCGCCCCGCGTTTGTAGTGGCGCGGGTCGATCTGCGGTTGCGGATGGGGTTATGATCGGTGGGCGCGCAAGGGCGTTCCCGGTCCGCGGAAAGGGCGAAGCCCACCTTGCTTGCTGGTGACTTGGCTTGTGGTCGGTGTCTCCTTTCCGGCCTGTGATTGCGGACTCCGGGCTGTTGGTGAAAGGAGGCCTTTGTGCCACCCCGCGGTCTTCCTGGCAATGCCAATCTCGAGCTGCTGCTTCGCAACGGTGCGAAGGGGTTCCAGCGCGCGGTCCGTACCGGTGATCCCGGCGCCGCCGCGATCGTCAACGAGTTCCATCCGCGCTTGGGCTCCGCGCGACCGGGCTCGCCGGAGTTGGCTGCGTTCACGCGTGCGGACGCGCTGTTGGTCGTCGCGCGTCAGTTCGGGTTTCCGAGCTGGCCGAGGTTGAAGGCGCACCTGGAGCTGGTCGCCGACCTTGCGCGTTCACCGCATCACGAGCCGGTCGGCGGCCCACTCGCAGATGATTCCGAGATCGTCGATGAGTTCCTGCGACTCGTCACGCTGAACTACGGCGATGATGATCCCGACCGGCTCGCCCGCGCCGAAGCGTTGCTGTTCGAGCACGACTGGTTGGCGACCGCGAACATCTACACGATCGCGGCGACCGGGGAGCTCGAGGCGGCACGCGCCTTGCTGGCCGATGATCCGGCTGCCGCGTCGCGGGTCGGTGGCCCACATCGGTGGGAGCCGCTGCTCTACCTCACCTACGCACGTCTGCCGCTGAGCGCTGGCCGCTCGCCGTTGGCGGTCGCGCGGCTGCTGCTGGAGCGCGGCGCCGATCCGAACGCCGGGTATCTGTGGGAGGGGCTGATCCCGCCGTTCACGGCGTTGACCGGCGCGCTGGGTGGCGGCGGCAGGATCCCGAAGCACCCGCAGGAGCTGGCGCTCGCGCGGTTGCTGCTCGAGGCGGGCGCTGACCCAAACGATGGGCAGGCGCTCTACAACCAGGGCTGGGGCGAGAGCGCGGGCGAGGAGTGGCTCGAGCTGCTGTTCGAGTTCGGGCTCGGCCGCGGCGACGGTGGGCCGTGGCGCCGGCGCTTTTCAGAGCGGCAGGACTCACCCAAGAAGATGCTCGAGGATCTCCTGATCGCCGCAGCCAAGCACGGACTCACCGACCGGGTCCGCCGGCTGCTCGACCGCGGCGTCGACCCCCGCGGCAACCTGATCGAGCACCCGATCTACCGCGGACGCTCACCGGTCCAGGAGGCGGCGCTGAACGGGCACATGGACATCGTCGCGATCCTTGTGGACGCGGGCGCGGTCTGGGAGCACGATCAGGTCGACGAGCTGATCGCGACCGCGATGTCCGGCGACCGTGACGGCGTGCAGCGGCTGCTCGCGACCGACGCCGGCCTGCGCGAGCGGGCGATCGAGCGATCCCCCGACCAGGTGGTCCGGGCCACCGAGCAGGACAGCTATGACGCGGTCGCGCTGCTGATCGAGCTCGGGTTCAACGTGAACGCGCGCTCGAGGACCGCGCCGCTGCACGAGGCCGCGATGCGCGGCAACCTTCCGGTGATCCGCCTGCTGCTGGAGCACGGCGCGGACCCGAATCTCCGCGACACCGGTTACGACGCCACACCAGCCGGCTGGGCAGAGCACCACGAGCAGCCCGAGGCCTACGCGCTCCTCGCCGCGCTCGAGCAACCCGACACCCGACCACCGGAGGATCCGGCCGGCGCCGTTCCGGGCGGCGGCGAGCAGGCTCGCGCGGGCACGCCGGCGGTCCCCGGCGCGGCGATGCGGACCGTCGCTGCCGCGTTCACAGCGGTGTCCGAGCGGCGGTTCGATCATCTCGCCGAATTGGTCGCACCCCACATCGACTGGCGCGGAATCGCCGAAGCGGACGGAAGCGTCCCGAGATGCACCACACGCGAGCAAGCGACCGAACGGATGCAAATCGGGCTGCTCGCCCGCGGGCAGGTGTCGGTCAGCGCCTTCGTTGAAGACGGCAACAGCGTCCTCGCGCACGTCCACCGCATCGCCGATGACGAGGGTGAGGAGTTGCCGCGGGCGGAGCGGTTCGTGGTCGCTGAGGTCCAGGATGGCCAGATTGTGCGGATGTGCGGGTACGCGACCGAGCAAGAAGCGCGCGAGGACCTGGCTAATCAGACATTCGCGCGACCTGAGAGGAGTGAGCGATGACACCCGCGATGACGGACAGCGTCGTGTTGCGCCGATTGACCGCGCAGGATCTGCCGGTGATTGTCGGCTGGTTCGAGGACCCCGATACGAGCCGGTTTCTCGGCGGGCCGGGTTGGCCGGCGGCGATGCTGGCAATGCTGAGGGGGCGGTCGGGACGGATTTCCGTGGCGCGCGGCAGACCGCCGCGGATCATTTCCTCGCGCTCGCCGACGGCGTGCCGGTCGGCTATGTCGATTGCGGCACGTTCGATCGCTGCGCCGTCTACGGCGGCGAGGGCGACGACGGGCCGATCGTCCTCGAGACGATCGAGGCGATCACCGGCGCGATTGCGTTCACGATCGACCCCGCCCGTCGCCGCCAAGGGCTCGCGACGAGCATGATCCGTGCCCTGATCGACCACCCGGACCTCAGCACTGTCGAGCTGTTCGAAGCCGGCGTCGAACCCGAGAATCGCCCGTCCCGGCGGACGCTGGAGGCCGCCGGGTTTCACCTGCGATCAGCTGAGCCAGACTGCGAGGAGATGCCCTACTACGAGCTCTGGGCGCCGGATCGGCGCGCCAGGTGATCGCCGCGGTCGCGGTCAGTCGTGCGGGCCGGACTGGTTCTCGGATGCGGGGTCCAGACCGAGCGCGGCGAGCAACCAGTCGGTCGACGGCGCGCCCTGCATTCCGCTCTCGGTGCGATACAGCCGGCATTTCAACCCGTAGTCGGTGCGCTCGTCCGCGCCGGGCTCGATGTCATACCCGTCGACCCGAACGCTCGGGGAGCCGAGGAACCGCTCCCGCTCCGCGTCCAAAATCGTCTCAACCCGGCGCAGTTCGAGACGATCTGTTGCGCCGAGTCGGGCGAGCAGGTCCCGCAGGCGTGGGAGGAACGCGTCCGTACTGGGGCACCCGTCGAAGTACAGCACCTCGATCCGTCCGTCCGGGTTGGCCACGGACCGAACGTACCACCGGATCATCACGACCCCACCGGCATGGATCGTCAACCAAAGCTTGACGATCATCTCTCGTCAAGCTACGGTTGACGCTGTCGTGAGCGAGCCCTCCCTCGATGCCCTGATCAGCGCGGTCGACACGGCCGTTGCGCCGGACGCGAGCCCGCTTGACCGGCTGGCCACAGCCCGCCGACTCGCGGACGCGCTGCGCGCGCGATCCGACGAACTACTGGACCACTACGTCGACGCTGCCCGCGCGGCCGAGTCCAGCTGGACGGAGATCGGATGCACGCTCGGCGTCACCAAACAGGCCGCCCAACAACGCTACGTCGCACTCACCCCACCCGCAGCCGGAGAGCTGCCATCCGGGCTGAAAGGGCCGGCTGCCGGGGTGTTCCTCGCCGCCGCGACCGCGGCGCGCGAGCACGGCCATCACTACCTGCGTCCCGAACACCTCGTCCTCGGCTTGCTCGCACAGCCCGACGAGCTCGCGGGCCGCGCGCTCATCGAGCTCGGCGTCACGCCGGAGGCTGCGAACACCAGCCTCGTTGAACGGCTCGGGAGCGGTCCGGCGCGGCCAGACGGCAGCCTCGGTGTCGCGCCGCAGACCAAGCGACTGCTCGAGCTGGCCAAGGCGTTCGCGAAGCGTCTCGGGCACAACTGCACCCGCACCGAGCACATCCTCCTCGCCGCGGTCGCACCCCGCCTGCACAGCCCGGCGGCGGCGCTGCTGGCCGACTGCGGCGCCAGCGCCGAAGCGGTCCGCGATCAACTCAGCGCGATGCTCCTGCACGAAGCGCCCGAACTTGCCGACCGCCTCCACAAACGCTGGCCACTCGCGACGCTTCAGATCCGCGGCATCCGAAACTAACCCGTCGCAGAACGTCACGAACACGTCATGACCCAGGCCACCGAGAACCTCGAGCTGATCCTGTTCGGCTGGGTCGACGCGCTCCGCCGCCGCGACCCCGACCCGATCGCTGACCGACTCGCCCCGGACGTCGTCTGGCAGGGCCTGCGCCGAGGTCTCGTCTGCCCCAACCGCGACGCGGTGCTGGACAACATCACCGCCGGCGGCCCCGTGCGTGAGCGAGTCACCGGCATCGAGGTCAGCGCCCTCGATGATCATCGCGTGCTGCTCGGGGTGCAGCTGCCGGGCGTCACCGAGTTCTTCGGCGAGACCCTGCAGGGCGAGATGTTCGACGTGTTCACGATCAACGAAGGCATCATCGTGCGGATCGACGAGTTCAAGACCCGCGATGACGCGCTCGCGTTCGCGCACGACACGCCGCCGTCGAGCCCGGCCAGCCACGACCAGGACGCCAACCAGCCGTCCGTCAGTGACGGACCGCGGGTCGAGCGGATCGTCCCGATCCTCAACGTCAGCGACATCCATGCAAGCATGGCGTGGTTCGAGAAGCTCGGCTGGGACAGGGGATTCGAGTGGAAAGCGGACCCTTCCGACGACGCACCTGGCTTCGGTGCGGTCGAGACTGGCGGCTGCGAGATCTTCCTCTGCCGCGACGGCCAAGGCAGCCGCGGCAAGGGCGCCAACCGCTCGACCTTTGGTCCCGACGGCGACGAGACCTCCGACAAAGGCGTGTGGATGTCAATCTGGGTCAACGACGTCGACACCATCCACCAGCGCTGCGTCGCCGAAGGCCTCGAGATCACCCACCCCCCGACAGACGAGCCATGGGGCGTCCGCGAATTCCACGTCCGCCACCCAGACGGTCACGTCTTCCGGATCAGCAGCTACCTCTGACGCACGCAACAAGCAACGCACCGCCCGCAGGGCACAAGGTCACGGCCCGTCCTGACGGAGCTTGGCCGCCAGACCTGCATTCAGCTCGACAGATACGTCCGGGGCGATGCTTCCCAGAGCCTCGAATGCGCGGCACGCAGGGCCTGGGGATGGGGACGATCGCGCCGGCCGTCTCGGCCGCGGAGGCTGGCGGCGCGCAGGTGTCGTCGTGGCACCGTCGGATTACGCAGCCGCCGCCTCGTCGCCGCCACGAGCGCGCTCGAACTCCGTGCGCGTCTGCTCCTTGATCCAGTCCAGCAGCTCGATCCTCAGGCTGTAGCCAGGCATCACGTTGACGCGTTCATTAGCCCGTTGAATACGGCGGCGGCCTTCCTCGTTGCCGCAGATGTAGACGAGCCCATTGGTCTTACCGGCAGTAATCCAGTCGCGGTGCATGCGAAGGATCGAGTCCAGCCTCGGCCGTGACTTCGCGGCGAGCTCAACCTCGATCGCGATCCGGTTCCCGTTGTTCAGACCGACGAAGTCAGGGCGATGCCCCAACGGCCGACCGCTGATCCTCTGGAGCAAGTCCAGGCGCCCCGAATACTCGGTGTCGACGAGCAGCTCCCGCGGCCCGAGGTAGTTCCGACCGCGGACGGTCATCCATGCGGCGGTCCACGCGCATGCGCTGTCATGCGCCCACCACGTCGGCGCCGGCGTTGTGCAGCCGATCAGCGGCAGGCCGAGGACGAGAACGCCCTTGCGGGTCGCGAAGAACAACGAGCCCTCGCCGCGCACCATCGCTACCCGCTCCAGCCAGCCCTCTCGTTCCAGCCGCCGAGCGTGATTCCGAGCCGCCACCTCGCTCCAGCCCATTGCGAACCGCCAAGGATCGAGTGGTGACGGACCCACCCTTGCCAGCCACTCCAGCCCCCTCATCGATCCGGGCCCAGGACGAAGCGATCGACTCACCTTCCGGTCCTCCTGGCCTCTGCTGCTTCCCGCTCCTCGTGCCCGCGATCGGCCCGCCTCAGCCCCCGAACAAGATCGAGCAGCTGAATGCGCCTGACTACCCGCACTCCCTCCTCATGAACATATGTGGAGGGCGGGTAGTCAGGCGCACCGAAGCTCGCGATCCCCAGCAAACACGGGGGCTGAGGCGGGCCGAAGTGCAGCTTTGCGATCAACAGGTCACGAAACACTTGGGTCTGTAGCCGCGTCGTCGTCCTCGCCTCCTTCGAGCGCCTCGATGATCTTCCGGAGCACGATCGCCAGGTCCCTGTATTCGTCGTAGACGAGGTCGGCGTAGTTGCCCTCCATCGCGAGCGCCAGGCGGTCGACCGTCAGATCGAAGCTGTCCCACAGAAGCTCGGGACCGGGGCGGTTGGCCCCAGGCCGGAGTTCGTTCGAGAGGATCATGTCCTCGGTGTCGGGGACCGGCTTCCAGCTGAAGCCCGGGATCGCCCGGGCGCGATTCAGTGCATCCCGCTGGCGTTCCGCAGCCTCGGCGATAGCACGGAGCCGGTTGACGAACCCGGGGTCTGGTGGGGCGTTCTCGCTCGCCTCCAAGGCGGCGTCCCATACCGCGCCGGCCTCCTGCAACTCCTTCACCGCATCGCGTCTGACCTCGGGTGGCACGTTGGCCTTGGCAGCGCCGTACGCCGACCACGACCGAACGCGTACAGGGCGGCGGGGGGCGGCGGTTCTCGGGTAGCCGGCGCTCTGGCTCGCGTGGGGGACGTCGTCGTAGCGATGGCTGGAGGCCTCGAGCATCCGGTTCAGCTCCGAGCGCTGGACGAGCAGCTTGCGCTGCCCGGCGCGCATCGCCTTGAGCTTGCCCTTCGACACCCACAGCCTGATCGTCGCCGGATTGACCCGCAGCTCCGCAGCGATCTCAGCGACGGTCAGCCAGGGGTCCTCGGCTGGATCGGACTCGCGGTCGGTCACGTGACGTCCTTTCGGCGTGAAATGATTAGCGCAAATAACGTGATTGCGTTATCTTAGTTCTAGCTGCAGTTGTCCGCAGCTGAGGATCGCGGGAGACAGGTCGTGCCCCAGCCGCCAAGCCGAACGATTCAACGGGAGACATCGACTTCGCAGGTGCTCGAGTGAGCATCACGCGAGCGGACGTACTCACGGTCGCCGATGTCGCGGCGCTCCTCGACCTGAAGCCCTACACGGTTAAGGAGTACGCACGACGCGGCATCCTGCCTGGCCGCAAGCTCGGCCGAACCTGGAGGTTCCTGCGGCCTGAGCTTGAACAGGCCATCAGCCACCTCCCGACAGCAGAGGAGCGCGCCCGGAACCGACGCCGGCCGGAGCTACGATCATGACTGTGACCACGTTCGCGACAACCGTGCCGCTCCCCGCAGGCGACCGCCGCATGACGGTCCCGTTGTTCACGCTGCACGAGTGCGCGGGCTACCTCCACACGCCCCTCTCGACCTTGCGCGCTTGGGCTCGCCCGAAGTATGGAGCGCCGCTGGTCACGGTCCTCCCGTCAGCGGGGCGCCAGGCGACCGTGCCGTTCGTCGGCTTCGCCGAGGCGTTCGTGCTCGGCGCGCTGCGGCAGGCCGGCGTGCCGATGCAGCGCATCCGCCCCGCCGTGAAGAAACTCAACGACGAGATCGGCCTTGACCACGCGCTCGCCTCCCGGAACGTGTACACCGACGGCGCCGAGCTGATCTTCGACTACGCGTCCAGCAGCGAGGACGAGGAGCTGCTCACCGTGGTACGCACGGGCCAGGAGCACCTCGCGAACGTGATCCGTGGCTACCTGAAGCGGATCACCTACGGTGACGACGGCTGGGCTGCGCGCCTGCGGCTGCCCGCGTACACCCAGGCGGAGGTCACAGTCGATCCGACCGAGGCATTTGGCCAGCCGGTGGTGGTGCACGGCGGCGCCAGGATCGAAGATCTGGTTGACCGCTTCAAGGCCGGCGATGGCTTCGCCGAGATCGCGGCCGACTTCGACGTTCCAAGCGCCGAGGTCGAGGACGTGATCCGGGTTGCCCTCCGGCTCCCAGCCTGAGTTCTTCATCGATCGGAGCCTGGGCAGGCACGTCGTGCCGGACGCGCTCCGCACTGCTGGCGCCGCCATCCTTGTGATGGCCGATGTCTACGGGGAGCGAATCGGCCAGGGCCTGGCCGACACTGAATGGCTCCGCGACGCCGGCGAGAACGGGTGGGTCGTGCTGATGAAGGACGACAAGATCAGGTACCGCCCGGCTGAACTCGAAGCCCTGACGACCGCCGGCGTCCGCGCGTTCTGCCTCACGAACGCGAACCTGCGGGGCTCGGAGATGGCTCAACGCTTCGTCGACCAGCTCCCGAAGATCACGCGTATCGCCACCGAGCAGCGTGGGCCGTGCATCTACGGCGTGTACGCCGATGGGGTCCGGGCGCTCTGGCCGAAGTGACTGGGTCGGGGGATCAGCCCCAGAATATGCAGGTCGGATCTTTCTCGATCTCCTCGAGCAGCAGGGTCACATCCGGCGTTGGCTGCACGAAGTCGTAGTGGTGCCAGCGCTGGTTGCGGTCGCGCCAAAGGAGCATCCAATGCCGGTGCTTGTGGACGTAGCGCAGCCGAGCTACCGGACCGATCGTCCACTCAGGTCCGAAGTCGGGGCGCCATGGCGCCCGCCGCTCCGCGATCGTGACGCTGTTCCCGTCGACGATCGCCTCGACGCGGACTTGATGGAGCGCGTGCGGTGGGACTCGCTGCTCGCAATACGAGCGAATCGCAGCGACGTCGATCGGCGGTGGGCCAGCCACCGGCACATCGAACCACGACCGAGGGCTGTGTGCTCCCCGCCCTCCCGCGGGTTTCTGCGGGACGGAGGCTGCCTGTGCGAGGGGGTCGTCCGCCGGCCATGGATGGCCGGCGGAATGGGCACGGACGGAAGCGGACCGAGACCGACCCCGCGAATTTCAGACGGCGCTCTCGTCGGCGGCCGGGTCGATGACCGACGGCCCGACCGCGAAAATCGAGTCCATCCGTTCGGCGAGCTCGTTCAGGGGCCGGGCGTGGAGGTAGCGCTCGGTCGTCGTGATCTTCGAGTGGCCAAGCAGCGACTGCACGGTCGCCGGGTCGAGCCCGCGGATCGCCAGGGTCGCGAACGTGTGGCGCAGATGATGGAAGGGCAGCGGGGGAAGCCCGGCGGCGTCACGCGCGGCGTTGTAGCGGCGCCGTAGTGCCGAGTCGTCGAGCGGGTCGCCCGCCGGACCGCAGAAGACGTAGTCCTCGGGGCTCGTGAACCACTCGCGCCGGCTGAGCTCGTCGAGGACGACGAACGCATCGCGCGGCAGCGGGACGGCGCGCCACTTGCCCGACTTGGTCGTGCTCTCCTCCCCCGCCGACATACCGGCGACGATCAGGATCGTCCGGTCGGCGAAGCGGACGTGCTTCCACCGCAGCGCGCGCAGCTCGCCCTGGCGCAGGCCGGTGAAGCCGGCGACGGTGTACAGCGCCGCGTCCTGGGCATTGGCGCGCTCCTGCTCGACGTCGCGCTCCGCACTTGCCCATCGTCGCCCGCCGTTGACGTGTCGGCCCTCGCGGGCGGCTCGAGCGAGGGCCAGGATCTGCTCGGCAGTGAACGTGTCCGGCGGCTTGGAGTAGTCCTCGCGGCGCTTCTCGGCGCCACGGACCGGGTTGGCCGGCAGCGCGAACGTGTCGGCCCGCATCGCGTACTCGAAGACGTTGGCGAGCGCCTGGCGGTGCGAGTTGACGTTGCGGGCCGCCAGACCCAACCGGTCAAGCCCACGCAGGAACCGTTCGATCTCAGCGGTCGTGATCTCGGTCAGGCGGCGATCGCCAAACGTCCGCATGACCCTCGCCAGCCTCTCGCCTCCGTGCCGAGGCCGTGGTCCGGCCGGCGAGAGGATCGCGTCGTAGTTGCGGAGCGTCGCGGGCTTGAGACGTTTCGTGTGCTCGGCGTACTCTCGCCACGCAGCGACAGCGTCTGCGAAGGTCGCCGAACGGTCGGGCCGAGCCGCGCGGAGTTCGCGCTCGGTCTCATCGATCAGTACGTCCATAGCCCGTTCCGCAGCTCGGCGGTCGACGCAGCCGTCGGGTGCGCGACCACGCCGTCGACGCCAGCCACCCGACCCGTCCGGCTCAATCCAGGCTCGGCCAACCCGCCGATACCGCTGGCGGCCGGTCGAGTCGCGCCATTTCGCAACCGCGTAGACGATGTCGGCGGCGGCGCCTTCTCCCTCGCGGAACAGGATGGTCCCAGTCGGCTTCCGCGCGTTCATGGCACCACTCTACATCGCCGCTACCACGCCGCTACCACCGCCGCTACCACTCGAACCCGATTGCCGGCCCGTGGAACGCCCGTGGCAACACGGGATTCCCTGTATCCATCGGACCCAGACGGCCTGCCGCGCAGTTGCCATGCAGAAGGCCGAGGGTTCGAGTCCCTTCAGCCGCTTTCCTCCTTGCCTTCTCGATGGCGCTCCGTATCGAGCGCCAACTCGTCGGACCAGCCGGGCTGGAACCGTTCTCAGGGCGCCCGGCCGGAGCCGAATCCTCCGACGCCCGCCCGTCGCCCGCGCCCGCTCGGGAGCGGCCTATTCTCGATGCGGATGCGACCCGTCTGC
>JAJZWB010000005.1 GCA_021846845.1 Actinomycetes bacterium | reverse complement strand
GTACACGAGAAAGAAGGCTTGGAAGGTGACGCGGACGATCGCGTAGACGATCGGGTTGGCACGACGTTCGCGCGCCCGGCGGTGCAGTCGCTCCAGGTGATCCCGCTCCAGGTGATCCATCGCACAGGGGCGTACCCGCCCGCCGGCCGCCCGTTACAGTTCGTCGGCAGTGAGCCAGCGTCCCGACCGCACCCGCACGCTGCGCGGAGCCGCCGCAGGTGCTGCCGCGGCGGCTGTCTGGGCGATCCAGCAGCCGCTTGACAAGGCCGTCTTCGGCAGCGACTACGACGACGTCGAGCTGCTCGGCCGGATGGTGGCCGGAGACGGCGGCGGCTGGCTCAGGCTCGGTGCCGCTCTGCACCTCGCCAACGGCGCGATCTTCGGGGCCCTCTACGCCAACATCGCGCCGGGCCTGCCGGTGCCCTCCAGGTTGCGCGGTCCCGCCGTCGCGCTGCTGGAGCACCTCGCCTCCTGGCAGCTGACGGGGTTCTCGGACCGATTCCACCCCGCACGCGAGCGGTTGCCTGCGCTGCGCGGCAACAGGGCCGCGTTCTGGCAGGCGGCATGGCGCCACGCCCTGTTCGGCCTCGTCCTCGGCGAGCTGGAGCGGCGGCTAAACCCCGAGCCGCCGGATTCGCCCACGCCGGCGGCAACCGACTTCTCCAGCAACGGGCACGGCTCGCTGGAGCACACCGTCACCGTCCACGAGACGCCCTGACCGTCGTGCCCCCAGCACCGGGCCGGGAGCGCTGAGCGTCGTGCGCGTGCTCGTAACCGGAGCGTCGGGCTTCGCCGGCACGTGGCTCTGCCGAGAGTGCGCAGCCGCGGACGACGATGTCGTGGCGGCATCGCGCCGAGGCACGGCGCCGGATGGCTGCGGCCGCGGAGTCGCCGTCGACATGCGGGACGCGGAGGCGGTGGCCGCCGCGGTCCGCAGCGCCCGGCCTGAGGTCGTCTACCACCTTGCGGCCCTGACATCCGTCGGGCGCTCCTGGAGCGAGCCGGCCAGGACCGTGGCCGACAACGACGTGATCGCCGTCAACCTGCTTGAGGCGCTGCGCGCGCACGCCCCCGACGCCCGGGTCGTCTGGGTCAGCTCCTGCGAGGTCTACGGCGAGCCGGCGGTGCTGCCGGTCGGCGAGGACGCCCGACCGGCGCCCGCCAACCCGTACGCGGTCTCCAAGGCGGCGGGCGAGATGCTGGCCGAGGTCTACCGATCGGCATACGGGCTGCGGATCGTCCGGGCCCGGCCGTTCAGCCACTCGGGTCCCGGCCAGCTGCCGATCTTCCTGCTCTCATCGCTGGCCAGGCAGGCCGCCGAGGGGAGGCTCGATGGCGTGGAGACACTCCGGATCGTGACCGGCAACCCGGACACCCGGCGGGACTTCACCGACGTGCGCGACATCGTCCGCGGCTATCGGCTCCTGGCGCTGGCGCAGGCCGGCGAGGGCGAGGCCTTCAACGTCAGCTCCGGCGTGTCGGTCTCGGCGGGCGATCAGGTCAGGCTCCTGGCCCGCCTGCTCGAGCCGATCGTGGTCGAGCACGTCGTGGACCCCTCACGCGTGCGCGCAAGAGAGGTCATGGACCTCCGCGGCGACCCATCCCGGATCGCCGCGCTGACCGGCTGGAAGCCGCAGATCCCGCTCGCGCAGACGATGGCCGACACGGTCTCCTGGTGGGAGCGGGAGCTGGCGCACGGACCTCGCTGACCGGCGCCTCACCAACGCCGGTCCCTGCCACACTTCCCGCACGCCCGCCTAGCTCAACCGGTAGAGCACTTCACTTGTAATGAAGGGGTTGGGGGTTCGAGTCCCCCGGCGGGCTCTCCCCCCTCCCGGCTCGCATCGCCGGTGGGCTGCGCGCCGACGGTAGCCGAACCGTCCCTGGCCGGGCATCCAACCGCATGCGACCAACAGGAGCCGAGGACTTGACCGTAGGCATCTCGATACCCGGAGAGGGCGAGCTCCGACTCGAGCACCTCGTGCTCGATGTCAACGGAACGCTCTCCGACCGCGGCGAGCCGATCGCAGGCGCGCTCGGGCCGCTTCGCACCCTCGCCAGGGTGCTCGCGCTGCACGTCCTGTCAGCCGACACGTTCGGCACGGCCGAACGGCTGGCGCAGTCGATCGGAGCCACCTATCGACGGATCCGCACCGGCGCCGACAAGCTTGAATACGTCCGCTCGCTCGGCGCGAGCGCGTGCGTCGCGATCGGGAACGGGCGCAACGACGCGCCGATGCTCCAGGCGGCCGGCGTCGGAATCGCCGTGATCGGGCCGGAGGGAGCTCACCGGGACGCGCTGAGCGCAGCGGACGTCACGGCCGTCTCGATCGAGCAGGCGCTCGCGCTCCTGCTGGAGCCGATGACCCTGGTGGCGACGCTCCGTCCCTAGCAGCGCTTCGTCCGCAGCGACGCTCCCGCAGCTGATCGGCTGGATACGGCGGGCGTCGCGCCGCACGCGGGTCAGGCGCCCGGCGCCCGCTCGTACAGGCCTCGCAGATACCCTCGGCACATGGATCAGGCGCCATCCGCCGGCCCGCGTATCGCCTTTGGAACGGACGCCGCGGGCGATCGCGGGCCCGTGAGCGCACGAGCACCGCGCCCGGGGCGGATCGTCACCGCGGACCGGCCGAAGCCGATGAGGCTCGGCCTTGCGGCCAGGATCGGCGACGACCTGCGACGCGAGCTGCGGGTCCGCCGGCACTCTCGGCTGCCACCGGGAAGCCTGGCGCCGAGCTGGAGCAACACCCGGCGGATCATCTCCGACCCGCTTGGCCTGCTGCTGGAGCACGAGCGGCGCTTCGGTCCGGTGTTCACGATCCGGCTGCTGCACGAGCCGATCGTCTGGGCGATCGGAGCCGAGGCGAACCACCAGATCCTGGTCGGCGAGTTCGACGCGTTCCAGTGGCGCGAGGGCCGCTTCGCGGACCTGTGGCCGCTGCTCGGAGACGGGCTGCTGAACACGGACGGCCCGTACCACCGTGACTTCCGGATGCTCCTGCTTCCCGCGTTCCAGCGCGACCACATCGCGTCGGTGGCCGAGACGATGGTCGACCAGGCGGTCGCGGCCGCGGAGTCGCTGCGCGACGGCCAGGTGATCGAGCTCTACCGCTGGGTCCGCGAGCTGGCGCTCCGGATCGCCCTGCGAGCACTGCTCGGGATCGACGCGGACGCGCGGCGCGAGCACGAGCTGGCATCGGCGTTCGAGGCCTCACTGGCGATCCACGGCGAGCCGGTCCCGCTCCAGATGCTGGCCGGCCCTGGCACGCCGAGAGCGCGCGCGATCGCGGCCCAGCGCACGCTCGACCGCGCGGTGCGCGACGAGATCGACCGCCGCCGCCGGAGCGGCGACCCGGGCGGCGGCGTCCTGGGGCTGCTGCTGACCGCCACCGACGGCGACGGCCGGCCGCTTGGCACCCGCTGCGTGCGCGACCACGCGATCACGCTGCTGTTCGCCGGACATGACACGACGACCACGACGTTCACGTTCCTGACGCACGAGCTCGGACGCAACCCGAGGGCGCGCGACGCGGTCGAGCACGAGCTCGACAGCGTGCTCGGCACGCGAAGGGCGGCCGCCGACGAGCTTGACGGGAGGGCCCTGCCGGTGCTCGAGCGCTCGCTCAAGGAGACGCTGCGCCGCTACCCCGCCGCCTGGGTGGGGCCGAGACGCACGACACGGGATGTCACCCTGGCCGGGGTTCGAGTGCCGGCGCAGATCGGCGTGCACTACTCGTCGTGGGCAACCCACCACCTGCCGCAGCTGTACCCGGACCCGTTCAGGTTCGAGCCGGACCGGTTCCTGCCAGAGCGTGAGGCCGCGCTTCCCCGCGGCGCGTACGTGCCGTTCGGGGGCGGGTCGCGGATGTGCCTCGGCAAGCGCTTCGGGGAATACGAGCTGCGCGCGCTCGCCTGCACCCTCTATCGCCGCGTCAGGCTGGAGCCGCTGTCCACGGACGAGCCGCGGATCGCGACCACCCCGACGCTGGGACCCAGGGGCGGTCTGCGCTTCCTCGTGCGCGCTCGGTGACGGCCTGCCGACGAGCGCCGCGCATCGTCGCGCGTCAGCTCGGGCTCGGCTCCATGATCACGATCGCGCCGGCGACCGCCCCGTGACCGTCCGACAACGGAGTGCAGCGAACCCGGCACAGCACGTCGACCCCGCGACGGTCCCGTGCCTCCAGCACGCGCTCCACCGCGCCAGATGCTCCGGAGACGCAGGCGAGCAGCGGCTCCCGCAGCCGCTCGACCGGCAGCCCGATGTCGAGCCCGAGGAAGCGCCGGTCGCGGACATCGTGGAGATCGAGTCCCCAGGTGTCCTTTGCAAGGTCGTTCCACACCGTCACCCGAAGCTCGCGGTCGACCACCGCGACGGCCATCCCGAGGCTGGAGAGCATCGTCTCGACAAGGAGGTTGACGCGGTTGAGCTCCTCGGTGCGAACCCGGAGCTCCTCGTTCATCGTCTCCAGCTCCTCGTTGGAGGACTGAAGCTCCTCGTTCATCGTCTCCAGCTCCTCGTTGGTCGACTGAAGCTCCTCGTTGGTGGTCTCCAGCTCCTCGTTGGTCGACTGAAGCTCCTCGTTGGTCGTCTCCAGCTCCTCGACCGTCGATTGCAGCTCCTCGTAGGCGGACTCCAGCTCGCGCTTGGAGCGCTCCAGCTCGGACGTGATCCTCGCGAAGCGCGTCACGTCGATGAACGCGATGCTCGTCCCCATCTGTTCCAGGCCTCCGCGCAGCGCCACGACCTCGACCTCGACCTCATGCTCGGCTCCATCGCGGCCGGTCCAGGACACGCGCTCGCTGCGGATGGGCCCTTCGACGGCAGCCGCCTGCTCGATCAGCGACCGCAGCTCGACGGGCCGATAGGAGAGCTCCAGATCCTGGATCGGCGTTCCCAGCTCCCGCTCTCCGATGCCGAAGAGCTCGCCCATCGGCCGGTTGCAGAACGCCACGCCCCCGCTCGCGTCGAGCACGAGCTGCGCGACCGGGCTGACCCTGAACGCGTCCATCAGGGCCGCAGGGAGGATCTCGGGCCCCCGGCCGGCCGGAGCGCGCGAGAGGCTCGCCGGCCCGCCGCCGCGCAGCCGCACGCCCGGCCGCTTGCGAAATACGCGCAGGCTCAGGCTCTCGGGAGCGAAGCACTCGCCAAGGGTCAGCAGGAGCTCGGACTTGCCGAGCACCAGGAAGCCTTCCGGCGCCAGAGCCAGGTGCAGCCGCGTCATGATGCTGCGCTGCGTATCTCCGTTGAAGTACATCAGCGTGTTGCGGCAGGTCACCAGGTCCAGACGCGAGATCGGGGCGTCACGGACGAGGTCGTTGCGCCCGAAGATCACCGACCGGCGGATCGGCTTGGACACGCTGCAGCGCCCGTCGGCGTGCTCGAAGTAGTTGTCGCGCAGCTCGGCGGGCAGAGCCTCCAGCCCGGCGGCCGCGTAGACGCCCTGCCGGGCGGTCGCGAGCGCCTCCTCGTCGACATCGGTCGCGAACACCTTGACCCGATCGGCGAAGCCACGCTCTCCGAGCTGCTCGGCGAGCAGCATCGCGACCGTGTACGGCTCCTCTCCGGTCGAGCAGCCGGCCGACCAGATGCGGATCGGCTCGCCGCCGCCCCGACGCCGCAGGATCTCGGGTATCACATGCTCCGCGACGTACCGCCAGACGTTCGGGTCACGATAGAACGAGCTGACGTTGATCATCACGGTGTTGAACAGCGCGTCGAACTCGCCGGCCGAGACCTCAAGCTGGTCGATGTACTGGCCGTATGAGTCGACCCCGATGTCGGCCATCCGCTTGCCGATCCGGCGCCGCAGCGTCGCGCGCTTGTAGCCGGTGAGGTCGAAGCCGCGGGTGATCCTGATGTGGTCCAGCAGGCGCTCGAGGGCGTCGCCGTCCTCTTCGTGCTCCGCGATGCTCACCTGCCGACCACTCCCGCGGCCTCGCCGGCCGGGCCGGCGGGCCGGCCCTCGTCGCGTGTGCGGCCGGCGGGCCCGCGCGGTCGCCGGGACATAAGGGCTGTTTGCCCGATCGCAAGATCGACGCTCTGGTCTAGCACCGCGAGCAGGCTATCGACCTGGCGGACATCGCCGTGGCGGAAGCGGTCGCCGGCCGTGCGCGCGCGCCTGATCGATCCATCGTCCCTTCACTCACTATAGGCGGAGCGGATGCCGGGTCCTGCGCCATGACACTTGCTCACACCATGTGACGGTCTTTCGTCACACACTCCGATCGCCTTGACGGGTCCGTGAACGGCGGGTACGCTCGAGGTGTGGGAGGCGCGCAGAACGCGCTTCTCCGACCTGGCTCGTGACACGGCCGCCGACGAGCTCGGCGTGGCGGCTCTCCCGAGCGGATACAGCCAGCGGCCTGGCCGCACCGGCGTTGCACGCCGGGCGGGGGCTGCCGTTTCCAGGAGGCCGGGTTGGTGTTCTCGTCGGCGCTCGATAGAGCGCGTTCCAGGAGTCCCAGGCATTCACGACCGCCGAGCCTGCGCGAGCGGGTCGCCGTGACGAGCGCCCCGGCCCGGCCGTGCATCTCGCAGGCGCGCCGGGTTCGACCCCGGCGCCCGCTGGAGGAGGTGGCGTGGTGAACCGGGAGCAGACCGTGTCCGAGCGCGGTGGCGGGCGGACGAGCGCCGACCAGCAGCGCACCGCGCCTGGGTCTGGCAGGCCCAGACCCAGCGGTGGCTCCGCGCGGCGCCGCACGTCCCGGCGCGCGACCGCCGATCCGGTCGCGCGGCACCGCGCGGCGGTTGAGAACACGCTTCGATGGGCCGACCAGGCGGCGGGCCGCGGCGATTTCCGCGCCGCTCTCGCATGGCTCGCCTGGCTGGATCTGATCGGCGAGGAGCTCCCGGACGGCTACGGAACCAAGCGTGCCGACTGGCGCTCGGCTCAGGGCCGGGAGGCCGCCTGAGCGGCCGCGCCCGGCCGGTGCCGGACACGCTCAGGGGAGCGCGCGCGGAGGATCGGGGCGGACTACCGATGCCGCCGCTCGCGGACGGGTTCACTGTTGTGCACAGGCGTCGGCGTGCCGCGGGAGGTGGCGTCGGAGCAGGTGATTGATCAGGAGCAGGTGGCGGGCCCGCTGTCGCGGCGGGGCTGAGTCGCTCCTGCGTCGTGGCCCTGTCTCCAAGGAGAGCGCATGATCGATCGACCCAACTCCGACACCGTCTACCTGAACTGTCCGCGATGTGGCCTGAGCATTCGACGGCGCATCGAGTGGCTGACGGTGGAGTACTGCCCGCGCTGCATCGGGCGGGCCAGGATTCCGGTCGGGCTGTTCACATCCAACAGGCCGGCGGGCGAGCGACAGGGTCACAGGCTCGCGGCTCGCTCGCCGCGCCGGGACGAGGCGAGGGCGAGGGCGAGGGCGAGGTGACGGATGCGCGGCGCAACGGCGGGGTGAGGGAGCCCCAGCGCGATCCGGTGGCGGTCCAGATCAGGCATGACGGTCGCGCCCGATGGCAGGTCGCACTCGGCGACGGGCGAGGGCCGGTCTCCTGCGAGACGCTGGAGGACGCGCGCCTGGTCGGGTACCTGCACGTCGCGCACGCCCGGGCATGCGAGCTGCTGATCCTGGACGCCGACGACCGGCTCATCCGCCGCGAGACGATTGCCGCCCATACCGAGCCCCCGGCGCGGCACGGCACACGATCGGCGAGCGGCTCGCCCCGCAGTCCCAGCGCCCCCAACGCGCCGGCTCTCTGAGCTACCACGGCGAGCCGAGACGCCAGCCCGCGGTCAGTACAGACGTATCGATGATCGGTACAGTTGTACCGATGCCTGCCGAGACGCGCCTGGAGACCGAGTCCCCCGAGCGGACCGGGGCGACGCCGGGAGCGCGGGCTCGTGCCACCGCCGATCCCCCCAAGCAGACCCCGGCGGCGCGGGGCGCCCGGGCTCGTGCCACCGCCGATCACCCCGAGTGGACCGCGCCCGCCCCGGCCGACCTCGGAGTCCGCACGCCGCGTCCGCGTGGCGCAGCCCGTCGCGAGGCGCTGCTGGAGGCGACCCTGCGGATCGTCGCCGAGGTCGGCGCCGACGCCGTCACCCACCGCCGGGTGGCCGCGGTCGCCGGGCTTCCGCTCGCGTCCACGACCTACTGGTTCGCGTCCAAGGATCAGCTGCTCACCGCGGCGCTGGAGCTAGCGGCCGAGCGCGACACGCAGCGGCTGCTCGACTACGCGGCGACCGCGGCGCGCCTGCAGGGCGACCCGCTCGACGCCGCCGTGGACGCGATCGTCGAATGCGACCTCGATGGGCGGGCGACCCGCACCCCGATGGTCGCGGCGTACGCGCTGATGCTGGAGGCCGCGAGGCGGCCGCCTCTGCGGGAGGTCGCGCGCCGCTGGAGCGAGGCCTACCTGCTGACGCTCGCACGGTTGCTGGAGGCGGCCGGATCGACCAGCCCGCGAGCCGACGCCGAGCTCCTGCTCGGCGCGGCCGACGGCCTGCTGATCGGTCAGCTGGCGACGGGCTTCGACGAGGACGTGCGACCGCGACTTCGTCGGCTGGCGTCGATCCTGGTCGAGAGCCGATGACGGGCACGACCGTCCAGCTCAGGCCCGGCCCGAGCTCGAGCGCCGGTGCGGCGCACGGCCGTCAGCGGGTCGTGACGCTGGTGCGCACGCTGCTGCTGTTCGAGTCCGCGATGTACTCGGCGCTGGCGCCCGTGCTGCCCCACTACGCACGCGTCCTGCACGCCGCCAAGCCGGCGGTCGGACTGCTGAACGCGAGCTATCCGGCTGGCATAGTGCCCGGATCGCTGATCGCGGCATGGGCCGCATCGCGTCTCGGCGTGAGGCGCACGACGCTGCTCGGGCTCACGGTGTTCGCCGCCGCGGTCGCGGCCTTCGGGCTCCCCGGTGACATCGCGGTGCTCGACGGGCTGCGCTTCGCCCAGGGGATCGGGTGCGGCTTCATCTGGGTCGCCGGCCTCGCCTGGGTGATCGGCTTCGCCGAGCGCGGTCGGCGCGGCGAGATGCTGGGAACGGTGTTCGCCGCGGCGATCTTCGGCACGCTGCTTGGCCCGATCCTCGGGACGCTTGCGGTGAGCGTCGGCACGGCCGTCGTGTTCGCGCTCGTCGGGGCGGGGGCGGTCGGGCTCGCCGGCTGGACATGGCGTCACCCCGAGCCGCCGCGCGGCGCCGAGCGTGAGCACCGGCCCGCGCTGCGCGCCCTGCTGGGCGATCGGCGGATCGCCCTCGGTGCGTGGCTGATCCTGCTTGAGGCGGCCACGATCGGCGCCATCGGCACGCTGCTGCCGCTGCGGCTCTCACGACTGGGTGGCTCCGGAATCCTGATCGGCGCGACCTTCCTGGTCGCCGCCCTCGCCTCGGCACGGATCTCGCGGCCGCTCGGGCGCATGACGGACCGAGCCGGGCCGCGAGCGCCGCTGCTCATGGGGCTGACGGCGACCGCCACGCTGATGGTCCTGCTGAACCTTCCGAGCTCGCCGGTGCTGCTCGCGCTGGTCACGGTCGTCGTGCTCGGAGGCCCGCTGGCCGCATACACGATCCCCTCCATGACGATCCTGACCGAGGCCACCGAGGCAGTTGGGATCTCGCTCGTGATCGCCTCGATGGTGATGAACCTCGCCTGGGCGTTCGGCGAGGCGCTCGGCGCGCCGGCCGCCGCGACGCTCGCGCAGGCCGGTGGCGACGTCCTGCCGCTGCTCGGGCTGGCGGCCCTGATGGTCGCCACGCTCGCGCCGGTGGCCCTGGAGCGGACGCGACTGCGCGCGGCGGCGAGCACGGATCGCGTCGGGCGGACCCAGGCGCTCCGGGCTCGCCCGCCGGATGCGACCTCGCCCATGGAGGAGGCGTCCGGGCCCGCGACCCCGGCGCGTGCCGCGGCCGGAAGCGCGATCGAGACGGCGGCCGCGAACTGCCGATGAGCGCCCGCGGACGCCTCGCCGCGCTGCTCGCGCCGATCGACATCGGCCCTGTCACGCTGCGCAACCGCGTCGTCTCGACCTCGCACCAGACCGGTCTGGTCCACGATCACCTTCCGACCGACGATCTGATCGCATACCACCGGGCCCGCGCCGCCGGGGGCGCCGGAGCGGTGTTCCTGGAGGCCACCGCGGTCCACCGGACCGGGCTGCTGACGTCTCACACGATCGGGGGCTACGAGCCGGCGATCGTCCCGGCGTACAGGCGTCTGGGAGAGGCTGTGCGCGAGCACGGAACGCGCCTGTTCGTGCAGCTGTTCCACGGCGGGCGCGAGGTGATCGCCGAGGCGCCGCGGGCACCCGCGGTCGCTCCCTCGGCGGTCCCGAGCCTGCGCTTCAAGTCCGAGCCGCGGGCGCTGACCGCAGCCGAGATCGCGGACCTGATCGACGGCTATCGGACCGCCGCGCGCCTTGCCGCGGAGGGTGGCGTCGACGGGCTTGAGGTATCGCTCTCGCATGGCTATCTGATCGCGCAGTTCCTCTCGTCGCAGACCAACCGGCGCGAGGATCGCTTCAACGGCCCGCCGGAGGCGCGGCTGAGGTTCGCGATCGAGGTCCTGCAGGCGGTCCGAGACGGCGCGGGCGAAGGGGTCGCGATCGGCGCCCGGCTGTCGGTCGACGAGCTCACTCCCGGCGGCCTCGGGGTCGAGGACTGCGCCCGGATCACCGCCCGCCTGCACGACGCCGGCCTGGCGGACTTCGTCTCGCTGGTGCTGGGCAACTCGTCGCAGCCCGCGGCGTCGACATGGATCGCGCCGCCGCCGCCGGCGCCGGCGGCAGCGATCACGCTGCCCGCGGCCGCGATCCGCGCCGCGGTCCCGGGCGCGACGCTGCTGGCGACCACCCGCATCGTCGACCTGGAGGCGGCCGAACTGCTGGTGGCGACCGGGACGGCCGACCTGGTCGGGATGACGCGGGCTCTGATCGCCGACCCCGAGCTGATCGCCAAGACGCTGGCCGGACGCGCCGCCGACGTGATCGAGTGCATCGGCTGCAACCAGTCGTGCATCGGCCATTACCACGCGGGCCTGCCGATCGGCTGTGCCGTCAACCCTCGCACCGGGCGCGAGCGCACGCTCGGGACGGACGCCGCCCCGCGGCTGAGGGCGGTCGGAGCCGGCGAAGCCGCGCGCTCCCGAGACCTCGGCCGCGATCCGGCAGCAGGCGCCCCCGGCCGCGATCCGGCAGCAGGCGCCCCCGGCCGCGATCCGGCAGCAGGCGGCGCCGGCCCGCGCGTGCTGGTGATCGGCGCGGGGCCGGCTGGCGCCGCGGCGGCGATCGAGGCCGCTCGCAACGGGGCCTCGGTCACGCTGGTCGAGCGTGAGGCCGAGATCGGCGGCCAGCTGCGACTCGCCGGCCTGGCTCCGGGCCACGCCGAGGCGTGGGAGCGATACCACCGCTCGACGAGCGCCCGGCTGCGAAGCGCCGGCGTCGAGCTGCGGCTGGGCGTGGAGGCGTCCGCCGAGCTGGCCGCCGGCTTCGATCGAGTGGTGCTCGCGACGGGCGCGCGCCCCTATTCGCCACCGCTGGACGCCGGCGGGCTGGCGGTCACGCAGGCATGGGACGCGATCCTCGATCCATCGTCGGTCGCGTCTCCGGCGCTGGTCTGCGATTGGGGCGGCGGCTGGGACGGACTGGATGCCGCCGAGCGCCTGGCCGGCTGCGGCTGCGCGGTGATGCTCGCGTGCGCGGCGCCGGTGCCAGGCGAGACCCTCCATCAGTACCAGCGCAACCTGTACCTGTCGAGGCTCGACGGGCTCGGCGTGACCATCCTTCACCATCATGAGCTCTCACGAGGGCCACGGCTTCGGCACGTCTTCTCCGGGCGAACGGTGCCCCTCCCGGAGTGCGCGACGCTCGTGCTCGCCCAGGGCCGCGTACCGGCCGACGAGCTGTGGCCGTCGCTGGAGAGCCATCCCGGAGCCGTCAGAGCCGGCGACGTGCTCGGCCCGCGCACTCTGGAGGAGGCGATCCTGGAGGGCACGATGTCGGTCTGACCCTCCGAGCACCGGCGAGCACCCCAGCTCGGGATCCCATCATGCCCGGCGCGCGATCCTAAGGCGGGCGATGCGGGCGCGCGATCCTCAGGCGGGCGATCCTCGGGGCGGGCGGCGGCGCGCAACCGGCTCACGAGCGCGCCCGGATCAGCGCCGCCGGGGGTATCGGGGGAAGCGTGCGTGCCGTCGCGGCTCGTGTCCGGGCTGGCGGGCGGGGCCGGCGAGGCGATACGCGTACGGGATCGCCGCCAGCTCCCCGGCGACCCCGAACACGCCGTCGAACGCATCGACGTACAGGGTGCCCGATAGCTCGCGACCCCGGCCGTCGGGCCACATCGTCGGTGTGGCCGACCCGGTCGCGGGCGGCGTGATCGTCAGCGTCATCGTCCCGCTCTGCCCCGGACCCAGGGTCAGCGGCGTGTAGGGCGCCGCGCCGGGGTTGACCGCCTGATCCTCGGGGTCGCCGGTCGATGAGCTGGCGTAGGGGTCGAAGCCTCGCGTCAGCGCGACCATCCCGGTCGAGACCGTTCCCGCCGGCGCGGGGCCGCTGAACGGTCCGAGCTCGTCGGGGGCCAGGTCCCAGAGCCCGGGCGTGGCGTGGCCGAGGAAGTACCCCGCCGCCCTCTCGCCCGTCGCGATCGCGGCCAGGCTCGGGTCGCCGAAGCCGAAGTCGAACGTGACCGGCTGGGTGGCCTGGGCGAACGCCCCGACAGCGTCCGTCTCCGTCGGCATCAGGTAGACCGGCGGCAGCTGGGTCATCGGCACCGGCAGCGGGACGCCTGTTGACGGAGTGACCGACAGCAGCGACACGAAGCGTCGCTCCTCCGTGCGCGGGTCCAGGAACAGCTGCTCGGTCCCGGGGCCGTCGTTGGTCACGGTCACGGTCGCAGTGAGCGGCGTGCCGGCGGTCAGGACGGTGCGCCGGTCCGGCAGCCCGCTCACCTGGATCGGCGGCGGCGCGAACGAGATCCGCCCCGTGTAGGGCGCCGACAGGACATGGCCGCCGACCGGGTTGACGACGTCGACCACGAACCGCCACAGGCCGGGCCGCGGTCGGAGCGCGAAGGCCTGCAGCCCACCCGTGACGTGGATCGCGCCTCCACCGTCCACGTAGGCGTTGACGCCGTCCGTCACCGCCTGCCCGGCCGGAGAGATCAGGCTGCCCGTGACGACCGTGCCGGGGCTGGCGCCGGTGGACAGCGACACGCTCAGCTGCGGCTCGCCGGGCGGCACCCAGAAGTCGTAGGTGTCGATCTGACCGGGCTGGAAGGCGCCGTTGCGTCCGTTGCCACCGACCAGGTTGCCCGTGAACGCTCCGCCGCCGGCATCGATCGCGACCAGCGAGCGCAGCGCGATCGGGACCGTCGAGACGGTCCCGTCGCCGGATGTGACGACCAGCTCCTGGCTGACGTCGCCGGCGGCCGCCGGGAACGTGCCGGCGACCCGGAAGGCGCCAGTCTGTCCCGGCTCCAGCAGGCGCGAGCGCGGGTAAACGGAGTCGGCGGAGACGAACGCCTGGGAGACCGCCTGCCAGCTGACCGGACCGGAGTAGGAGCCGTCACGGAGGAAGATCAGCCCGGTCCAGTCCCCCGCGGGCGGGTGCGCCACGTCGACCTCGCCGTGGTCGCCGTTGCCCTGAGGACGCGTGAAGGCGGCGAGCCGGCCCCGCGGGTCGATCAGCGTCAGGGCGACGCGAGCGTCGGGACCCGGCCAGGCCAGGTCGGCCACCAGCCGGTCCGCGCCGGCCGGTACCGAGAAATGGATCTGCTCGTATGGAACGCTGTTGCCGAAGCCGTCCACGAACGTCGGACTCGACGAGTCGAGTGTGACCGACCCGGTCTGATCGGCGAGCTGAGCTCCGATCTGCCGCACGGCCCCAGCGACCGTTTCGGGGGACGACGAGAGATCGGTCACGTGCACGACCGTCGAGAAGCGGCTGCCGGCGGCGCCGCTCAGATCCAGCTGGGTCGGCGAGACGAGCAGGTTGGCGCCGCTCGCGTCCGCCGCCGGCAGCCCGACCGACTCGGCCGCCTGGACCGCCGCCAGCGTGTTGAGCTCACCGGCCCCCTGCTCGTAGCCGGGAGCTCCCAGGTCGGTGGCGGTGCTCGTCAGGAGCTCTCGCACCAGCTGTGGCGAGGGGCTTGCGCCCCCGTGGGCCTGGCGGTAGGCCTGGATCACGAGCGCCGCGCCGCCGGCGATCAGCGGCGCGGACTCGCTCGTGCCGCCGAAGCTCTGCAGCGGGCTCGGACGGCCTGCGAAGTCCACGCAGCCCGTGTAAAGGGCCGTGTCGGGGCTGCACAGCGACCAGTTGGCCTCGCCCGGCGCGACCAGGTCCAGCACCCGCCCGCCCTGGGTGAAGCCGCCCGACTCGACCGATGAGATGTTGTCGCTCAGCCAGCCGCCAGTGGCGAACTGCGCTCCGTACTGGTCTCCCTGGGCGTAGTTCTGGAACGTGGTGCTCGCGCCGGCGGCGATCACGGCCGGGTCGCTGGCCGAGGAGCCCGGGCTCGCCTGTACACCCGAGTCCCCGGTGCCCTCGACCACGGTGACGCCGTCCGCCACGGCCTGCTCGTTGAACTGGCGCAGCAGGTCCTGCGTCGAGTCCGGGATCGGATAGCCGCCGAAGGACTCGCTGATCACGTCCGGGTGGTCATTGCTCAGGGCATAGTCGAGCCCCTGGAGGATGACCGAGTTGTAGGCGCTGTCGCTCGCCCCGAAGACCTTGATCGCGATCAGCGAGGCCCCCGGCGCGATCCCCCGCACCCTGATGTTGCAGCCGGCGGGCAGCGGATGCGCGGGGTTGACGAACTTCGACAGGTCGTAGACCACATTGCCCTGTGCGGCGATCGAGCCGGCGTCGCCGAACGCCTCCAGCCCGTTGGATGGAGCGTTCGGCCCCTCGCCCGAGAAGTCCCTGTAGTCGACGATCACATGCGAGCCGTCGGGCCGGATCAGGTCCGGGTTGTTGACGTCCAACCCGTCGGCGAGGAACGCGACCCTGACCCCCTGTCCCGTGGCGATGCTCTGAGCCTGCGGGATCGATGGGTCGGCGTAGGCGGTGTGCGTCGTCTGCAGCGCCTCCGGCTCGAGCAGCGGCTTGGACGGGTCGCTGGGGCACACCTGGCTGTCGTTGTTGAGCGGTCCCGGCTGCGCGCCGGGATTGATCGGCCCGGAGTCCAGCACGGGCAGACGGACGACGACGTCGGGGATCACCTGCGCGACATCCGGGCTGGACGCCAGCGCGCTGCGTTCCGCGCTCGTCACGTCGGCGGCGAACGCGTTCAGCGCTCGGTAGCGGCGGTAGACGCGGCCGCCGGAGCGTGCGACGCGCGCCTCGATAACGGCGTCCGCGCTCGCCTCGGCGGCGATCCGGGCGCGAACGTGCGCGCGGGTCGATGGCAGCGAGCGCAGCTGGTCCCGAAGGACCACGATCACGCGCGTGCGGACCTGCCCGGTACCGGCCAGGATCCGCGCCGCCGGCAGGCCGCGATGGGCGCCGTATGCGAACGGGCCGATGCCGCGGCGCGCGCGGTGGGCGTTGCCGCTTGCACGGTGGGCGGCGCGGCCATTCGCAGGGTCGGCGGCGCGACCGGCACGGCCGGGCACCCTGGCGGCGGCGCCACCGATCCAGATCCCCGCCGAGCACAGCAGCGTGATCGAGAGCACGGCCACGCGCCGTCCGCCTCTGGACATGCCGATTCCTCCCCTGTCTTGGTCCGGGCCCGCCTACCGCGCACCCGAGGCTAGACGCTCGGGTCGTGCCTCGCAAGGCCGGGCGGCTGTGACCGCGATCCGGGCGGCGGCGCCCCCGGGCCGAGCGGGCCCTGGTCGGGCGGTGCTCAGCCCCCGACCGCCTCCTCGGTGACGTCGCGCGTGACAAGCGCCGAGTAGATGCCGCCGCGCTCCAGCAGCTCCTCGTGCGTGCCGCGCTCGACGATCCGCCCCGCATCCACGACCACGATCTGGTCCGCGTCGCGCACCGTCGACAGGCGATGGGCGATCGTGATCGTGGTGCGCCCCTCCGAGAGGCGCTCCAGCTCGGCCTGCACCGCGTATTCGGTCTGGGTGTCCAGCGAGCTGGTCGCCTCGTCGAGCACCAGCACGGGCGGGTTGCGCAGGATCGTGCGGGCGATCGCCATCCGCTGCTTCTCCCCGCCGGAGAAGCGGTAGCCGCGCTCGCCCACCACCGTGTCGTAGCCGTCGGGAAGCGAGGCGATCAGGTCGTGGATCCGGGCCGTGCGCGCCGCGTCCTCGATCTCCGCATCGCTCGCGTCGGGGGCCGCGAAGCGCAGGTTCTCACGCACCGAGGCGTGGAATAGATAGGTCTCCTGGGAGACGACCCCCACGGTCGCGGCCAGCGACGCGAGCGAGACGTCGCGGATGTCGACCCCGTCGATCGTCACCCGCCCGCGCTGGGGCTCGTAGAGGCGAGCGATCAGGTAGCCGAGCGTCGTCTTGCCCGACCCCGTCTCGCCGACGATCGCGGTGCGGGTGCCCGGCGCGACGACGAGGTCGATGCCGTCAAGCGTCCACTCCCGCCCCTCGTCGGAGCTCGCCGAGCCGGGCTCCGCGTAGCGGAAGTGGACCCCCTCCATGCGCACCTCGCCCAGCACCTCGTCGGGTCGCAGCACCACCGGGTCCTGAGCCTCGACGATGTCGATCGGCAGGTCCAGGTACTCGAAGATCCGGTCGAACAGCGCCAGCGACGACTCCATCTCGGCCTGGACTCCGAGCAGCGAGTTGATCGGGAACAGCAGGCGCGTCTGCAGGGTGGTGAAGGCGACGACGGTCCCGATGTCCACCGACCCGATGAACGACTGACCGGCGAGCCAGTAGATGACGGCCGGCTGGGCGGCGAACACGAACTGGATCGTCGCCATCATCCAGCGACCGGCCATCCGGCTGCGCACCTCCAGGTCGGCGATGCCCTTGGAGTCACGCGTGAACCTGTCGGCGAGGTCGCCGCCGCGACCCATCGTCTTGCCGAGCATGATCCCGGACACCGACAGCGACTCGGCCACGAGAGCGGACATGTCGGCCAGGCGCCTCTGCTGCTCGGTCGTTATCCGTCGGCGGATCCTGCCGACGCGGCGGGTCATCCAGACCGACGGCGGCACGAACACGAGCGAGAAGACGGCCAGCCGCCAGTCGAGCAGGCACATCGCGACCAGCGCCGCGATCACGGTGGTGGCGTTGGAGGCGATCGTCGTCGCGGTCGTAGTCACGACGCTGTCCAGTCCCCCGATGTCGTTGGCGATCCTCGACTGGATCTCGCCCGTGCGCGTGCGCGTGAAGAACGCCAGCGACATCTTCTGCAGCCGGTGGTAGACGGCGGCGCGGAGGTCGTGCATCACGCGCTGGCCCACGACGTTGGACATGTAGGTCTGCCAGACGCCGGTGGCGTTGGCGAAGATCGCCACGCCGATCATCCCCAGCACCGTCTCGGCCAGGACGGTCGCGTCGTGCTCGCCCAGGCCGACGTTCAGCGCGGTGCGCAGCAGGAACGGGCTCAGCATGCTCACTCCCGCGGAGATCACGATCAGGACCAGCACCACGGCCAGGCGGACCCGATACGGCCTGAACAGGGCCAGGATCCTGCGCCTGTCGCGCTCGCGCGTGGGGTCCATCAGAGGCGTGGGCTCACGCCTGGGAGTGCCGCCGAGAGCGGCGCGCAGGCCAGGTCCGGTGCCGCCGTGCGCGCTTGCGAATCCTCGGTTGCCGCTGCTCATGATCCGACTCATGATGGCGCACCCGTTGGCCGCTCCTGCATCCAGCTACTGTGTGCGCGGTGAGCGACGACTGGAGGCTGCGGATCGAGCTGGGCGACACGGGCGAGGCCCGCGCGCTCGGCCGGTTGCTGGGCGGCCCCGAGCTCGAGCACGACCTCGCCAACTCGTTCGCCGATCGGGTCACGGTTTCGGTCGACGGGGCGGAGGTCTTCTGCTATGCGGGAACGCGCGAGCAGGCGCAGCGTGCGCAGCGGTTGATCGACGGGCTCGCGCGGCGCCACGGATGGAGCGCGGCGATCGATCTGGCGCGCTGGCATCCGGTCGCCGAGCGCTGGGAGGATCCCGACACCCCGCTGCCGGCCGGCGACGTCCCCGGCGAGCCCGAGCACGAGGAGCGGGTCGCGCGTGAACGTGAGGAGTCCGCCCGGCAGGGCTACCCCGAGTTCGAGGTGCGAGTCCAGTGCGAGTCGCGCCGCGGGGCCCACGAGCTCTCCCGGCGCCTCGAGGATGAGGGACTTCCGAACATCCGCCGCCACGATTGGGTGCTGATCGGGGCCGACGACGAGGACAGCGCGCAGCGGCTGGCGAAGCGGCTGCGAGACGAGCTCGGAGCTGGCCGTGCGGTGACCGTCGAGGCCAATGCGCTCGCCGTTTACGACGAGCGCATCTGGAGCCCGTTCACGGTTCTCGGGGGTCTCGGCGGCTGACGGCGCCCGGGTGGCCGGTCGGCGAACGCCCGCGAGCGTCGCGCGTCACCGACCGCCCGCTAGCGTCGCCGGTCAGCGACGGCCGGTCGCGGCGAGGTAGATCGCGCCGGCGCTGAGCATCAGCAGCATGATCCCGCCGCCGAGCACCGCGATCGCGATCGTGAGCAGGTGCGGAAGCTGGGCACCGACGCTGACGTTGCCGGTGACGCCGGCCGAGCCGTCGGCGTTCATCAGCACCACGCGCCAGTTGCCGGCCTGCGGGCTCCAGGTGATCGTGTGCTGCCCCGCCCCGAGCGCGCTGGCGCTCCAGAACGTGTGCGCGCTCGGGGGTGAGCTCGGCGCGCCTCCGGCGATCACGCGGAACTCGACGCTGGGGGTGTCGAACCCGGGACCGCGGGCATGGGCGACGCCCGCCAGGTAGAGGTCGACGGCGCTCTCGGGCGCGATCCCCAGGAACACGGGACGCACGCTGTCGACGCGGACGCGGATCTCGCCGAGCAGGTCGCGCGCGACCAGCGGATCGTTGCCGGTGCCGCCGCGGTAGCTGGCCGAGACCAGGGCGTAGGTGCCGGTCGAGTAGGTCCTCGCCCCGGTCATCAGGTAGCCGCTCGCGTCACGCTGGGTCTGATCGAGCACGATCCCCACGCCGCCCGCCGCGATCGCGGCCGCCGCCAGCAGCGCCGCGAGGCTGGCCACGACGAGCACCGAGACCCTGCCCGGTCCCCATCTCACCGGCCGGCGCCCGGTGGCGGTGAAGGCCTCCGGCTCCGACGGCGATGCGGTGTGGTCGGCGGCCGACGGGGGCGTCCCGGCCGGTGGCGCGGCTGACCGCGCCGGAGGCGTGGAGCCGGCGACGGGCGCACCGGTCCCGGTCGGCGCGTCGGGCGAGCTCGGTGGCGCCACCGTCAGGGTGACGGTCGGCTCCCGCTCGCCGGCGTCGATCCGGAACGGCGGGTACTCGGGGGTCATCACCGCCGCGTAGGCCGCGACGCGCAGCACCCAGCGATTGAGTCCGAGCACGAAGTCGAAGATCGAGCGCGGGTACTCGCCGCGGAACAGGAGCACCACCGCGGCGACGAGCACGAGCAGGCCGATCAGCCCGATCCAGGTCACGCCCGCCCACGACCGGTCCGCCGCGCTCCATCCGACGGTTCCTCCCCCGCCGATGAAAACGCCGGCGACGATGTACTGCGGGATCCCGGCCAGCCACCAGCCGATCAGCGACAGCCCCCTGCGCTGCCGCTCGGGATAGGAGATCTCCAGCCTCGCCGGATACGCCGGGTCGTCGTCGAGCGTGAACGGCGGGTAGCGATCGGTCCCGTTCGCGCCGTAGGCGTAGAACTCCACCCGCCATGACCAGCGCAGGACACCCAGGTTGAACTCGAACAGGGAGCGCGGGTAGCGGCCGGTGAACAGGACCGCTGCGAACGAGATCGCCGCGCTGACCACGAAGGCGATCCACAGCACG
This sequence comes from Actinomycetes bacterium, assembly GCA_021846845.1. Classification (GTDB taxonomy): domain Bacteria; phylum Actinomycetota; class Thermoleophilia; order Solirubrobacterales; family Solirubrobacteraceae; genus Palsa-465. The sequence continues at coordinate 28,725 of JAJZWB010000005.1, read as the reverse complement.
GCCAGGACGATGTAGTGCGGGATCGCGAGCAGCCACTTCAACAGCCACAGCCAGCGGGAGGGATGCTCCAGGTGCCCCTCCACGCGCACCGGATAGCGCGCCACGGGCGGTGAGTACGTTGCCATCGGACCACCTCTCTGAAGTGACAACCAGGCTCCCTGCCGGCGGCCCGTGCCGCATCCGGACCCGTCCTCGCGGCCGATCCGTAGTTCTCGCCCCTGGTTCGCGAATCCGCCGCGCGCGGTCCCGGGGCGCCGACGGGGCGCCGACGGGGCGCCCCCGGCAGCGCGGGCCTCAGGCCCGCGGCCCGAGCGTGACCGGCAGCGTCTTGAGCTGGTTGACGAACCCCGACTCGACGAACGCCGGAGCTCCGTCGAGCTCCATCGCCGGCCACCGGGCGAGCGTCTCCTCGAACATGATCCGAAGCTCCAGGCGGGCGAGCGCCGCGCCGAGGCAGAAGTGGCGTCCTCCGGCGCCGAACGCCTGGTGCTCGGGGTCGCGACGCACGTCGAAGCGGTCCGGATCCTCGTAGCGGGTCTCGTCCCGGTTGGACGACACGTACCACATCACGACCTTGTCACCCGCCCGGATCGGCCGGCCCGCGAGCTCGGTGTCGCACGTGGCGGTGCGACGGAAGTGGGCGAAGGCGGGGAACATCCGCAGCGACTCCTCGACCGCGCTCGGGATCAGGGAGGGGTCCGCCAGGAGCAGGGCGCGCTGGTCCGGGTGCTCGATCAGCGCCCGCAGCCCGCTGCAGTAGGTCGCCTTGGTCGAGTCGTTGCCGGCCGCCACCAGCAGGAAGAAGCCCATCACGATCTCGTGCTCCTCCAGGCGCTGGCCCTCGATCTCGGCGTGCACGAGCACCGACGTGAGATCGTCGGTGGGGCGCTCGCGGCGCTGCGCGATCATCTCCGAGCAGCGACGGAAGATCTCCGGCACCTCACTGGCGAGGATCCCCTGGATGCCCTCCGGCGCCAGGTCCGGGTCTCCGGCCGCCAGCGAGGTGTTCATCAGCCGCGCCCAGATCGCGTCATCGCCAGGCGGGATGCCCATGAAGCTCCCGATCACCCGGGAGACCGCCGGCTGCGCGACGTCGGCGACCAGGTCGCAGGCATCCCGGCCCTCGAGCCGGTCCAGCACCTCGGTCACGATGCGCCGGATCTCCGCCTCGTGAGCGGCGATCCGCTTCGGGGTGAAGCCGGCCTGGAAGAGCATCTTCAGGCGGTCGTGCTTGGGCGGGTCCATGCCGATGAACATCGCCTGCATCAGCTCCATGAACAGGTCAGAGACAGCGGTGACGCCCGATGCGGACGAGTAGGTCCGCCAGTCACGGCTGACGGTGTGCACATCCTGGGCACGGGTCACCGACCAGTAACCCGCCTCCTGCGGGTACTCGGTGACGCGGGCGGTCCAGTGGACGGGGCACTCGGAGCGCAACCGAGCGAAGAGCTCGTGCGGCGGGCCGTCCCGCCAGTGCTCGCGCTCCGTCAGAAGCAACCGGTCAAGGTCGCCGCGTGTCGATGTCATCTGCTCCTCCTCACGAGCCGATGGGCGTGCAGATCATACCTGGCTGGCCAGCCAGCCGGGCCCGCGCGACCGGCGGTGGCCGGTGAGCGGTCGACTCCCGGCACCGGCGATAGCGCCGTCCGGCCTCAGCGTCGATCGGGGTGGCCGGCCGACCGCGGGCCACCCTCGGGACCCCTCCTCAGGCGGCCTCGTCGAACCGCGTCATGACCGTCCGGGTGTCACCGTTTCGGTCGCGCAGCACCCAGCGAGCCACGTAGGCCCCTGGCGGCAGGCCGCTCACCTGCACCCCGCGGGCGGTGTCGACGTTGGCGGCGCGGAACACGACCGCCCCCCCGGAGCCGGCGTCGGCGATCGTCAGCGAGATCGGCACGCCGGCCGCTGCGGTCGCGCCGTGCGGCCCCGGCAGCCCAGACTGGGCGGATGCGTAGAAGGCGCCGTAGAGCGTCTCGTCCTGGATCGGCGAGGTCGACTCGATCGCCGGCACCTGGAGGACCGTCTGGCCGCCGCTGAAGTCGTCGGTCTGGGCGATGTCGGCGACCGGCAGGCCCGCGGCGCGGCCGCTGAGGGGGCAGATCCTCCCCGATCCGCCGATCCCGAGCCCGATCGCGGCGCTCGGCTGCGGCGAGGTCTGCGGCCTGCCCCAGTAGTCGCCCGGCTGGCAGGTCCCCGACGCGATCGTGGTCTGATCGCCGACGATCGAGACGCGCAGTCGCGCGATGTGAAGGCCGGTGAGCCGACGGCCGGCCGCGTTGAACAGCGATACGACGTCACCGCCGGCGATCGGCATGCCGGCGAACTCCGCCGCGCCCGCTCGCCCGGCGCGGGAGCGCCCGAGCACGCGGCCGCCGCGCGCCAGGGCGTAGCGCGCCCCGGGCACGAGCCCGACGCAGCGAACGGCGCCGATCCTCAGGAACGCGGTGCAGGTCGGAAAGCCGGTCGGGCGAAACAGCAGCTGGCCGTTGCCGATCGCCGGGACGCTGTTGGGCTCGCCGAGCGACACCGTCATGTCGACCAGGGTGCCGTCCGGCTGCAGCAGGTAGGAGCCGCGGTTGTCGTCGCTGGACAGGGTCAGGGGCACCCCCGAGCCGATGTGCGATGCCGAGATCAAGGCGGCGTCCGCCTCCGTCTCGCACAGGTCCGTGGGCGAGACCGTCAGCCTCCCGATTGCCAGCGTCAGCACCCCGGTCTGCGAGCACGGGCCGACGAGAACGGCGGCCCGGGAACCGCGGGAGACCACGGCGTAGCCATGGTCGAGGTCGAACCAGCCGGTCCACCCCGAGGCGGTGAACGGGTTGCCCCCGTTCCCGGTTGCGATCAGGTCCGGCGGGGGACTGCCCGGGCCCCCGCCATAGCTGATGCGCAGCACGTCCCGGTCGTCGCCGACGGCATGCGGCCGCCCTGCACGGTCGCGCAGCGTCAGCGGCCCCCAGCGCCCATCGGCGCGGGTGCGCCCGCGGGCGGAGGCGACGGCGATCCCGGAGCGGATCAGCGTCACCTCCACCGGCACCCGCCTGGCGGCTCCGATGCCGCCGCTCACGGCGGCGCTGAACTGCCGCAGCCGCACCGTGTGCAGCGGCGGTATCGACGCGACCGCCGCGGAGCTCTGCACGCAGCCGCCGCGCGCGTTGGACCACATGTCCTGGATCAGGTACTCGTGCCCGTCGATCACCTGGTTGTAGGGCGACCCGTCGGGGGCGTAGCCAAGCGGGGCCCCCGTCTGCGGGCCGCTCTCGCACTTGTCGCCGGTCTCGAAGCCGTTCGGGTCCATCCATCCGGTCCCGAGCGGATCGGTGATCGCCTCGACCATCTCGTGCGCCAGCGTGTCGACCGTCGACTCCGCCTCGGGGTTGCCCTCCGGATCGGTGCCGGGCGTCGGCGTGTACTCGATCAGCGGGTCGGGGATCACGGCGTAGACGGTCTCACCGTGGCCGAGCTGGAAGGCGGAGTGGTACCCGGCGTAGGCGTTGCTGGCACAGGAGCCGACGGCGGTGCAGGTGTCGACGTTGGGCGGCAGCAGGATCAGCCAGATGTTCGACAGGCCACGGGCGGCCGCGCCCGACGGCCCGATCAGGCGGTCAAGCTCGCGCTGCAGCTCAAGGTCGGTCAAGCACGTCGCCACACCCGAGGGCGACGCGCACCGCGACGACGCCGGCGGGTAGGGGTCGGCATCGACGATCGAGTCGACCGCCGGGTTGTAGCTGATCCCGTAGGAGCCCGGGCCCCCGCGATCGCCGTACTGGGACAGCACCGAGAACACGCTTGAGCCGGTTCCCGAGTCATGCGCCACGTCGGAGAGGAACTGCTCGATCAGGGCCTGATAGCCCGGCACCCCCGGCGCCGGCGAGCCGTCGAACCGGTAGCCGCTCGGCGCCCAGAAGACGGTGTGGAGGGTCACGTCGCGCATCACCGGACCGCCGTGGTAGACGACCGGGATCGGCGCGCCACCGGCGATCTCCTGCGCGCCGCCCGACGGCAGCAGGCCGAGCGCGAACCCGATCCGCGGCCGGAAGCGAGCGGCTGCCGCCGCGCTGCCGGGGAGCGCCGCGGCGAGCAGGGCGGCGAGCAGAGCCGCGGCGACGGCGACGCGGGCTCCGGCGCCTTGGCGGTGCATCGAGGGCACGTTACTGAATGCCCCGGCGGGCGCCGTGCGCGCGCGGTAGCATCGGAGCCGAGGATCAGCAAACCAGGGGGGCTGGCGGGAAGGCCGGCTGAGATAGCGCCAACGCGATCGCGACCCGGCGCTGACCCTTCGAACCTGTGGGGTAATGCCCGCGAAGGGAGCGAAACCAGCCATGATCGAGGCTCCGGCCCAGCCGCCCGTCCGGTCACCCGGGACGGGGGTGCGAGTCGAGCGCGTCACGAAGGCGTTCCGGACCCGCGGCGCGACAGTGCGCGCCCTCGACGGCGTGTCGCTGCGCGCCGAGCCCGGGGAGATCGTGACGGTCGTCGGCCCGAGCGGCTGCGGCAAGACGACGCTGCTCGAGCTGATCTGCGGGCTGAGCCGGCCGGACGGCGGGACCGTCGAGTGCGACCCCGCCGCGCTCATGCCCCAGCGCGACCTGCTCCTGCCGTGGCTGAGCGCGGTCGACAACGCGGCACTGGCGCTGCGGGTGCGCGGCCTCCCGCGTGAGCGGGCGCGCGCGCACGCTGCGCCGTGGCTCGAGCGCTTCGGGCTTGGCGGCTTCGAACAGGCGCGGCCCGCCCAGCTCTCAGGGGGGATGCGGCAGCGGGTGTCGTTCCTTCGCTCGCTGCTGGCCGGCAAGCCGGTGCTCGCGCTCGACGAGCCCTTCGCGGCGCTCGACGCGATCACGCGGGCCGAGATGCAGGGATGGCTCGCGCACGTGCTCGACTCAGAGCCGCGCACGGTGGTGCTGGTCACGCACGACGTCGAGGAGGCAGTCCTGCTGGGCGACCGCGTGGTGGTGATGTCGGCGCGACCGGGCAGAGTCGTTCGCACGCTGGAGGTCGATCTGCCTCGGCCGCGACGCCGGACCGAACCCGGCGTGCTGGCCCTGCGCGAGGCCGTGCTGGAGGCGCTCGGGGTGCAGGGATGAGCCGGCCAACCGGACCGAGATGCTCTATGGCCAGGCCCGCCGGGCCGGAGGTGCGCGATGAGCGGGCCCGCCGGGCCGGAGGTGCGCGATGAGCGGGCCCGCCGGGCCGGAGGTGCGCGATGAGCGGGCCCGCCGGGCCGGAGGTGCGGGGGTGATCCCGCCCGCCCGGAAAGGCGCGCCGGCACCAGGGGCGTGGCTCGATGCAGCCCGCAGGGCCCGGCTCTCGGTCCTTCCCGCGCTCGCCGTGATCCTGTGCCTGCTCGGCGCCTGGGAGCTGTATGTCGACCTCGGCGGCGTCGACCCCCTCGTGCTGCCCGCGCCCCACGCCGTCCTCGCGTCGCTGTACGACGACCGGGCGCTGCTGTGGAGCAACTTCCTGGTCACCGCGAGGGAGATCGCGCTCGGGATCGTCGCGGCGATGGCCGCCGGCCTGGCGATGGCCGTCGTGATCCACTTCTCCCCCACGCTGCGGCGAGCGCTGTACCCCCTGCTGGTCGCCTCCCAGGCGGTGCCGGTGCCGATGCTCGCACCGGTGCTCGCACTGTGGCTGGGGTTCGGGATCCTGCCGAAGGTGGTGGTGATCGCGCTCGTCTCGTTCTTCCCGGTCGTCGTGACCACGCTCGCGGGGTTCGCCGCGGTCGACCCCGAGCTGCTCAGGCTGATGCGCACCCTCGACGCCGGGCGCCTGGAGACGTTCCGCCGCGTGGAGCTGCCGGCGGCGCTGCCATCGGTCGTGACAGGGACCAAGATCGCGATCGTGGTGGCGGTGATCGGCGCCGTGTTCGCGGAGTGGATGAGCGCCAGCTCCGGGCTGGGATACCTGTTCGAGCAGTCGATCGCGCAGTTGCTGCCGGCCCGGGCGTTCGCCACCACCGCGGTCCTCTGCGCGCTTTCGATCGGGCTGTTCACGCTGATGACCGTGGCCGAGCGGCGGCTGCTGCCCTGGGCCAACCAACCGAAGTCCGAAGGAGATCGATGAGAAGAAGCCTGATGGCGGCCGGCGCGCTGGTGGCTGCCCTGGCGCTCGCGGCCTGCGGCGCCATGAACGACCCGCTCACGGCCGGGTCCGCGCCCACGCAGTCGGTCAGCCTGATGCTGGACTGGTTCCCGAACGCCGACCACGTCGGCCTCTACACGGCGATCCAGGACGGCTACTTCAAGCAGGCCGGGCTGAGCGTCAACGTCGAGACCCCGGGCAACGTCGCGACGCCGCTCGATCTCGTGGCGGCCGGGAAGGTCGACGCGGCGATCTCATACGAGCCCGAGCTGCTGCTCGCGCGCGACCGCGGCGCGCCGCTGGCGGCGATCGCGGCGATCGTGCAGCGACCGCTGACCTCGATCGTCTCGCTCGGCTCCAGGCACATCACCAGCCCCGCGAAACTGCGCGGCAAGACGGTCGGCGACGCGGGGATCGCCTACCAGCACGCCTACCTGGACACGATCCTGAGGCATGCCGGGGTCCCGGTGTCGTCGGTCAGGGAGGTCAATGTTGGCGCGAACCTGGTGCCGGCGATGCTGTCCGGACGGGTCGACGCGACGCTCGGCGCCTACTGGAACTACGAGGCCATCCAGCTGCGCCAGGCCGGCAAGCGCCCCAACGTGATCCCCGTGCAGGACGCCGGCGTGCCGACCTACGACGAGCTCGTGATCGTCGTGCGCGAGAACGAGATCGCCAACCGCAACAACGTGCTGCGACGCTTCGTGCAGGCTCTCGGCCGCGGGTACGAGGCGGTCCGCTCCAACCCGCAGGCGGGTATCGACGCGCTCCTGAGCGCCAACCCGTCGCTCTCCCGCCGGCTCCAGAGCGCGAGCGTCCGGGCGACGCTGCCGGCCTTCTTCCCGTCCGGCGGCCATCCTTGGGGATGGATGGCGCCGGCCCAGTGGACCGCCTATGGCAACTGGATGCTGGCCCACCATCTGATCAGCCATCCGGCGGCCGCGATCGGTGCCGAGACCAATCAGCTGCTGGCCGGACAGGGACCATGACCTGACGCCATCCGAGAGGGGCAGCCGAGCGCAAGGCCCTCCCAACCGGGTCTGCGGATGGTGGACCGGCACGAGCGGCCACCGGGCCCACGGCTTCAGGCCGCGAGCCGCAGCGCGAGCGAACTGCCCGCGGCTTCAGGCCGCGAGCCGCAGCGCGAGCGAACTGCCCGCGCCGTGCAGCGCGTGCAGGCCGGCCAGTCCGGCCCACGGGGCATAGGGGGCGAACAGCCGCTCCACGTCCTCGACGGTGGCTCGGGCGCTGGGGGCGCCGCGATACGGGGCGCGCAGCCGGCCGACCAGCTTCAGGTAGCCGAGGTCGCCGGCCGGCAGCTGGTCGAGTCGCCCCTGGCCGGTCAGGGCCATCGTCTGGAGCGTCCAGGGTCCGATCCCCCGGATCCGCGCCAGGCGCCGCCAGCCCCGCTCGTGATCGGCGTCGTCAAGGTCGACGCGGCCCGACGCGATCTCGCGGGCGGCGGCCACCAGCGCGCGCGCGCGCGTCTCGGTCAGGCCGCAGGCCTGCAGCAGCGCGGGCGGCTGCGCGGCGATCGTCGCGGCGCAGGGCGAGTCCACCAGGCCGCTGACCGCGCACCGCCGGCCGAGACGGGCGATCAGGGCCCGCTCGATCGCTGCCGCCCGCTCGTACTCGATGAGCTGCTCGCACACGGCCCACATCAGGGCCTCGAACGGGTACGGACGCGCCGCCACCCGCAGCCCCGGGCTGGCGCGAACCGCCGCACCGATCAGCGGATCCTGCCTGAAGCGTTCGTAGAAGGGACGCAGGTCCTGGTCCACGCCGAGCGCCGCGCGCATCCTGGCGATCCCCCAGTCGGCGGTGTCGCGGCTCTCGGCTCGGGCCTCGAACAGCACCCGCTCGGGCGCCGCCTGGGCGACACGCACGAGCACCGGCCGCTCGCCGCGGTGCAGCAGACGCGCCAGGGAGCCGGTGCCAAGGCGCGCCACGCGGTCCAGCCCGACCCGGCGCGGCAGACGGAAGGTCCAGCTCGGCCCGACCTCCAGCCGCACCCGCACCGGGTATGCATCCCGGATCGACGCCGGCTGGGGCGCGCTCAATCTCCCGGTTTCGCGAGCAGGTGGACGTCGACCAGGAAGCTGCGGGAGTCGACGATCGATTGCCGCTGCGGCGCCCGCCTCGGTGCGCGTCCCCGGGCCAGGCGGCGCGAGCTGCGGCGGCGGACCAGAGCCAGAGTCGCCGCGCCGGCGACGAAGCCGGTCGCGGCGGCGGCCGCCGCCTGCACCGCCGGGAGCGCGGCCGCCGACGGAGACGCGAGCGACCGCGAGGGCGAGAGGACCGTCGCAACCTCCCCGTGGTGGAGGCGCGCGGGGATCGGGTCGAGCTCCTCGATCACCTCGCCGTCGATCGTGGTCGGAAGCCGGTCCGTGGGGTCGGTGCGAGACATCGCGCCAATTATGGTGACAGCAGCCTCGGTCGCGTTCGCTCATGCGCCGGGATCGCGCCGTCGGCGGTTCCCCAGGCCCCTCGGCGTACCCGCCGGGCGGGATTACGATTAGGCTCCGCCGTGGTGACATCGATCGACGTCTTTGCCAAGGCTCGCGAGAACGAGCGGATCGCGCAGATGAACGCGGCCCGCGAGATCGGCGCGATGCCCTACTTCCACGTGCTGGAGGGCCCGACCCTTCCGGTCGTCGAGATGGAGGGCCAGGCGCGGATCATGCTCGGGTCCAACAACTACCTGGGCCTGACCGGCGACGAGCGCGTCAAGCAGGGCGCCCGCGACGCGCTCGAGCGCTACGGGACGGGCATCACCGGGTCCCGGTTCCTCAACGGCACGCTCGATCTGCACCTCCAGCTGGAGCGCGAGCTGGCCGAGTGGCTCGGGACCGAGGCGGCGCTCGTGTTCACGACCGGCCACCAGGCGAACGTGGGCGCGCTGGGCACGATCCTGGCGCCCGGCGACACGGTGATAGCCGACTCCGGCGACCACGCCTCGATCATGGATGGCGTGATCCTGTCGCGCGCGAAGCTGCGGGCCTTCCGCCACAACCGGATCGACCGCCTGGAGCACGCCCTCCAGCGGGCCGTGGAGGACGGCGGCGGGGTGCTCGTGGTCGTCGACGGGGTCTTCTCCACCGAGGGGGACGTCGCGCCGCTGCCCGAGATCTGCGACCTGTGCCAGCGCTACGGAGCGCGGCTGATGGTCGACGAGGCCCACGCCCTGGGCGTGCTCGGCGCGCGGGGCGCGGGTACGTGCGAACTGCTTGGAGTGGAGGACCGGGTCGACCTGCGGATGGCCACCTTCTCAAAGTCGCTGGCCTCCTGCGGCGGCGTGATCGCGGGGCCCATGGACGTGGTCGAGTTCCTACGGATCCAGGCGCGACCGTTCATCTTCACGGCCTCCGGCGTCCCGGCAGCCGTCGGCGCGGCGCTTGCCGCCGTTCGGATCTGCCGCTCAGACGAGGGCCCGGCGCTGTTCGGTCGCGTGCTCGACAACGCCCGCTACCTGCACGGGGGCCTGCGCGAGCTCGGCTTCAGGGTCGTCCCCCCGACGCGACTCGCCGACGGGACCGAGCTGATCACCCCGGTCGTGCCGGTGCTGGTCGGCGACGACTGGAAGGCGGCGTTCCTGTGGAAGGCCCTCTACGAGGCGGGCGTGTTCGTCAACGTGATGATCCACCCGGCGGTCCCGCCCGGCGGGGCGCTGCTGCGCACCAGCGTGATGGCCAGCCACGACCGCGCGACGCTCGATCGCGCCCTCGCGGCGTTCGCCGCCGTCAAGCGGGCATTCGAGGCCGAGCACGGCCCGCTGCCGGCCGGCGAGTGACGGCCTGCGATCGGCCCACGGCGCCCGGTCTCGGCCGCCTGAGGGGGCTCAGGCGTGGGGTCGGGAGCTTGTCCCTGCCTGCACAAGCCCTCGCGGAACGAAAAAACGCGCTCTGAGCCCTTTTCGGCCACCTGTGATGTTGCTGTGAACGCGCCGGTGCTCTAGGTTCTTCCGCGTCGAGTGGGTAGCGGTTGACCGGGCGTCACCAAGGTCTCCGGGGAGATCCTCGGGATCTCCGAAGTCCGCCACCAGCGACGGGGGAGCAGGACTCCCGAACTTCAGGCAGGACTGACAGCCCCACATTCCCTGAGCGGTGGCTAAGTTGATAATGGTCAATGTCCGCGATGCGGACCCGATGCGTGAGAGGCAGAGATGACGCAAGCCGCCCCGACGACCGCCGAGCGCCAGCCGCTGCGCGCCTTGGAGAAGGCGAACGAGATCCGGCTGGCCCGCGCCGAGCTGAAGAGGCGCATCGCGCTCGGCGAGGTCTCCGTCGCGGAGGTGATCCTCGACTGCCCGGACGCAGCCGACCGATGGTCGATCAGCGACCTGCTGATGAGCCAGCGGCGCTGGGGCAGCAGCAGGTGCCGCAAGTTCCTCTCCTCCAACCAGATCGCCGAGACGCGGCCCGTGGGCAAGCTGACCGAGCGTCAGCGGCGGATACTGGCCGAATCGCTGCAGCGGGCGGGGTCCCGCGAGGGCGAGTTGGCCGGCGTGTAGAGCACGCGACCGCCGCAGGAGGGGATGGCGCGCGCGGGTCCCGGCGCCGGCCGGCGCCGGGAGCCCGCGCTCTGCCACCGCCGAGCCGACGCGCCACCCGCCGGGCACCGTGTGACACCCGGCGGGGCGGGTGTCACCAGAAGGACATGACACCCCCGGCCGCCGCCCGTCTCGCCCGCTGGCACCCAGAGCCGCCCGTCTCGCCCGCTGGCACGCAGAGCCGCCCGCCGCGCCCACTGACACCCCCAGCCGCCCGCTTGACACCCCCAGCCGCCCGCTTGACACCCCCAGCCGCCGGCTTGACACCCCCAGCCGCCGGCTTGACACCCCCAGCCGCCCGCCGCGCCCGCTGACACCCACAGCCACCGTCACTGGTCCAGGCAGGTGCCTGAGGCGCCTCGGCGCTACAGCTGGATCCCGATCGGCACCGGGCTCGCGCCGGCCAGCAGCAGGAACCACGCCAGGAAGGCGACGATCGTCACCCCGGCGCTGATGACCAGAACCCCCTCCAGCATCGCGTTCCCCGGATCGCCCAGGCCGCGGGACACGCGGTTTGCGCGGTAGGTCTCGCTCAGCCGCGAGAGCACCGACGCGAGCACCGCGACGGTGGCCACGACGCCGAGGAAGCCAGCTGCCAGCGCGGATCCGAGCGACCCCGTCGCGCCCTCGACGCGACCGGCCACCCACAGCCACAGCAGCGGGGTCCCGATCCACAGCCCGACGCTGCCGAGGAGCATGATCGCGACCACCAGGACCGCCCCGCCACCGGCGCTCGCGCCCCGCGAGCCCGGGCCGAGGGCCGCCGTGCCGGCCGGCTCCCGACCGGGCGGGGCATCGCTGACCGGTGCACCAGGCGCGGCTGCTCCCATGGCACGACCGAAGTTACCACCGGAGGATCAGTGCCCAGGACGGCGAGCCCGCCCGCGCCCAGGACGGCGAGCCCGCCCGCGCCCAGAGCGGCAAGCCCGCCCGCGCCCAGGACGGCGAGCCCGCCGCCCTGGGCTGGCACCGTTGCATCAGCGCCGGGCGTCGCCGACCAGCGCTCTGACCCGCGGCGCGAGCGACGCTGCGCTGGCCCAGCGGTCGCCGATCAGGCGTGCGGCGACGATCCCGCCCCGTCGCGCCAGCTGCACCATCGGGCACGCCGCGACCGCGTACAGGGCACCGACCTCCCCGTCGCTGTCGTAGGCCACCGGGATCGTCCACCTGTGGGAGCGAACGAGCCGAGCGGCGGCGGCGCGGCCCGTGCCGACCGCGACCGCGGCGAACGCGACGCCGGGGAACCGGGACGACAGCTCCTGCAGCGCATCCACCTGGCGAACGCACCGGCGCGCCTGCGGGACGAAGAACGCGAGCGCCACGGGCCCGCGGCGCACGAGCAGGCACAGGTTCAGGGCGCGCGGGTCGTGGCGGGCCGGGTCGCAGGACGGGCTCGGGTTCGGGACGCCGTTGAGACCCGAGCCAGCCAGGGGAGCCGCGAACAGGCGCAGCGGTCGACCGGGGGCCACACCCGTTGAAGCGGCCCCGCGTCCCGTCAGCTGCGAGAGCGAGAACGCGATCACCAGCGCCACGCCGATCGCCCCGACAACCCACCCGTATCGGTTGACGTCGACCACCGGCGGCTGTCGCTCCGGCCGCTGCCCCCCCGGAGACGGCCGATCGCCTCCCCGCCCGCTCATGCGACCCGGGTGCGGCCTCCGTGCCGCTCGGGACCCGTGAGCGTCGCGGCGCCCAGCCGGCCGCGCGCGCCGCGCTCGGAGGCGGCCAGCGCCGCGGGCAGCACCAGCAGCACGCCGGCGAGCGACACGGACAGGTCCACGAGCGTGACGAGCCCGAAGTCGCGGAGCATCGGGATGCCGGAGACGACGAGCACCGCGAAGCCGACGATCGCGGTCAGGCCGGAGACGAGCACGGCCGCCCCGGTCGATCGGTAGGCCCGCGACAGCGCGGCCCGCAGGTCGTGGCCCGCGCGGCGCTCCTGGCGGTGGCGCTCGGACAGCAGCACGCTGAACTCGGTCGTGATCGCGATCACGAGCGTCCCGAGCGTGGCCGACATCGGATTCAGGGGGATCCCGGTCAGCTTGACGATCAGCGACGACCACCCGGTCGCCAGCACGATCGGCGCCATAGGCACCAGCGCCCTCCGGGGGCTGCGGAGCACGGCCAGCAGCACGGCGCCGACCGCCAGCAGCGCCACGAGCAGCGTCAGCAGACGGCGACCGCCGGACGAGAGGACCGCGCCCGCCCGGGCCGCGAGCACGGGCAGCCCCGCCAGCCCCGCCGACACCCCGCGCGGGGGATGCAGCTGCGAGCTCAGGTATGAGATCACCCGCTGCTGCCGGGCGAGCGGCATCAGCCGAATCCCGAACGCGAGCGTCGCGGCGCGGTGATCGGGCGTCACCACCGCACGGGTGAAGTACGCCGGTACCTCGCGCAGCAGCGCGTCGATGCTCGCCCGGGTCGTCTTGCCCGCCCCGGACCCGCTCAGCAGGCCGGGCAGCGAGATCGCCGGACACAGCGTGGCATGCGCGCAGCCGACCCCTTGGAGGTAGCCGAAGTGACGCAGCACCCGGCTCTCGTAGTCGGACATCCACGCGACGAGGGCCGGCGTCGTCACGTCACGCCCGGTCACCAGGACGTCGATCTCGCCCGACACTCCCGAGACTCGCTCCAGCCTGCTCAGCGCACGCAGCACCGGAGTGCCCGACCCGACGAGCCTGGTGAGGTCGGTCTGGACCGCGGTCCGGCCGTCGGCGACCCAGCCCAGCGCCGCCAGCGCCGCTCCAACGGCCAGCACGCGGCCCGGATGGGCCAGCAGGCGGTCGGCCATCCGGGACGCGAGCGCGTGACGGGCGCCGGCGCGCCTGGCCGTGCGCGCCTCGCCGGGCGACGGCGCCAGGCGGACGCCCGCGAGGACCAGCGCCCGCGCGCCGCGCACGCTCGGGGCGAGCAGCTCCCAGGCTCCCCGGGCGCTGGCGTCCAGCAGCGCCCACGCGCCGCGTCCCGCCACGGCCAGCAGCCCCCATGCGCCGCGTCCCGCCACCGACAGCAGATCTCGAGCGCCAAGGAGGCTGGGCCCGACCAGAGCGCCCAGCCGCCGCGGGGAGCCATTGCGCGGCGCCGGGTCGCCGCGGAGCGAGAGCGCCGCGGGCGCCACCGCCGGTCGATCAGCGGCTCGACGGCGCTTGGAGTCCATGCCGCGGAGCGAGAGCGCCGCGGGCACCACCGCGAGCGCGCAGCCGAACGCGACCGCGATCCCGGCCACCAGCAGCAGCCCGAACCCGCGAACCATAGGCACCGGCGACAGCAGCAGGACCAGAAAGCCGGTGGTGGTCGCCAGCGCCGCGGTCGCGATCGACGGAGCGGCCCGGCCGGCCGCGTCGGCAACCGACGCCCGGCCCGCGCCCGCGTCCTCCTGCACGCGCGCCTGCAGCTGAACCGCATAGTCGACGGCGAGCCCGATGAGGATCGGCAGCACGGCGATCGACGCCACCGTCAGCCCCGCGCCGAGCAGCGCCAGCAGCCCGAACGAGATCCCGGCGGACGCGAGCGCGACGCCGAGCGCCAGCAGGCGAAGCGGCGCGCGGAACACGATCAGCAGCGTGAGCGCCATCGCGATCACGGCGGCGATCAGCAGCGTGGCGAGCGAGCCGCCCAGCCGACCCGCGACCCCGTCGAGCACCACCTGCTCGCCCGCCAGCGTGTAGGTGGCGCCCGGCAGCCGGAGGCCGGGCATGCGCAGCGCCCGGCCGATCCAGGCGATCGCCCGGCTGCGCTGAGACCCGGTCAGGGTCGCGCGCAGCCGCACCTGGATAAGCGCCGCGTCCGGGCTCGGAAACACGTACGACAGTCGCGGCCTGGGGGTCGCGGGGCCCGGCGACGGGTTGAGCACCAGCTGGCGCACGAACGTCGGATCCTCGATCGAGGGGGTGCCGCGCAGCCCGGAGCTGAGCGCGAGGCGCTCGAGCCCGGCGAGCTGGCGCGCCCGCTCGGCGGCACCCGCGGCGGCGGCCTCCCGGAGCGCCTGCCGGCGGCCGAGGCCCCGCGCGAGCGAGAGGCTCAGCGCCGTCCGCTCGGCGACGTCGACGGCGCGGGCCGCGCCGACTACCAGCGCGCGGATCTGGGAGTTGACCGCCGCGACGGCCCGGTTCAGGAAGCTGGCAGGTCCGTAGACGACCTGCGCCGCCCGGCTGCGCCTCAGCTCGGCGCACGGGCTCCCGTACCCCCCGTACGGAGCGTGTGCGATCGGGACGTACGCGCCGAGCGAGGAGCTGAAGGCCACGTACTGCCCCGCGAGGCATGCCTCCAGCCGTGCCAGGGTCGCGAGCGAGGCCGGCGCGAGCATCGCGCCCAGCGGCTCGGATACCAGCACCACCACGGGATCGGTACCGAAGCGCCGCTGCTGCGCGGCGGTCGTGCGCGCGGCCCGTGAGGAGGAGCCGACGAACGTCTGGATCCCGGTCGATGGCGACAGCCGCAGCGCCGCCGCGCCGCCCGCCAGCGCGAGCGCCACGACCGCCGCGAGCGTCACCTGTGGCCGGCGCGCGGCGAGCGCGCAGATCCGCTCCAGCACCGCTCAGTCCATCGTCAGGGGACCCTGCGACTCCCCGGACAGGAACTGGCGGATGAAGGGGTTCTCTGAGCCCAGCATCTCCTCTGCCGGTCCCGCCTCCACGATCCGCCCCTTCCAGAGCACGTTGATGTAGTCGGCGACTCGACGCGCGCTCATGATGTCGTGGGTCACGACGCAGAAGGTCGGCAGATGCTCACGCTGCTTGCGCTTGGCCTCCTCGATCATCTCCCGGTGGATCTCCAGGATCAGCTCGCCGAGCAGCGCCGTGCGCACCGGGTCAAGGCCGGAGTCCGGCTCGTCGAACAGGAGGATGTCGGGCTCCAGGACCAGCGCGCGGGCGAACCCCGCCCGCTTGCGCATCCCACCGGAGAGCTCGTTGGGCATCCTCGTCCTCGAATCGCCGAGCCCCACCTCGTTGAGCCGGCGCATGACGATCTCCTCGATCTCGTCGTCACCCTTCTCGGTGTGCTGGCGAAGCGGGAACGCGACGTTGTCGAACAGGTTCATCGAGCCGAACAGCGCGCCGTCCTGGAACAGGAGCCCGAATTTCTTGCGCATCTCGAACAGCTCGTCGTCGGGCATGTCGGGAACCGACCGCCCATGCACCAGGACGTCGCCGCTGTCCGGGTACAGGAGCCCGACCATGTGCTTGATGCAGACCGACTTGCCGGTCCCGGATGGGCCGAGGATCATCGACACCATCCCCTCCGGCAGGGCCATGTTGAGGCCGCGCAGGACGTGCGAGCGGCCGAACGACTTGTAGGTGTCGACGAACCGCACCGCGTCAGGGCGCCCGGATGGGTGGACCGCGTAGGAGTGCCAGCGGTACTCCTCGTCGGCGGCGCCCTCCGGGGGCCCGGGCCTTGGCGGCGACTCGTCGACCACCGATACGCGGGATACGGCTTTGCCGTCGGTGCGCTTCACGTCGCCACGCTGGCTGTGGGCGTCATCCCGCATCCCTAGCCTCCGATCGGCGCCCGCGGGTTGGCACCCCAGAACAGCTGCGTCCCCAGCATCCCGATCAGGTGCACGGAGACCAGGTTGAGCACCATCGACTTGGCGGTTGCCGTGCCCACGCCAACCGGCCCGCCGCTGGCGTTGTAGCCGTAGTAGCAGCCCACGATCACGATCACGATCGCCATCGCCATCGCCTTGATCAGGCTGTATAAGAGGTCCGGCGGGTTCTGGAACTGCCAGAAGATCAGGAAGAAGCCCCCCGAGGAGACGTAGCCGATCTGCTGCACGACCGCCAGGTAGCTGGCGAAGAAGCCGGCGGCGATCGAGCACAGGTAGACGAACGGCAGCACCATCAGCGCCGCCAGCAGGCGAGTCGCGCACAGGAAGCGCATCCCGCTGATGCCCATCACCTCGAGCGCGTCGATCTCGTCGGAGATCCGCATCGACCCCAGCTCGGCGACGATCCCGGTACCGACCTTGGCGGCCATCATGTAGCCGAACACCAGCGGGACGAGCTCGCGCAGGTCGCACCAGGCCGCGAACACGCCCGAGTACGCCGGGGTCCCCTCGCCGTAGGTGAAATAGGCGCCCTCGATCCCGCACTCGAGCCCGATGATGAACACCAGGCCCCAGATCACGAGCGTCGAGGAGACGATCAGGATCCCGGCCTGGCGCAGCGCCTCGCCGAAGAAGCGCATCACACGCAGCGAGGCCACCTCGCGGAGCATCCTCGCGGCAAAGCGCACGATCTCGCCGAATGCCTCGATCCAACCCCGCGGGGTGAGGATCAGATCCTCCATCAGACGGGCCTTTCGGGGTCTTTTCGAACCCTCAAGCTGACGGTTAGAGTTCTCATTTGATGATAGTCGTGATGTCCGGGTGGGTGGCCAGCAGCGTCTGGGTGAAGGCGTAGTTGAACGCGAATATGCCCAGGAACGCGATCACGACCGCCTGGTTCACGGCACGCCCGACTCCCTCGGCGCCGCCGGACGCGGTCATCCCCTTGTAACAGCAGACGATCGCGATGATCGCCCCGAACAGCGTCGTCTTGACGACCGAGCCCCACAGGTCGGTCGTCTCGGCGTTGTTGAAGAAGGTCGCGAAGAACGGTCCGAGCGGAGCGTGGTTGACGACGGTCGCCAGGATTCCGCCGAACACCCCGAAGATCAGCGCGTAGATGTCGAACAGCCCGGTCAGCAGCATCAGCGCCAGGAAGCGCGGCACGACCAGGTTCTTGATCGGATCGACGCCGAGGACCTCCAGCGCGTCGAGCTCCTCCCGGATCTTGCGGGCGCCCAGGTCGGCGGTGATCGCCGTCCCGGCGACGCCGGCGAGCACGATCGCGTCCACGAACGGCGCGAACTCGCGGATCGACGCGAGCACGAAGAACCCGCCGAGGCGGTCCAGGGCGCCGAACAGCACCAGGAAGTTGGCCGCCTGCAGCCCGGGCGCCTCGTAGCCGAAGGCGATCGTCGAGACCAGCAGCGGAAACCAGCAGAGCCGCATCGCGAACAGGAACTGGCCGACGAACTCCGACCCGTACGGGTACGGCGGCCGCACGGCCGAGACCAGCGTGCGCCCGGTCAGGAGCATCATGTTCCCGACCTCCTCGAGCACGGATCGCGTCGGCACGAACGCCCGGTCGGCGACGGCTCTGATCAACTCTCTCTCTCTCCCACGTGCGTTGCCTGTGCGGCGGTCTCCAGGCGCGGAAGCCTACCCGTGGCCGGGGCGCCAACCAACCGGCAACCGTCGAGCGGATCGGGACTCGCTGATATGTTCGCGTTCGTTGAGTGCCCGCACGACGCGCACCGGCCGGGCGACCGCAGGCGTGGTCGCCGCCCTGATGCTCACCTCCTGTGGCGGCTTGGAGGCGCCGCGCGGTGCCTCCGGCGGTTCCTTCCCGGTCTCCGCGAGCGCCAGCTTCCCGCCGGCGCAGAGGCTCGCGCAGACGGCGAGCTTCCGGGTCACCGTGCGCAACGCCGGGGCACGGGCGCTGCCGGACGTAGCCGTGACGATCTGCAACGTCACCTGCGCATACCCGGCGCCGCCCGGCGAGGGCACGCAGGCGGCCGCGTTCGCCACCGACATCGCGCCGCTGCCGAGCCTCGCGGACCCCTCACGACCGGTGTGGATCATCACCCGGGCCCCCGGCCTCTGCGGCTACGGCTGCGCGGGCGGCGCCCAGGGAGGCGCGGCGACCGCCTACTCCAACACGTGGGCCTTCGGCCGCCTCGAGCCCGGGCGCACGGCGACGTTCGAGTGGGCGGTGAGCGCCGTCAGGCCGGGCCGGCACACCGTCGCCTGGCAGGTGGCGCCGGCGCTCGCGGGCGCCGTCGTGGCCCGCGGCACGCTGACGGTGGAGATCTCCACGGCTCCCGCCCGCTACCGCGTCAACGCCGACGGCCAGGTGGTGGAGAGCCGCTGAGCGCTGGGACCGAGAGCCGGGCTCGGGCACGGGCCGCCGGTCTGACAGAACGAAACGGCCCACGTCTTGACCGGACGTCGTGCGTGCCTCACCTTACCCAGGTGCCCGCCGACCGATCGCGACGCCAGAGACCGAGCAGTGCGAGGCCGAGCCGTACGAGGCCGAGCAGTACGAGACCGAGCAGCACGAGACCGAGCAGTACGAGGCCGAGCAGTACGAGGCCGAGCAGTACGAGGCCGAGCAGTACGAGGCCGAGCAGTACGAGGCCGAGCAGTACGAGGCCGAGCAGTACGAGGCCGAGCAGTGCGAGGCCGAGCAGTGCGAGGCCGAGCCGTATGAGGCCGAGGCCGCACTCCCAAAGGCCGCCGCGGACCTGATGCCCGAGCCGGTGCAGCAGACGGCGCGCTACATGCCCGCGCTCGACGGGCTGCGCGCGCTGGCGGTCGCAGCCGTGATCGCGTACCACCTCGGGCTCGGGTGGGCGCCCGGCGGCCTGCTGGGGGTCGGGGTCTTCTTCACGCTCAGCGGCTACCTGATATGCGATCTGCTGCTGGCCGGATGGGACGGGCATGGCCTGCGGCTGCGCGACTTCTGGCGGCGCCGCGCCCGGCGCCTGCTGCCGGCTCTCTACCTGATGCTGGCTCTCGTCGCCATCTGGGTCGCGGTCGGATCGCCCTCACGGCTGGCAGACGTGCGCGGCCAGACCCTGTCGGCGCTCGCGTACGTCAACAACTGGTGGCAGATCTCGCAGAACGTCTCCTACTTCGCCCGCTTCGGGCCGCCGTCGCCGCTCGGCCACCTGTGGTCGCTGGCGGTCGAGGAGCAGTTCTACCTCCTGTGGCCCTGGCTCCTGCTGGCGGGGCTGCGCCTCGTGCCCGAGCGCCGCCTGCAGAGCGGTCGAGTCCTGGTGCGCCCGCGCCTGGCGGCGATCGCGCTGGCGCTGGCCCTCGCGTCGGCTCTGGAGATGGCGCTGCTCTACCACCCGAGCTTCGACAACACCCGGATCTACGACGGCACCGACACGCGCGCGTTCGGCCTGCTGATCGGCGCCGCGCTGGCGCTGGTGTGGCCCAGTCGGTCGCTCACGGGCCGCATCACCACCGGCGCGCGGCGGATCCTCGACGGGCTCGGGGTCGCGGGGCTGGCGACGATCGCGGTCCTGGTGTGGCGCACCAACGAGTACTCGGCCTTCATGTATCGAGGCGGCATCATGCTGCTGTCGCTCGCGACGGCGGTGGTCGTCGCGGCGGGCGCGCACCCCGCCAGCCGCGTGGCGCACGCGCTGGGCTGGCGCCCGCTGCGCTGGATCGGAGTGCGCTCGTACGCCATCTATCTCTGGCACGAGCCGATCATCGTGCTCACGACGCCCGCCTACAGCCACGCCGTACAGCCGCTGCGAGCGATCGCGCAGGTGGCCGGCAGCGTCGCGCTCGCGGCGCTCTCCTGGCGGTTCGTAGAGCAGCCGATCCGCCACGGGGCGCTTGGACGGGCGTGGGCTCAGGCCCGCTCGGCGCGCTGGCGGCCGCGTGACCTGCCCGGTGGCGCGCGGGCGTGGCTCACGGCGGCCGCGCTGACGTTCGCGCTCGCCTCCCTGGGTCTCGCCGGTGTATCGGGCTCGAGCGGCGGTCCAACGCCGTCGGCCGCCGCGGCTGTCGGACTGGGGACGAGCGGCCTCAGGGCGGCCGGCGGCTCAGCGGGCACCGGCGGCTCAGCGGGCACCGGCGGCTCAGCGGGCACCGGCGGGCCGGCGGGCGCCGTGCGGGTCGCGAATGCGGGCGTCCGCGCCGGTGCCGGGGGCGCGGCGGTGATCCCCGCCGCGACGGCCGGCGGAACCGGCGGCGCGACGGCCGGCGGAACCGGCGGCGCAACGGCCGGCGACCGAACCTCCTGCCGCTCCGTGGTGCACATCGGTGACTCGACCTCTGACGGCCTGACGTCCGCCAGCTACCTGCCCGATCCGACGCAGCGAATGGCTGCGCAGTACGCGCGGGTCGGGGCGCTCCACAGCATCATGCGGATCACCGGGGGCACGTCGATCGTCGAGACGCTGCCCGGAACCGTCGACGCCCGAACCGTCGCCCAGCGCCTGATCGCCGGCGGCTATCACGGGTGCTGGGTGCTGGCGCTGGGCACCAACGACGCCGCCGATGTGTACGTCGGCTCGTCGGTCGGCTACGCCGCGCGGATCGCGGAGATGATGTCGACGATCGGCGACCAGCCGGTGATGTGGGTCAACGTCAAGACGCTGAACACGTCCGGCCCTTACGCGGAGCAGAACATGCAGGGCTGGAACCGCGCGCTGCTGCGGGCGTGCCTGCGCTACCCGAACATGCGGGTGTTCGACTGGGCCTCGGTGGCCAGGCGCCGGTGGTTCATACCCGACGGGATCCACTACTACTCGCCGGGCTACGCGACCCGCGCGCACCTGATCGCCGACGCCCTCGCGCTGGCGTTCCCCGCGGGCGCCGCCGCAGCCCCCCCGTCGTCGTGCCTGGTCCGCACCCCGGCGCTGTCGATCCCCGTGCTGGGCGTCAGACGCTGATAGCCCGCCTGAGCCGGGCCGTACCCGCCCCGGGTGCCGGTCCGCCAGTGCCGCGCAGGCGGCCCCGCCGCACGGCTCAAACCGGCGCCGGTGCGCTCGTGCCGGTCCGCTCGTGCCGGCTCGACGGCGGCCCCGCCGCACGGCCCACACGATTTGGACATAGGGATAGTGACGGAGAGCGTGCCGTGACCTAGGCTGATCCCCACGTCTCCCGGAGACGCCGATCGGCGCGCCCAGCCGCCGCGACTGCCGATTCAGAGAGCGAAACAAAGGAACAGCCAGACAGATGCCCATGCGCCAGCACAACCTTCACGCCGCGCGCCGGTGGAGCCCTGACGGGAACATGATCGGAACCGCGGACCTGACCATCTCCGACAACCAGTTCTTCGGGGACAACGTCTTCAGCCCGGCGATCCAGCGCCAGCGTCTGCCCAAGGACGTCTACAAGCGCCTGTCGAACACCCTGGCCAGGGGCGAGGCGCTGGACACGAGCCTCGCCGACGCGGTCGCGCTGGCGATGAAGGAGTGGGCGCTGGAGAAGGGCGCCACGCACTACACGCACGTGTTCCAGCCGCTGACGGGCCTCACCGCCGAGAAGCACGACAGCTTCTACGCGCCCACCGGCGAGGGCACGGCACTCGCCGAGTTCTCCGGCAGGGAGCTGATCCAGGGCGAGCCCGACGCCTCCTCGTTCCCGACCGGCGGCGTCCGCGCGACCTTCGAGGCTCGCGGCTACACGGCCTGGGACCCGACCAGCCCCGCGTTCATCCTTGAGAATCCGAACGGCGCCCTGCTGTGCATCCCCACCGCGTTCGCGTCCTGGACGGGCGAGGCGCTGGACCACAAGATCCCCCTTCTGCGGTCGATGGACGCGCTGTCGAAGTCCGCGATGCGGGCGCTGCGGCTGTTCGGCAACGCCGAGGCGCAGCGCGTGCTCACCACCGTGGGCCCCGAGCAGGAGTACTTCCTGATCGACGAGCAGTACTACTTCGAGCGCCCCGACCTCGTCACCTGCGGACGGACCCTGTTCGGCGCCAAGCCGCCCAAGGGCCACGAGCTCGACGATCACTACTTCGGCTCGATCCCCGAGCGGGTCCTGGCGTACATGCTGGAGACCGAGCTCGAGCTGCAGAAGCTCGGCGTGCCGGTCAAGACGCGCCACAACGAGGTGGCCCCGAGCCAGTACGAGATCGCCCCGATCTTCGAGAACTCCAACGTCGGGGCCGACCACCAGCAGCTGACGATGCAGATCCTGCAGAACACCGCCCACCGCTACGGGCTCGTCTGCCTGCTGCACGAGAAGCCGTTCGCGGGGGTCAACGGGTCGGGCAAGCACAACAACTGGTCGATGGCCACCGACCTGGGCGAGAACCTGCTCGACCCCGGGGAGACCCCGCACGAGAACCTCCAGTTCCTGTTCTTCTGCGCGGCCGTGATCCAGGCCGTCAACAAGCACCAGGGGCTGCTGCGGGCCTCGATCGCGTCGCCCGGACAGGACCACCGGCTCGGCGCCAACGAGGCGCCGCCGGCGATCATCTCGGTCTTCCTCGGCACCGAGCTGGAGAAGGTCTTCAGCGCGATCGAGCGCGGCGAGGTCGGCGAGTCGACGCCGGAGTCGTTCCTCGGCCTCGGCACACCGGTCCTGCCGCCGCTGCCCATGGACGGCGGCGATCGCAACCGCACGAGCCCGTTCGCGTTCACCGGCAACAAGTTCGAGTTCCGCGCGCTCGGCTCCAGCATGTCGCTGTCGCTGCCCAACACGGTGCTCAACACGATCGTCGCCGAGGCGATCGACTACCTAGCCGAGGAGCTAGAGACGGCCCTGGAGAGCGGCACAGAGCTCGAGTCGGCGCTGCGGCCGATCCTGCAGCGCAGCTACGCGGAGAACAGACGCATCGTCTTCGGCGGCGACAACTACTCCGACGAGTGGCACGCCGAGGCAGAGCGCCGCGGGCTGCTGAACCTCAGAGCGACACCGGACGCGCTCCCCTACCTGGTGGCGGACGACACCATCGCGGTGTTCTCCAACTACGGGGTGCTCTCCCAGCGTGAGCTCGAGAGCCGCTACGAGGTGTTCCTGGAGCAGTACGTGACGAAGATCAACATCGAGGCCGAGACGGCCGCGTCGATCGCTCGCACGATGCTGCTGCCCGCCGCGGCGCGCCACCTGTCGCTGCTGATGTCCGCGCAGCTGGGCGAGCTCGCCTCCGAGACCGAGGCGCTGATCAGCGCCTTCGTCGACTGCCTGCGCGAGCTGGAGTCGGCCAACCTGGCCGAGAACCAGCCGCGCGACACGATGGAGCACGCCGTCTACATGCTCCACACCACGATCCCGGCGATGAACGCCGTCCGGGAGGCGGCCGACCGGCTGGAGCGGGTCGTCGCGGACGATCTCTGGCCGCTCCCGAAGTACTCCGAGATCCTGTTCGTCAAGTAGCCGGACCCGGGTCGCCGCCCGCCCCCGCACGGGCCGGCGGCGACCTCGGAGGGCCGGCGCGCGACCGCGCAAGGGCCGCTCGCCGCCGGCCCGGCTCAGAGCAGCCCGTGCTCGCGCGCGTAGACCACCAGCTGCGCGCGCGAGGAGATCTGCGTCTTGCGCTGCAGATGGGCTCGGTGGGACTCCACCGTGCGCACGCTGAGGTACAGCTGCTTTGCGATCTCGGCGTTCGTGTGCCCGAGCGCGAGCAGCTTGAGCACCTCGATCTCGCGCTCGGTCAGATCGTGCGGCGACCGCGCGGCGACCGCGCCGCGGGCGGCGATGCTCGCGCCGAGCTCCGGATTGAGATAGGTGCGGCCCGAGGCGGCGAGCCGGACGGCCTGGATCAGCTCGGCGCTGGCCGACTCCTTGAGCACGAAGGCAGAGGCGCCGGCCTTCAGCGCGTCGCTGGCGAGCTCGGGGTCGCCGTGCACCGTGAGCATCACGATCCGCGTCCGCGGCGAGGCAGCCCGGATCGCGGGGATCGCGTCGATCGCGGAGCCGTCGGGCATGTTGATGTCCAGCACGATCACGTCCGGGCGATGCGCGCCGACGCGCCGCTGCGCGGTCGCGATGTCGCCGGCCTCCGCCATGACCGAGAAGCCCTCCTCGGCCTCGAGCAGCAGCCGCAGCCCGGCGCGCACCAGGTTGTGATCGTCGGCCAGCACGATCGAGATCGCCTCCGGGCCCGCGCCGGCCCGCGAGCGGCCGTCGGCCGCGTCGACGTCGACCTCGCCGGCCTCCTCCCCGCCCGCGGCGCCGGATGCCGACATCGCGTCGCTCATGCCGCCGACCCCAGGACCGTGCCCGGCTCAAGCGAGGTCGGCTGTAGCGCCCGCACCCGTGCGTCGCCGCGGACGCGGATCCCCGCGCCGAAGGTCACATCGCCGCTCACGATCAGCCGCCGGGCCTCGCGCAGCGAGGGCGGCCCGCCCGGGAAGCGCGCCTCGAAGTCGTCGATCAGCCTGTAGAAGCGAGGGTCGAGCTCGACGTACGGCAGCTCGTCGACCCGCTCCGGCACCGGCGTCACGTCGAGATCGGCATCCATCTCGTAGACGTCGGAGCGCAGCACCAGCAGGTCGTCGGTGGTCTTGACGGGCGCGAAGCGGGTGCGCGGCACGCGCAGCAGCCGCGCACCCTCGAAGCTGCCGATCGCCGCCCCCATCGCGCTCTCCAGCTGCACCACCCGCGTCGATCCCGCATCGCGCGGATCGACGGTCTTGCGGTTGACGATCAGCGGCAGCTCCAGGACCCCACCGGTTCGCTCCAGGGCGCCGGACAGAGCCCGCAGGTCGATCCAGATCGTGTTCGTGTTGTACCAACGCCAGCGCCGGTGGTCTCTGAATGACTCGGCGTCCTCCGGCGGCGTCTGCGCCGTCTCACGCAGCACCAGGCGCCCGTCGGAGCGGCGCCTCGCGACGTGCCCACCCTTGCGGTCGGCCTCCGTCCCCTGCACGACCTCCATCAGGAACGGGATCTCATGCGCCGCGAGGTGCGCGGCGATCCGCGCGTCCACGCGGGCCCCCAGGTTGTCTGCGTTGGAGATCATCGCGTAGCGGAAGCCGCGCGCGAGCAGCGCGTCCAGGGCCCCCGACCGGCGCAGCGCGCCGTAGACGTCGCCGTGGCCGGGAGGGCACCACTCCAACGCCGGCTCCTCCGGCCAGCGCGCCGGCGCGAGCGTCGCCTCCTCCAGCTTCGGGACCATGCTCTGGAGGAAGTCGGGATCCAGCCCGTCGACGGCGAGCTCCGGATGGCGCGCCAGCTCGCGCAGCGTCGCGTCGCGCGTCGCATCCGAGTCCATCAGCAGCAGCGGCAGCGAGATCCCATGGCGGCGCCTGAGCGCCAGCACCTGGCCGATGATGATCTCCAGGAACGAGCGGCCGTCCCGGGCCTCGATCAGCGACTTGGGCTCGCGCAGCCCCATGGTCGTCGCCAGGCCGCCGTTGAGCTTGACCATGGCGACCGCCGAGAGCGCCTGCGCCGGATCGGCGCCGGGCAGCTCCTCAAGTCCCGGCACCTCGCCTGCCGGCTCCAGCTCGGCGCTCGCGAGCAGCGCCGCCTCGCCCGACTTCAGGCGCGTGTAGGCGCTCTGGAACGAGCTGATCGCCTCCTCGTGCGCCCCGGCGGCCCGCATCTTCTGCGTCGCCGCCTCCAGTCCCGAATCGGTCATGCGATCAATTTTGCCGGGCCGGGAGGCGCCGCCCCCGTCCCGGGCTCGGATCGGAGCGGCCGCCTGCGCGCCGCGGGTCTCCGGAGCCGGCCCGGCGACGACCTTCGCGCCCGGGCCGGGGCGCACCTCGAGCGCGCCGTCGGGCACCGGCGCGGCGGCGGGCAGCAGCGCCAGCACGTGTCCGCCGAAGCCGCCGCCCAAGAGCCGCGCGCCGATCGCCCCGGCTCGCCGAAGCCGCTCGACAGCGGCCTCGACGGCGGGCGTGGAGACCTCGAACAGGTCCCGCAGGCTCGCGTGCGAGGCATCCAGCAGCTCGCCCAGCAGGACCGCGTCGCCGGCCCTGAGCGCCGCGACGGCAAGGCGGACGCGCTCGTTCTCGCCGATCACGTGCAGCGCACGCGATCGCAGCGGCTCCGGCAGCCGCTGCGCGTGCGCCCCGGTGGCGCCGCGCAGCGTGTCGACACCGAGCAGCTCGCAGGCGCGCTCGCACTCGGCGCGGCGGGTGCGGTAGCCGCCCGTGAGATCGGCGTTTGCGCGCCGCTGACCCGAATCGAGCGTCACCAGCCGGAAGCCCTCCAGCTCCAGCGGGACCGGGGTCACCTCAAGCGACGCGAAGTCGATCAGCAGCGCCCGCCCTCGCTCGCCGCAGAGCGACGCGATCTGGTCCAGCAGCCCGGTGGGAGCGCCGACCCACTCGTTCTCGACCCTGGAGCAGATCCGGGCCAGGCTCATGCGGTCGGGAGCCGGCTGGCCGGAGACCTCCAGGAGCGCCAGGCACAGGGCCGCCTCGAGCGCTGCCGACGATGCCAGCCCGCCGCCGCGCGGGACCGTCCCTGAGACCTCCAGGCGCGCTCCTGACAGGTGTGCGCCGGCGGCGCGCAGCTCTGCCGCCGCACCGCGTGCGAACGCGCGCCAGCCCGCGCATGCGGGCGGCGCGACCAGGTCGAACGTGTCACGCGCCCCGAGGTCCGATGCCAGCACGTGCACGCGACGGCCGCCGGTGCCGGCGGCGCTTACCGTGACGCCGAGGTCGATCGCGAACGGCAGCGCGAGACCGCCGTTGTAGTCGGTGTGCTCGCCGATCAGGTTCACGCGCCCGGGCGCGAAGGCCGTCACGGCCTCAACCACTGTGTACGCTCCGCTCGGTGTTGGTCAACGACATCCTCCAGCGGTCCGGCTGCTGTTGATCATGGCCGGCGCGCCGCTCTCGCTCGGACCCGAGCGACCGCCGCGGGTCGGCCGTGCCGCCGGCCTCACGATCCGCGGGGCGCCGGGCGGATGGCCGTGCGGGAGCCTAGCCGCAACGCGCGGATCGGCCGAGAGCCTGACCACGGGCACCGGCGCGCCCGGAGCAGCCGAGAGCCTGACCACGGGCACCGGCGCGCCCGGAGCAGCCGAGAGCCTGACCACGGGCCAGGTGCCGCCGAGCTCTGGGCACCGCTCCTGACGTGGGGCGCGCCGAACCCGTGCGCTGGGGGCTGCTCTCGACGGCCCGCATCAACCGGAGGATCGAGGAGGCGATCGCCGCCTCGCCGCTGTGCGAGGTGCTCGCGGTCGCCAGCCGCGACGGCGGGCGTGCCTCCGAGTACGCGCGCAGCCACGGCATCCCGCGCGCGCACGCCGGATATGAGGCGCTGCTGGCCGACCCGGACATCGAGGCGGTCTACGTGTCGCTGCCCAACGGGCTGCACCCCGAGTGGGCACTGCGTGCGCTCCAGGCTGGCAAGCACGTCCTCTGCGAGAAGCCGCTGAGCGCCCGCGCCGGCGAGGCCGCCTCCCTGTTCGACGCGGCCGAGCGCGCGGGACGGCTGCTCAGCGAGGGGTTCATGTACCGCCACCATCCCCAGACGCGCCGGCTGGCGGAGCTCGTGCGCGGCGGGGCGATCGGCTCTCCGCGCCTGATCCGTGCCTCGTTCAGCTTCCCGCTGGGCGACCCGCATGACGTCCGGCTGAGCGCGACTCTCCAGGGGGGCGCGCTGCTGGACGTCGGCTGCTACTGCGTCGATGCGGCGAGGCTGATCGCGGGCGAGCCGGTGCGGGTGAGCGGATGGCGGGCGATCGGCGGCGACGGGGTCGACGTCCGGTTCGCGGGCACGCTGGAGCACCTGGATGGGGTGATCGCTCAGTTCGACGCCGGGATACGGCTCGCGCCGAGACAGGGGCTCGAGATCGTCGGCGACGAGGCGAGCCTGCACGTCCCCGACCCGTGGCTGTGCAACGAGCCGGGGATAGAGCTGCGCCGGGGCGGCCGCGCCGAGGTGATCCCGGTCCCCGGCGCCGACCCCTACCTGCTGGAGGTGGAGGACATCGCGACAGCGATCCGCGGCGGGCTCTCGCCGCTGCTGGGACGGACCGAGGCGGTCAGCCAGGCGCGGACGATCGAAGCCCTGCGCGAGGCGGCCGAGACCGGGACCCCGGTGCGGATCCAGCCCGCTGCGCCACCGGCGATGATCTAGGTCTGACGCGGCGCCCGCCCAACATTGACACGTTCTTGTTAAGGTTGCTACCCTGAGCCCGATGCGAGATTTCATCGTCGCCAGCAGGGAGCGCACGCTCGTCTACGACGGGGGCATGGGCGCGACCCTGGAGCAGCTTGACCTCAGCCTCCAGGACGACTATCGCCTGCCCGGTCGCTGTCACGAGGCGCTGGTGCTCAACCGCCCCGACGTGATCCAGGGCGTCCACGAGTCGATGCTCGCGGCCGGGGCGGACGTGGTGGAGACCGACACCTTCCAGGCCAGCCGGCTCAAGCTCGCCGAATGGGGTCTGGAGGACCACACGCACGAGATCAACCTGAAGGCCGCCCAGCTCGCTCGGCGGGCGGCGGGCGAGCATCGGCTTGTGGCCGGCTCCATCGGACCGACCGGGTTCCTGCCGGCGTCGGACGACCCGTCGCTGGGAGCGATCGGCTTCGCCGAGCTCGTCGACGTGTTCGAGCAGCAGGCCACGGGCCTGATCGACGGCGGCGTGGACCTGGTGATCATCGAGACC
>JAJZWB010000130.1 GCA_021846845.1 Actinomycetes bacterium | reverse complement strand
CCGATTTCGCTGATCGACCTGCTGTTGGCTGATGTTGTCGATCGGGAAGGTGGGGATGGCGCGGGGGCAGCAGCTGTATTACGAGGAGCAGGTCGCGCAGGGTCGGGAGGACTATTACGCGGGTCGGGGTGAGGCTCCGGGCCGGTGGGCGGGTCGTGGCGCGGGGGAGTTGGGGCTCAGCGGCGAGCTGGATGTGGAGCGGTTGAAGGCGTTGATGGACGGCCGGAATCCGGGCACCGGGGAGGAGTTGGCGGTGCGGTCGGGGAATGTGTCGATGGCGGCGATTGATTTGACGTTCAGTGCGCCGAAGAGCGTGAGCGTGTTGTTCGCGGTCGGCGACGAGCGGCTGTCGGCGGCGCTGGCCGAGGCGCATGAGGAGGCGGTCGACGCTGCGGTGTCGTATCTGGAGCGGGAGGCGTGCCGGGTCCGGCGCGGCCATAACGGGACCAAGGCCGAGCGTGAGCGTGGTGATCCGCGAGGTTGGGAGCGGGCGCGGTCAGAGCCGGCGGGCGGGTTTGTGGCGGCGGCGTACAGGCATCGGATGAGCCGGGCGCAGGATCCGCAGCTGCACACGCATGTGGTGGCGGCGAACATGGCCCGCGGCGCGGATGGCCGGTGGACGGCACTTGACGCGCGGCACATCTACGAGCACGCGAAGGCGGGCGGGTCGGTGTATCAGGCGCATCTGCGCCAGGCGGTCCGTGAGCGCCTCCCGTGGGCCTCGTGGGGGCCGGTGCGTAACGGGATGGCCGAGCTCGAACAGGTCCCGGAGCCGGTGTTGCGGGAGTTCTCGACGCGGCGCCAGCGGATCCTCGAGCGCGAGCGTGAGCTGGTGGACGCCGGGGTCGCGGTGGGGGATGGGGGGCGTGAGCGGATCGCGTTTGACACGAGGGAGGTCAAGCGCGAGGTCGACGAGCGCGACTGGCGCGCCGAGGTCCGGGCGAGGGCGGCGGAGCACGGCCTCGGCCAGGACGAGCTTGAGCGGCTGTCGGCGCTCCCGTCGGCGAGGTCGGTCGCGCCGGTCGACGAGCGGTCCCTGGCCGCGAGCTTGTTCGGCGAGTCGGGGTTGACTGCGGGCGCGAACACGTTCGCGCAGCGCGATGTCGTGATGGCGGTAGCCGCGGCGGCTGGGCAGGGCCTCGACGCCCGAGGCGTCGAGCGGCTCTCGCGGCGGCTGCTGGGCAGCGGCGAGGTCGTCGCGCTCACGGATGATGTGTCGGCCAGGCGGTTCACGACCCGGGAGCTTTTGGATGCGGAGGAGCGGATCGTCAGCGCTGCGGTCGCGGGTCGTGGTCAGGGTGTCGCGGTGGTGGGGGAGGTCGACGTGCTGATGGCGATCACCCGGGACGGGCGGCCGCTGTCCGAGGAACAGGAGCGGGTGGTGATCGGCGTCGCTGGGTCGGGTAATCGGATCGATACGGTCGAGGCGCTGGCGGGGACGGGCAAGACGACCAGCGCGGCCGCGCTGCGCGGGGTGTATGAGCGCGCCGGCTACCGGGTGCTTGGTGCTGCGCCGACGGGCCGCGCGGTCCGGGAGCTCAAGGAGCAGGCCGGGATCGAGCAGTCTCGGACTCTGGACGGGTGGCTGGTGGCGCTCGAGCATGACCCGGACGCACTGCGCCGCGATCCCCAGACGCGCGATGTGAGCGGGTCGGTGCCGGTGGTGTTGGTTGTGGATGAGGCGGGGATGGCGGGCACGCGGGCGTCAGCTCGGCTGTTGGACGCGGCGGTGGCGGCGGATGTGAAGGTGGTCGCGTTCGGTGATTCGGGGCAGCTGTCGGCGGTGCAGGCGGGCGGGTGGTTGGGGGCGTTGACACGCAGGGTGGGGTCGTTTGAGTTGCGTGAGGTGATGCGCCAGCGTGATCCGGGCGAGCGGCGTGCGCTGGCGAAGGTCCACCGCGGCCAACCCGACGCCTACCTCGCTCAGAAGCAGTCCGCCGGTGAGCTGGTCGTGTACTGCGGTGACGGCGCGCAGCGGCTGGCCGAGGACGCGGCGGTACAGCGCTGGCTGGACGCGCGCGAGCGGTTCGGTCCAGAGCAGGCGGTGTTGATCTGTCGTGACAACGCGCGGCGGGAGCGGCTCAACCAGCTCGCCCGCGAGAAGCTCTCGGAGCGCGAGGAGCTGGGGGAGGGGACCGTGGTTGCGGGCAGGGAGTGGCGGGTCGGTGATCGGGTGATCGCGCGGCGTAACGATCGCGAGCTTGACCTCGACAACGGCACCCGCGGCACGATCACCCGCGTCGATGACCGACTGGGGATCGGTCTGCGGACCGACACTGGTGCGCTGCGGCGGGTCGATGGCGAGTACGCGGGCCGGCATCTGGAGCACGCCTATGCGCTGACCGCTCACGGGATGCAGGGCGCGACGGTCCAGTGGGCCGCGGTCGTGGGACGGCCGGGTGATTTCACGCGTAACTGGTCCTACACGGCGCTGTCGCGCGCGCGGGAGCCGACCGAGATCCTGCTCGTCGACGACCTGACCGAGCACCAGCACCAGCGCGCCGAGATCGCCCCCGCCCCAGCCGCGGCGATCAGCGGCCCGGTCCAGCGGATGGCGCTGCGGATGCGCGAGCGCGACGACGAGGACCTCGCGCTCGAACAGGCCCAGACGGACACGCCGCTGACCGAGACGACGTCCCCGCACAGGGCGGGCCCAGCGGACGAGGCGGGACGGGCGCGGCTTGCGCAGCTTCGAGCCGAGCTGACGGCTGTCAACAGGGAGCTGGCGGCACTCCCCCTTGATGAGCTGGAATCGCTCGCCTCGGTAGAGACGGTGATCGCCGACCTGCAAGTCCATCGCGATCGGCTCGCGATGCAGCGCGGGTGGCGGGAGCGCAAGACGCGGCGATTTGACCTGGGGCGGCTTGACGTCGATCTGGCCGCCAGGCATGAGCAGCGAGACCGGCTGGCCGAGCGAGTCGGCGACCGCGACATCGTCGCCGCCGAGGCCGCGGAGTTGCAGGAACGGCGCCACGCGATCTTCCGGGAGCGCTGGGAGTTGCGCGACCAGCTGGTCGCCGAGGAGATCGAGCGTAACCCGGTTTGGCTGCAGAACACGCTCGGGCCCGAGCCCGAGGATTCCCGGCTGCAAGTTCGCTGGCAGCGCACGGCGCGTGAACTGGCCGGCTACCGGCTCGACCACGACGTCACCTATCCCGACCATGCGCTCGGCGAGCAGCCGGAGGCAAGCACCGACACCAGGTTGGCCGAGCGAGCGATCACCGACACGCGCGCCGCGCTCGGTCTCGACGGTCCATCGGTCGACCGGGACCAGGGATGGGGCCTGGGGTGACGCGCACGTCGACCGCTGGATGGGTCCCGCGAAAGAAAAGTGTCGTAGTTGGCCCCGCTGCGACGCATAGAGGGTGTGAGAGATTCAGATCAGCGTGCGACGGGCGATCAATCGCCAGCTCGTCGAGAGGCCGACGCCGGTTCGCCACATGTCGTCGATGACCGCTTCTTCCTGATTGCGCCGGTGCCGAGGATCGCGCTCACGCAGCAGGAGGCGTGCGCGGCATTGGGCTGCAGCGAGGAGTTCTTCGTCGAGCATGTGCGGCCCCACATGCGGGTCGTACGCCGGGGTCGCAAGCGCCTGTTCCCCGTCGACGAGCTGCGTCGCGTTATCGACGCGCTCGCCGACACGGCGCTCTGAGCATCGGCCTCGGCATCCAACCCGGATCGGGCCGGCGTCGAGAAGAGAATGCCGGGAGCAGGACACAGTGGGCGCGGGACAGCCGGCTCGCTCAGGCGCGCCCGGCTTCGAGCCCCGGATGCTTGCGACCGCGGCCGGTGTCAGAATCGCATCTGCACATGCTTTGCGTTTTTTGCTCTTGACCCCGTGAACGACCCCGAGCTCCTGACCGTCTCCCAGGCCGCCGAAGCGCTCAGCGCGACCAGCCAGACGATTCGCAACTGGATTCGAGCCGGGCAGCTGGCGGGCGTGCGGATCGGCAACCGGTTTCTGATCGCGCGCGCCGAGGTCGAGCGGATGCGCGGCGACGCGCCGGTCCGCGGGGGCGAGAGCCCATGGGAGTTCGACCCCGACAAGCCGCC
The DNA here is from genome assembly GCA_021846845.1 of Actinomycetes bacterium. Taxonomy (GTDB): domain Bacteria; phylum Actinomycetota; class Thermoleophilia; order Solirubrobacterales; family Solirubrobacteraceae; genus Palsa-465. Next base: position 6,608 of record JAJZWB010000130.1, on the reverse strand, counting down.
GGCGCCGCTTCCCCGCGTCAGCGCGCGCCGCGCGGGTGACGATGCCGCGGAGTCATCTCTGGGGGGTTGATGGCCGATTCCGAGCAGGCATTTCAGGAGGCACGGCGGGTTTGGCGCGAGGCGCTGCAAGGCCACGTCCTCGCGCCTCCCGACGCCGGTTTCAGCGCGCGTCTCGCGGCGCTTGCCAGTGCTGCCGCACAGCGCGCGACGGCCTGCGAGGCAGCGGCCGAGGACGGGTTCGAGTGGCCGCCCGCGCGCGGTGGCGCAAAGCCGCCGTATGAGCTGCAGCCCGGCTCCGGGCGGCGGGGGCCGGAGAAGCTCTGGACCCGCTTTGACGAAGCGGTCGCCGAGCTTGACCGCGTGAGCGAGGGTAGGAGCATGCGGGCGGTTGGCCGTGCCTACGCCGACCTGGCCGAGGTCGTCGCGCAGCTTGCCGAAGCCATCGAGCGCGAAGATCGAGCGAGCGGGCTCCTGCCGGCCGTTGCGCGCAAGCGACGCAGGTCGGCCTAGCGGGCGTGGTCGCCGTCGGTCGTCCGCCCGTGGGGGGTCCAGCCAACTGCGGCTGGGGAAGGAGGGTCGGGGGACCGGGCGCTGGTGTCGTGCGCGCGGGAGGTCGAGCTGGGGATCTCGGCGCTTCGCGCCTCGATGAGATTTCACGCGACGTTGCCGCCCGGCGGGGGTGTGAAGCCGCGGGCGCGACGCTGCGCTTTTCGCCGGCCTTTGCGGCGCGTGTCCTCGACGGCCTGTGGCGCAGGCAACTTCGGCCGCCAGGTCGAATACCTTTGTCCGATGATGCAGCGCGGTGCATACACCGCTGACCGGGCCGCGGCGCTCTCGGGCGTGCCACTGTCGACCGTCCACTGGTGGGCGCGCCACGACGTGCTCGTGCCGAGTATCTCGGCCCAGAGGGTCAAGCTGTGGTCCTATCCGGACCTGATGGGGCTTCGGATCATCTACTGGCTTCGCCAGGTCAAGGAGGCGCCGGATGGACTGGCGATCCCGAGGACGACGATGCCGGCGGTCAGGCGTGCGCTGGCGCAGCTCGCGGAGCTTGACCTGCGGCTGTGGAGCGAAGAGACCGGGCCGGCGGTCCGCGTCGACCGGGGCGGCAACGTCCAGGTCCTCTCCGAGCCGAGTCCCGAGGCCCCGGGTCGCCAGCGCGCGCTCGACGTCGCAGGTCAGGAACTGCTCGACGTGATCGAGCCATTCGTTGCCGTGGAGGGTCCGCGCGGACCCGATCTGGTGCGGCCGCGGCCGCTGCTGCGAATCGTGCCCGGCAAGCTCGGCGGCGCGCCGCATGTCGCGCACACGCGGCTTGAGTCACAGGCCGTCGGCGCGCTCGCCACCAGCGGCCTGCCGCAGGCCAAGATCTACCGGCTGTACCCAGACATCGAGCCTCGGGCGATCGACGACGCGCTTGATCTTGAACGACAGCTCGAGCAGAACCTGCGCCCGGCGCTAGCCGCGGCCTGAGCGCGGAAGCGGCCGCGGATGCCCCGGCTGTTCGCGCTCGACCACAACTTCCCAGACCCGATCGTCAGCGTGCTGTCCGATTTTCAGGCAGAGGCAGAGCTGGTACGAGTCGACAGGATCGATCCCCGGATGCCCGATCTCGACGACTGGGAGCTGCTGCTCGCGCTCCACCACCATGCCTCACCATGGGACGGGCTGATCACGACCGACAGCAGCATGTTGAACCAGGCCCCGGAGCTCGCGGCCTTGATCCAGACGAAGCTGACGCTGGTCGTCGCGATCGAGTCAGGCCACAATCCGGTCAAGGCCTCAGGCTTGCTGTTCGCGTACCTCGGTGGGATCTGCAAGCGCACGCAGCCGGACGCGCCCCAGGTCTGGACTCTGAACGCCGCGAGCAACCCGCACCGCGAGCCGTGGGACTTCCTCAAGCGGGTCGCCGCGCACAACAACCGCGATGTCGACGATGTCTGGGCCGAGTGCAGGCTGACGCCGGCCCAGCTCGCGCACGACCCGCTCTCGCCCGCCTAGCACCGAGAGCCACAGCGCCCGGCGCTCAAGGAGCTCGAGTGCAAGCCCGTCTCAGGGTCCGCACTCAGTAGCGGCGCGCGTGGCCGTCCGTCCGACGCCCGGCGTAGCGTTTCCGAGTTACTTTGCGGATTTGGTGTTCTGTGCACGACGATAGGATGAGTTGATGGCGGAGCCGCGTCATCGCAGTCGCGACGATCACCAGCCGTCGGACTCGTTCGTCGCGCCGGTGCCGCGGATCGCGCTCACCCAGCAGGAGGCGTGCGCGGCCCTGGGCTGCAGCGAGGAGTTCTTCGTCGAGTACATCCGACCCAACCTCCGGGTCCTGCGACGCGGTCGCAAGCGTCTGTTCCCGGTGGACGAACTCAGGCGCGCTGTCGACTCATTGGCCGACGAGATCCTCTGATCGACTTGCGGCCGCCGGATCCTGCGCCAGCATGTGAGAAGTGAGCAGGACAAGGCGAGATGTCGGAATCGAGGTGCGGCACGCCAAGACCTGCGCCAGCCAAGCGGGCAGGCGCTGTAACTGCGAGCCGCGCTACCGGGGCCACGTGAAGGCAGCCGACGGCCGCAAGATCCGCTCGCACTGGACCGCGAGCAAGGCCGAGGCGGTCGCATGGCGCCAGGAGGCGGTGATCGCGCTGCGCCAGGGCCGCCTTCGGCGCGCTGCCCCGACCACGGTCCAGGAGGCCGGCGACGCGCTGATCCTGGGCATGCGCACCGGTGCAGTGCTCGACCGCAGCGGCAAGGCCTACAAGCCCAAGACGATCCGCACGTACGAGCACGCGCTCAGGACCTACGCGTATCCGCTGCTCGGGCATCGCAAGGTCGGCTCGCTGAGGCGCGCCGACGTCCAGGGCCTCATCGAGGAGATGCGCGCCGGCGGCGCCTCGCCGTCGACCGTGCACAACCGGCTTGATCCGCTGCGCGTGATCCTCCGCCGAGCGATCGACAACGACGAGCTGATGGTCGATCCCTGCGCCCGGCTCAACCTGCCCGTGATCCGCAACAACCGCACCCGGATCGAGGCGCCGGCGATGGCAGAGGCGCTGATCGCGGCGCTGCCTGAATCCGAGCAGGCGTTCTGGGCGCTGGCGTTCTACGCCGGGCTGCGCCGCGGCGAGCTGCGCGCTCTCCGAGTCGACGACGTCGACTTCGAGTCAGGCCTCGTGCGGGTCCGGCGCGGCTGGGACGACGTGGAGGGCGAGATCGCGCCGAAGTCGTTCGCCGGCAAGCGCGAGGTTCCGATGATGGGCGAGCTGCGCCGCATCTGCCGCGCCCACAAGCTGCAGACCGGCCGCCACGGAGCGCAGCTGTTCCTCGGGCGAACGCCGGCGGACCCGTTCTATCCCTCGACGGTGCGCGCACGGGCCCGCAAGGCGTGGAGCGCAGCCGGGCTCGAGCCGCTGACCGCGCATGAGGCACGGCACTGCGCCGCCAGCTACATGATCGCCTGCGGCCTTGACTGGAAGAAGGTTTCCGAGTTCATCGGGCACACCGACGTGCGCACGACCTTCAACCGCTACGGCAAGGTCGTCGAGGAGGATCTGGGCGAGGCGGCGCAGCGCCTGGACGCCTACTTCGCGAGGCACCGCGACGAGGCCGATCGTGGGACCCTAATGCAAGATTCCAGCGGGTCCCACCGGGTCCCACCGGGTCATGAAGCCAGCAAAAACCCCGTATCTATAGGGTTTTCAGGCCCCGCAACCCAATTCGAATCCCGGTAGCGGTATTGCCCCTTCAAACCGGGTCGGAGGATGGGCGGCCCGTAGATGATGGGGATGTCGGGGCAGCGCCGGGCTCATCTGAGCGCTCCATCGCACGCTACGCCGCTTGATGGTCTTGGCGCGGGTCTTGCATGTGATCAGCTCGACCTTCCTGCACGGCGCCGGTGGGCCTTGCGTGCCGGTCGAACCCCTGCGCCTGGGGCTATAACCGAAACTTGTGGATCGCGGCGCTGAGGATGAAGGCGGCGTACCTTCCCGGTTGATCAAGACCGACCGCCAGGAGGCGGGAAAGGAAGGCACGCCGATGACGAATGTTCGCACGCTGCCGGTGGAGGAGAGCAGCGAGGAGCTCACGATCGCGCTGGACGAGCTCGCCAGGGAGGGCGCAAGGCGGATGATCGCCGCCGCGTTGCGCGCCGAGGCCGATGAGTACGTCGAGCGGTTTACCGACGAGGTCGACGGGGATGGGCACCGGCTGGTGGTCCGCAACGGCCGCGCGCGGGAGCGCAAAGTCACCGTCGGGTCAGGGACGATCCCGATCAAGGCGCCGCGGGTGAACGACAAGCGCGTCGACGATCAGGGCGAGCGGCAGAGGTTCAGCTCGCGGATCCTGCCGGCGTACGCGCGCCGCTCACCGAAGGTCTCAGAGGTGATCCCGATCCTGTATCTGCGCGGGCTGTCGACTGGTGACTTCAAGCCGGCGCTTGAGCAGTTGCTCGGCGAGGACGCCGCTGGGCTGTCTGCGACGACGATCAGCCGGATGTGCAAAGAGTGGGAGGCCCACCACGATCGGTTCTCAAAGCGGTTGCTGTCTTTTGCCCGCTACGCCTACCTGTTCATGGACGGGATCCACGTCTCGGTCCGGCTCGGTGAGGACCCGAAGGTCTGCCTGCTGATCGTGATCGGCGTCCGCGACGACGGCGAGAAGGAGCTGTTGGCGGTCGAGGACGGCTACCGCGAGAGCACCGAGTCCTGGGCGGGCGTGTTGCGCGATCTCAAGCGCCGTGGCCTGAACGAACCCAAGCTCGTGATCGGCGACGGTGCGCTGGGCGCGTGGGCCGCGCTCCGCGACGTGTACCCCGGCGCGTCAGAGCAGCGCTGCTGGTTTCACGCCTCGGGGAATGTCATCGACTGCCTGCCCAAACGTCTGCACACGCGCGCGAAGGGGTTGCTGTCGGAGATCATCGAGGCACCGACCCGCAAGGACGCCAGGCTCGCGCTTGAGGTATTCCGCGAGGAGTTCGGCGCCAAGTACCCCAAGGCGCTGGCCAAGCTCGACCGTGACTGGACGCAGCTGACCGCGTTCTATGACTATCCCGCCGAGCACTGGCGCCACCTACGAACGACGAACCCGATCGAGAGCGCGTTCGCGACCGTCCGCCTCCGCACCGGGTCACGAAGGGCGCCGGCTCCAAGACCGCCGCGCTCGCGATGGCCTACAAGCTGCTCGCGACCGCCCAGGAACGCTGGCGGCGGTTCAACGGCCACCACCTCGTCGCCGACGTACTCGACGGCGTGAAGTTCAAGGACGGCATCCGAGTCACAGACGACGACAACCACGACGACGAAATGACCGACGAGAAGGTCGCCGCCTGATCAATCCTCGATTGCCAGATCCACAAGATTTGACAATTGCCCTCGCGGCCGGGACGGACCATCGCGGTGCGGTAGCGATGCAGCATCGCCCACGCGGTCTGCTCAGAGCCGATCCCGAGCACACGCTTGAGGCCCAGAGCGGAGATCCCGTGCTTTTGGCTGGTCATCTGCAACGCCGCGGCGAACCACACCGTCAGCGGCGTGCGGGTGCCGTGGAAGATCGTCCCAGCCGTCGGCGAGACACGGCGACCGCACCGGCCGCATGACCACCGACCGTCTGGCAGCTTCCACCCCTGCTCGCCCGCGCACAGCGGACACCGAAAGCCCTCCGGCCAGCGCAGCCAGTCAAGGTAGTCCAGACACGCACGATCATCCGGGAACCAGCTGCGCAGATCCGAGTAGGAGCCGGGGTAGTCGACCGATGCCCTGGGCTCCTCGCGGGACACGCTCCGAGGCTACTGCGCTGAGATGGAGGACCCATAAGGCGGATTCACCCCATCGGGCGAGGGGTCTCTCGAAAAGCTCCTAGCGATGTTTCTGCCGTGGCTCGACGAGCATCTCGTGTCCGGTATTCTCCCCCGTTAGATGGAGGAGGATTCGTTTCGATGGCCGCTGCCAGTGCAGTTCCTATGGGGCCATCTTGCGATCTTGCTCGCGATTGTGGCGATCGTCCTGGTCGTCCTCATGCTCGCGGCGGCAGTGCTATTCCCGCGGTCGCGGCGCTGGGCTCGGCTGAATCGGCTTCACCGGCTGGCCAGCCGCAACGATCGTGCGCTCAGACGCGACGCTCGCGAATCGCTTGACGAGGCGTTGCGGGCGCTCGACGGTGCGCGCCGGCGCTGTCTTGCCTCTGAACGAGCGGGCGATGCCGAGCAGATCGGTCAGCTGGCCCGTCACCTAGCCATGATCCGCGATCGTGTGGCGTCGGCCTATGCCCCGTCTCCAGCTAACGCTCGTGCGCGAGGCGATTGTCCAGACCTCGGTCGACTCGATGCGGCCGAGCATCTGAGCGAGCTGTGCGTTGGGCTGGCCCGCCAGGTTCGTCGCGTTCCCGCTCTGGAGCCCGGGCGCCTTGAAGAGGCCAACGAGGCAGCGGTCGAACTTGAGGAGGTCGTTTCGCGATGAAGACTCTGATCATCGTCCTGCTGGTTCTCGTCATCGTTGCGGTGGTCGTGGTGGGGGTAGCGGTATGGCGCTTCGGCCGTCGCTCCTACCAGCGCTATTCGGGCCTCGAGCGCCAGCGTGCGGCCGCCAGGCAGTCGCGCGATGCAGGTGTTGACCGGCTCA
>JAJZWB010000129.1 GCA_021846845.1 Actinomycetes bacterium | reverse complement strand
GCCGCAGCAACATTCCGCCCGCCGACCAGATTGAGGTCACGCTCGCTGAAAGGACGGAAGCCCGCGAAGGCGCGCACCAGCAGCCTGTGCTCCCCGCGCGTTTGGGCCCTGACCGCGTAATCGAAGATCGCCCGTGTCGGGACATCGAGCGTCTCGGCCAGCGTCGCGATCACCTCCGGCGGCGCGGCCGTCAACTCCTCAGGCACGAACCCAAGCCAGCGCAACGCTCCGAGCTGCAACGCCACTGCAAGCCGGTTCGCCGCGCCGCGCTGCTCGCGGACGAACTCCAGATCCGCCCCGGCCGGAACGAAGAACCGCACGACCTCGCGCCGCTCGATCGCCTCCGGCCATCCCTCCAACCGGTTGATCTCGGCGTTGGAGAGAAACCGGGTCGCCATCGTGCGCGGTCAGTAGTCGATCTGCAGACCCTCGACCGCGAGCAGCCGGTCGATGTCCGAGGGGAGGCTGTAGCGGCGCGTGGTTTCCAACCGGCGGTGGCCAGCGAGCTCGGCGACCATCACGAGGTCGTTGCCCTTGCGGACCAGCACCGTCAGGAACGTGTGCCGGAGCAGATGCGCGGAGAGCTTCACGCCCGCATCCTTCCCCAGGCCGCGGACGACATCATCGACTGACCGCTTCGACAGCCGCCCACCGCCGCGGCCGACGAACAGCGCCCGCTCACCCTCGCGCGCCAGCTGCGGCCGCTGCTCGAGCCATTCCTCGAGGACCTGGCGCAGCAGCGCGTTGAGCGGCACCTCCCTGTACGCGTCGCCTTTCCCCGACCGGACGATCACCAGCCCCTTCCGCGCCGACAGCTTCACGTCGTCGAGGTCGAGCGCCTCAAGCTCGGCGAGCCGCAGCCCGGTGAACAGCAACATCACCACGATCGCCCGATCCCGCGCCGACGCTCGGTCCGCCATCCGCAAAAGCCGCCGGACCTGCTCCTCGGTCAACGCTCGCGGCGCCTTCGCCGGCAGATCCTCCCGGCGCACCACCGGCCGGCCGAGACCGAGCTGCGTGTAGAACGAGTCCAACGCGGCGAGCGCCAGGTTCACCGACGCCGGCTTCCACCGCTGCACCGCCTTCAGATGCCGCTTGTAGTCCCGCACCGCCCAATCCCGTGCGTCCCCGTCCGCAAGCGGGTCGCCGTCGACCGGCGACCGATCCCCCAGCCATGCGATGTAGCGGCGGACCTGATGCGCGTACGCCTGCCGGCTGCGGGCCGCCAGAGGCCGGCCCTCCAGCCATTCCAGATAGGCGGTCAGCGCCTTCGCGCGAGAGTCGTCAACGGGGTCGTTCTTGTTAGACGCGGTTGAATCGGGGCGTTTCGAGCGGGCCATCCGCGTATTAGACGCGATCGACCGGACGGAATGCCGCGTCTAAGCAGCCTTAGAAGCGGCTTGGGGAGGCTACCAGCTGCCACCGATAACGTCGCGGTGCACTTTGGCGCCTCGTCGCGGCCCGCTACTGAGCTGAGGACCGATCCGTAGATTCCTGCTGCGTTGGCGTCCGGGCATCATCAACAGGCACAGTTTCCACACAGTCGCCGCGATCCATGCTAAGACTCCGCTGACCAAGATCCGTAACGATCCGACCGGCGTTAGTGGATTCAACATCTAAGTCTTGGAGGTCCCCGAGTGAACAGCTCAGCCGCACCTCTGCGTTGGCTGTCGTCGGTTCTCGTCGTTGGCGGGGCACTTGTTCTCGCACCCCTTGCGACGGCTGCTAGTAGTCCCGCCGTGACGTGGACGTCACCGTCGACGAGCATGTTCCAGCTTCCAGCGACGTCGAGTACCCCACTTGTTCCGTCGCTCTGGTCTGGAGCGAACGACGCCGCATTAGCTGGACAGGCGACCGGATACGGGGTTCCGCAGTCCCGTCTGGCCCCTAATTCCTCTTCTGCTAGTGGCCCTGCGACCGCGAGCCCGGCCGCCGACGCTGAGGTGTGTGAACTGGCTGCTGGGGTCGGAAGAACGGGATCGGTGTATAAGCAAATCACTTCGACGGCAGTTCTGTCGTGCGCTGGCGACCTTGCCACGGGACCCATCGAGATCGAGGTGTGCACCCAGATATCTGTGCCCAGCGGGTGGACCAACGTTGCTTGCCACATCAGTCACCCGAGTGGGGGTTCTGGTGACTTCAGCAGAAAAGCAGGGCCCTACGACACCGGATGCTCGAACAATCGGGAGTACCGTACTTGGGCGTGGGATGACATTCCGGAGCTGTCACCCCCTACGGCGGTGGCGATCTCGGGCGACACCTACTGTTAGGCCGCCGAGTGGTACACCGAGTTCGTGCTCATGCGAGAGTCGCGATCGACCGCTCGCAAACAACGGATCAGCAGGTCGCGTTTCTCATCAGACCTGAGTTGCAGGTCGGTGACAAGATCGAGCGCGGTCCTGCGGTCGGCCTTGCCATGGCCCGATCTAATTTTCGGGAAGATGAAAGACGGCGTCCGCGAGAGGAAGATCAAAGACGGCGTCCGCGAGAAGCTGTCGAGCACGAAATTCGGTCGGTTCTCTGCGGCCGCCCGGGCGAGCGGGCTCGTAAAGCGCTTGCCAGCGCCGTTCGCGCTCATGGTATCGACCTCGGCCCCCGAGAGCTCGGACAGCTCCCATGGACGCTTGAATTTGAGCAGATCTCGCCGAATGATCTCGACGCCGAACTTCACGAGGGCCAGCCCGGCGTCGTGGAGCGGGCGGTCTACCGACAAACTCGCCGTCGCGCGACGTAGAACTGTGGTGATCGTTCCAGGACCATTGGGATCGATCAGCAGACCAGCGCGCTGGTTGCGCGCTGGCTTGATCGCCGCCGGGGTCTCGCCAGTGTTCTGCGCGTTGCAGGGCGCCGACATGGTTCGCGGGGCTGGGACCGCTTCTCGGCCCCGTGGCGCGGCCGGGCGCAAGGCGCAGTTCTTTTCCCAGGGCGCCCGCTCGCAGGCTCTTACAACGGCTTAGCCTGGATCCACGAAAGCGCCGGACAACCGGCATGAAGAAGGGAATGGAAGAGTCCTACGTCGAAGATCTAGCGAGTCACGATGGCCCTGCCCATGCCATGCGTTGGCGTTCCGTGAGGGCGCAGCGAAGCGTTGGTGTCGGGGTGCGCGCAGGCCGGCTATTGCAGCCTCGAAATGGGCACGATTGGGGTACCGACGTGCTGTGGATCAGCGGAAGGCAACACCCGTGGCGGCGTTTTCGCGAGCCGTTATCGGACCCCGCGGGGTCGGGGAACCCGTGCATGCGCGTGATCTCTTCATGCTGAGAACCGGGAGGCCTCATGGTCACCCGCCTGTCGTGATGGAGGGGCGGGCCGTGCGAGGAACGCCGTTGGCGGTAATCCCGTGATGGACGATCGTGAGGAGCCGGACGGTCTGGTAGTACCTGTGAAGCTGGCGAACAATGCCCAGGCCAGGGTGGGCGGCGGAGTCGGTGGAGGGAAGCGGACCGGCCAAGGGGAACATGACCGGCGAAACGCGCCCCGGACTCGGTGCCGGGCCAGGCGCGCCCAGTGAGCTTGGTCGTGTGCGCCGAATGGCAGCAACGGACAAGGAAGCGCGGTTCACCGCGCCCCTGCACCACGTCGACGTCGACCGCCCCATTGCTACTGGAAGCTCGGGCGGCTGGGGCCGGCGGACGGCCACGGGCCGCTGGGGCCGGTGGACGGCGGTCTCAGCCCGCGTACGCGTACCCGCGGCCGAGCCAGTACTCGGCGAAGCTCCGCAGCTGCGGATCGGAGACGCTGGCGACGTGCAGCATGCGCGTCCACGCGAGCGCGATCACGCCGACGGTGCCCGGACGCGTCGCGAGGATCACCGAGCCGCCGGTCGCCGCGAGCGCCGGAGTGAACGGCGCGATGCTGTTCGCCAGCCGTGCGAGCCCGCTCGGCGGGCCGGGGGTGCCGTACATGAACACCACGTCGCCGACCTCCAGCGCCTGGAGCAGCTGATAGTCGCTCAGCTGCGCGCCGTCGCTCGTGACCGGCACCGGCACGTGCGGCCCGCTGGTCGGCGGGTTTGAGTCGTAGACGGGCTGCAGGTCGCCCGGGCGCAGCAGGGCGGCGCCCTGGTCGGGAAAGCCGACTCCGGGGCCCGAGCCGCTGCCCGTGATGCCCGGAGCGTCGTGCGCGGCCAGCAGACCGCCGGAGAGCAGCGCGATCACCCCGATCGCGATCCCCAGCGACGCGAGGACGATCAGCAGCCGCTCGATCAGGCGTGGCATGGTCCGGGCCGGCCGGTGGTCATGTCGCCGCTCGTGCGGGGCGTCGCGCGGAGCGCGCCGGTCGACCGGGATCGGTCGCCCGGGCCGGCCGGCGAGACGCGTCGCCGGGCTCGACCTCGATGGTTTCGCGAGCGGCGGCGACAAGCTCGGAGATCGCGTCACGGAGGTCGTCGGCCAGCGCCGGCAGGTCCGGCAGCGCGTCGTAGTCGGCGTTGAGCCCGAAGCCGAGCTGACCCGCGTAGCTGAGGATCGCGACGCCGAGCGCCTGGTTGACGGCCAGCGGCACCATCGGATAGACCGCGACCATCCTCCGCCCGAGCAGGTAGAGCGGCGTCTGGGGTCCGGGAACGTTGGTGATCACCAGGTTGAACAGACGCTGATGCGCCTGCAGGCGTGCCGCCTGGGCGAGGATCGTGGGCGGCGCGAAGCCGCTCAGCTGCGTGAGGACCTGAGCGCCCACCGCCTGTCCCGAGCGCTTGAGTCCCTCCATCGAGCGGCGGATCGCGGCCAGCCGCGCGACCGGGCTCTCGATCCCGATCGGCAGCGGCGCCCACATCGCGGTCACGCGGTTGCCTAGCGCTCCACGCTCGACCTCGGCGCGCACCGAGACGGGGACCATCGCTCGCAGCACGGCCTCACGATCCACGCAGCCCCGCCGGCGCAGGTACCGGCCCAGCGCGCCTGCCACGACCGCCAGGACAGCGTCGTTGACGGTTCCCCCGAGGGCGCTCTTGATCGCCCTGAACTCGTCCAGGTCGCCGCTGACCCAGGTGAAGCGCCGGTGGGGGCCGATGCGGACGTTCAGGGGGCTGGGCGGCGCGACCTGAAGGCCGGCGCGGGCGAGCGCGCTCACGCCCTCCAGGGAGTGCACGACGCGTCCGGCCACCCGGCGCGGCCCGCGCAGCAAAGCGCGGACGCCGCGCGCCATCTCCGCCGGCGCGGTCAGCCGCTCGATCAGCGCGTCGGCGAGCAGCTGGGCGCCGCTCGGCAGCGGGCGTGGCACCCACTCCGACTCCGGGGGCTCGATGGGCTCGGGCGTGCGCTCGCGGTCGAACAGAACGGTCGCGATGTCGACCCCGGAGACGCCGTCGACGAGCGCGTGGTGGGCCTTCGACAGGAGGGCGAAGCGGTTTCCCGATAGTCCCTCCACGAGCCAGAGCTCCCACAGCGGGCGTGACCGGTCCAGGACCTGGGAGAACACCCGGCCCGCGAGCCTCGCGAGCTCCTCGTCGCCGCCCGGAGCGGGCAGGGCGGCGTGCCGGATGTGGAAGGCCACGTTGAAGTGCGGATCGTCGACCCACACCGGCCTGCCCTGATGCAGGGGCACGTGGGCGAGCCGCTGGCGATAGCGCGGAACCAGGTGAAGGCGAGAGAGGACGTGGGCGGTGAGCTCGTCATAGGCCGGCGGCTCGCCCTCCAGGATCATCGTGCCCGCCACGTGCATGTGCGCGGCGTCGCGCTCCAGGTGCAGGAAGGAGCTGTCGAGCGCCGTCAGGCGGTCCGGGTTCGTCACGGCCGCGGATTCTGCCACGCGGCCTCTGTGTGACGAGGATCACACACAGGCCGGCGGAGCGGTGCGAGCCTGCCATGACTCCCAAAACAAGACCTGCCTAATCGTCGGCGCCCGGTGCGCCGTCGAGCGGGGGACCCATCGCCGGGCGCCGCGCGCGCTCCGGCTGGGGCGAATCGACCGCATGGGGCGCTCCCAGCGGCGGTCGTAGCGACCCGATCCGCGCCTGCCGCGCGCAATCGAGGGCCGCGAGCCCGTCAGCTCACCTCGTAGGCACCCTGGTCAGACGCAAGGAGGTCCTCGCTTGAGGCTCAGACCCATGCTCCGGCGCGCCCGGGCAGCATACGTGATGATCGCCACGATCGCATTGGCCGCGCCGACGACCGCGGCCGCGCTCGGCACGCCGGCGCCACCCGCCCCGCCGGCTCAGGGGCCGAGCTCGCTGAGGCTGAGGGCCGACGGCGGCCAGGTGCAGCCGGGGCGCGCCGTCGTGATCGACGGCCGGGCGCCGCTCGCGGATGCGGGGGCCCGCGTGGTGCTGGAGCGCGGGGCGGCGGCGCGGGCCGCCTGGCCGGCGGTCGGCGCGGTCGCCTGGCGGCCGGTCGCGACCGCCCGCGTGGGCCGGCGCGGCCGGTTCTCGTTCCGGCTCGCGCCGCTGCGCTCCGCGGCATACCGAGCGGTCGTGGCCGGTCCGCCGGTCGCCTGGATGGCGGTCTCCAGCGGCCCGCTGAGGCTGGTCGTGAGAGCGCGGTTCCGGGTCACCTCACGGAAGCTGGACACGCGTGGCGGCGGCCGCGTGACCGTCACGGGCCGGCTGCTGCCCGCGGCGGCCGGGAGGACCGTCGTGCTCCAGCGTCGTGCCGGCGGGGCCTGGCGCGCCGTCGCGCGGCAGCGGACCGGCCTGCGCGGGGGCTTCGCGCTGCACTGGCGGCTCACCGGCGGTCCGCCGGCGCGCCTGCGGCTCGTGTTCCAGGGGGATGCGGCCAACGGGCGCTCCGCGGTGGCGCTGGGCACGGCTGTGGTCCTGCGGCCCAGCGTCGCCTCCTGGTACTACGACGGCGGCTCCACCGCCTGCGGCTTCCACGCCACCTACGGGGTGGCGAACCGCACCCTTCCGTGCGGCACGAGGGTCACGATCAGCCGCGGCGGGCGGACGGTGACCGCGGTGGTCGACGATCGCGGCCCCTACGTATGGGGTCGAAGCTGGGATCTCAGCCAGACCACGGCAGCCGCGCTGGCCTTCTCCGGCGTCGGGACCGTCTGGGTGGCCGGCTGAGCCTGCGCCCGGTAGGACCCCGGCACGCCGGGTCCGGCCCTGCGGTGGCGCCGGGCCCGAGTCGGCGGTCGCGCCGGGCCCGGGTCGGCGGTCGCGCCGGGCCCGGGTCGGCGGTCGCGCCGGGCCCGGTCCGTGGCGGCCCGTCTGGACGGCGGCGTACCGTGGAATCCGATGGCCGGTCGCATGGTCGCCCACCTCGACATGGACGCGTTCTACGTGTCGGTCGAGCTGCGTCGCAGGCCGCAGCTGCGCGGCCTGCCGGTGATAGTCGCCGGCAGCGGCCCCCGCTCGGTGGTCACGACCGCCTCCTACGAGGCGCGCCGGTTCGGTGTCGGGTCGGCGATGCCGGCGGCCCGCGCCCGCCGCCTGTGCCCCGACGGGATATACCTGACGCCGGACTTCGCCTACTACCGCGAGGCGTCGGCGGAGGTGATGGCGCTGGTCCGTGGCTGTGCCGACGTGGTCGAGGTCGTGGGCCTGGACGAGGCCTACATCGACCTGACCGGGATGCCGGCGCCGCGGGCGGAGATGCGGCGCCTGGCGCTGGTGATCGAACGCGAGACCGGCCTGCGCTGCTCGGTCGGGATCGGCCCGAACAAGCTGGTCGCCAAGGTCGCCTCAGACGCCGAGAAGCCGCGCGGTTTTGTGGTGCTGACGCGGGAACAGGCGTGTCGGCGGTTCGCCGGGGCTTCGTTCAGCCTGATCCCCGGGATCGGGCCCAAGACCGCCGAGCGCCTGCGCTCGCTGGGGCTAGCGACGATCGGGGATCTGGTCTCCTCCTCGGCCGGGCTGCTGGAGGAGCGGTTCGGGCCCAGGCTCGGCGCCGAGCTCAGACGCCGGGCCCGATTCGAGGACGACAGCCCCGTCACCGAGGTGCGCAAGGTGCTGTCCGAGTCACGTGAGACGACGTTCGACGTGGACATCGCCGACCGAGGCGAGCTTGAGGCCGTGCTAGAGCGGCTCACCGTGAGGCTGTGCGAGGCGCTCGTCTCGCAGCGCCGCCGCGGGCGGACCGTGGCGATCAAGGTGCGGCTGGACGATTTCTCGACCCACACCCGGGCCCGGACGCTGCCGGAGCCGGTGGCGACGGTCGAACGGGTGCTGCCGGTCGCGCTGGATCTGCTGCGTCGGTTCGGCGCCCCGCGCCCCGTGAGGCTCCTGGGGGTCCGGGTCGCCGGGCTCCAGGAGACCGCCCCCGAGCCGCAGCTGTCGCTGGCACTCTGAGCCCGGGGGCGCCGCCAAGGCCCTCATGGCCGGGGTGCCGCTGCGCTGGCGGAGCGCGGCGCCACGGCCCTTGTGGCCGGGGTGCCGCGGGCGCTAGTAGAGCGCGCTGGCGAGCCGCCGGCGCGACTCCCGCGCCAGCGGGTTGTCGACGCCGAGCTCATCAAGCACCCCGACGACCACGCGGCGAAGATCGTCACGGATCCCGTCCGAGGCGGGCAGATAGCCGATCAGCAGGTCCAGAGCCTGCCTGTGATCACCGGCGTCGAGCGCCGCGAAGGCGCTCTCCAGGGGCTCGGGGAGCGGATCGTGGGAGCGCTCAAGCTCGATCCTGGCGGCGAGGCCGTCGGCGCTGAAGCTCCCGGGCACCTCACGCAGAAGCGAGAGCGCGCCGTCCCGGTCGCCGCGGGCGTGGAGGATGCGTGCCAGAGGCACCGCCGCATCCGCTCGCGACGGCTCCAGCTCCACGGCGCGCCGCAGCGATTCCTCGTCGCCGAGCGCCACCAGCTGATCGGTCTCCGAGGGCAGCAGCGAATCCAGGAAGCGATCGATCTGCGCCGGGGGAAGCGCGCCGACGAACTCGGTCGCGACGCGCCCGTCGCGGAAGGCCTTGACGGCCGGGATGCTCTGGATCTGGAAGGCGCGGGCAACGCCTGGGTTGGAGTCGACATCGACCTTCGCCAGCTCCACACGACCCGCCCGGGCGGCGACTGCGCGCTCCAGCACTGGGCCGAGCTGACGGCACGGCGCGCACCACTGGGCCCAGAAGTCGACCACCACCGGCAGTTCCCGCGAGCGCTCGATGACCGCCGTCTGAAATGTCTGATCGGTGACGTCCATATGACTCCGATGGTAGCCGCGCTCACGCGGAGGATCGTGTAGACAACACGGCGATGGCCGAGTACGTGGTGAAGCGGGAAGCGGTCGAGCTCGCGGTCTCCGACTCGGGCGAGGGAACGGCCGTCGTGCTCGCGCACGGGCTCACGGCAACGCGCCGCTACGTCGTGATGGGATCCACCGCGCTGGAGCGCGGCGGGCATCGGGTGATCGCCTACGACGCCCGCGGGCATGGAGCCTCCTCACCGGCCCAGGCACCCGGCGCATACACGTACGCGGACCTCGGCGGCGACCTCGAGGCGGTGCTCGATCGGGCGGGCGTCGAGCGCGCAGTCGTCGCGGGCGCCTCGATGGGCGCCCACACGGCCATCTGGCTGGCGCTCAACCGCCCGGAGAGGGTGGCGGGCCTGGTTGTCATAACGCCCGCGTTCGTACGCCCGGCCGAGGCGCTGGATCCGCGCAGGCTGGCTCGCTGGGATGCGCTCTCGGATGGGCTGCGGCAGGGCGGGGTGGAGGGGTTCGTCGAGGCCTACGGCGAGCCGCCGGTGCCCGAGCGCTGGCGTGAGACGGTTCTCAAGGTGATCCGGCAGCGGCTGGCAGCGCACCGGCACCCGCTCGCGCTCGCCGATGCGCTGCGGATCGTGCCGCGGTCGATCCCGTTCGAGTCGCTGGATCGGCTCGCCGCGATCACGGTCCCCACGACGGTCGTCGCGTCCGATGACGAGGCCGACCCGGAGCACCCGCGCGCGATCGGCGAGGCCTATGCCGCCACGATCCCCGGCGCGAGGCTGGTGACAGACGAGCCGGGCCGCTCGCCGGTCGCATGGCAGGGGAGCGCGCTGTCACGGCTGATCGCAGAGACGGCTCGCGCAGCCCGTTGGTGAGCGGCCGCTCGCCGCTGACTCACGAAGGCGACGGTCGACGCAGGAGGTAGACACGCGCGCAGCCGAACGTGTGCGTCGAGGCCAGCAGCGGCCCGAGCGCGCGCGTCAGGGCATGACGGTGCCCGCAGTCGGAGACCAGGATCGACGCTCCCGTCGAGCGGACGAAGGAGCGGGCCTCCGTCCGGCTCATCCGTCCGCCGAAGAGACGGTCCACCTCTCGCGCCCGCACCGGGTAGTCGTTGCTCCAGTAGCCGTGACCGACCCATACGGGACGACCGGTCTGCGAGGGTATGACCGCCGCGAATGGGGTCGGTGCGAGCACGCCGCCCGGCGGAGCGTGCGCGGCCACCCAGTCCAGGGCAGCCGCGTCGGAGCTCGTCAGGTAGTACTGGACCTCGTGCCCGGCTGCCGTGACCACGAACTTGCGAGCGTTGAAAGCGAGCCCGGGAACAGTGGCCAGGCAGATCGCGACGGCGCCCAGCAACGGTCCGGCTCGCAGTCGCTGCCAGCCCCGGACCATGAGCACCGAGAGGGGGACGCTCAGGCCCTGGAGCGCATGTGGCGCGAACGAGTTGTTGACGAAGTAGGTGACGAGCGAGGCGACCGGCCAGAGCAGCAGGAGCGTCTCGAACACGTCCCCACGGGGACGGCGGATCCCGAACGCCGCGATCGCCGCCAGCGGCCCGAGGCCGGCCAGCAGCGCAAGCGGCGGAAGTCGTGGGATCACCTCGTAGTGGGAGGCGATCCTCC
>JAJZWB010000128.1 GCA_021846845.1 Actinomycetes bacterium | reverse complement strand
GAATCGCCCAGCCGCTCGGTCCGCCCTGTGCTGTCGTCCCGCCCTGTGCGGTCGCGCCGCTCTGCCCGGCTGTCCCGCTCTGCCCGGCTGTTCCGCTCTGCCCGGCTGGGGTGGCGTAGCTCGGCGGGCTCGGGCTCTCGCTGGCCGCGCGCTGTGCGGCGGCCGCAGCGGCTGCGGCGGCCGCCGCGGCGGCGGCCATCCGAGCCCGCACGCCCGCGATGCGGTGACGCAGCGCGCTGCTCTGGGCGGCACTCGCGGCCAGCGCCTGGCGCTGGGCGTCACGGGCGCGGCTCAGCGCCGTCTGGCGCGACTGCAGCAGCGAGTTCATCCCCGCCAGCGCCTCGGCTCGCACCTCGGCCGCGGCCGTCAGCTGACGGTCGGAGCTCTGAAGCGCGGCAAGCCTTCGGGCCGCGGCATCGGCCTGAGCCTTGGCGGTGCGCGTGATCGTGATGATCGACTGCTGTCGCTGCTCGGCCGCTCCCAGATAGTCGAGCTCGCTCAGCAGCTGGCTGAAGCCGCCCGCGTCGAGCACGACCGACACGAGGTCGGGCTTGCTGGACTCGTAGCCGGAGACGAGCTGGCGGGACAGGATCATCCGCGCGCGTGCCAGGCGCCGCCGCAGCCGCCCCAGCCGCGCCCGCTCCTGGACCAGCGCCGCGCCGACCCGGGCGAGCGCCGTTCGATCGCCGGCCAGCTGGGCGCCGATCTCCGACTCGCGCTGCTGCACGAGGGAGATCTGCGCGCCCAGCGATGTGATCAGCCCCTCGAGCCGGCCCAGGCTCGCCGAGAGCGATTGCTGGCGTGCCTGCTGAGCCTGCAGGGCGGATCGAAGCTGCCCTAGGCTCGGCGCGGCAGCGGACGCTGCGGCGCCGAGCAGCGAGGCCGCGGCCAGCAGCGCGGCGGCCAGGGCGGCGGCTGAGGCTCTGCTCCAAGCTGTGCGCCTGCGAGTGCTCATACGGTGAGCCGCGGCGCAGGCCCGTGCCCGTCGGAGCCGCGGAGCCGGCGACCTTATCAGCGACAAACGGTCCGGCGCGTTCGATCACGTGCGTTCGCTGCGCTCGACGGGGAGGCGCGCGGCCGGGTCGGACCGTTCGACGCCCCGACCTGCCAGACGCGCGCGCGGCGCGTCGCGCCCCGGCGCCGGCAGCGACCTTCGGGGCGGCCTCCGGCCGGCGGAACGTCGCGATCGGCACCGATCGCGACGGCTTGTCAGTAGAAGACCGCATTTCATCCGCGTGAGATCGCTGGGCGTGAAAGCGGGCGAGGGCCGATCAGTGGGACGTCAGGGCGCGGTCGTGGTGGCACGGCTGCGGGGACCGGCGGCCAGGAGGCAGATCCGATGAGATTGATGCGCATGACGGTTGGCACGAAGCTCTACGCGGGCTTCGGGGTCGTGCTGGTGCTGCTGCTCGCGATGGCGGGCGTCGCCATCTGGGCCACCTCAAGCATGGCGGGCGCTGCCCAGCGGGTTCGTGCCGACTCGGCAAAGGCCGAGGCGGCCGACTCGGTGCGTGGGTTCGCCGCCTACATCCATGAGTCCCAGACGAGGTTCGTGCTCACGCGAAACGCCTCCTACGCCGACCACGAGGGGGACGTGGCCGACTTCCAGCGGGCACTGCGAACGCTGGCGTCGCTGTCGGTCTCAAGGTCAGACAGGGAGCGCCTGGCGCGGATCCGCAGCGCATTTGCGACCGTCACGCACTACGACGCGGTCCTGCACGCGGAGGTGGCCGCGGGTCGCGTGGCCCAGGCTGTGAGCGTCGTTCAGGGCCCCGCCAACGACGCTTCGGACGCCCTCTACAACGCCGCCGACTACTACCGGGTCGCCGCCGACAGGGCCGAGACGGCCGCGGCCTCGAGCCTTGACTCGACGCGCGCCCTGGCGCGGGCGATCCTGATCGCCGTCGTAGCTGCCGCGGTCCTGTTCGCGCTGGCCTGCGCGTTGCTGCTGACGCGTTCGATCACAAGGCCCCTGGCTCAGGTGATGCGGGCGATGCGCAGCCTGGACGAGCACGACCTGGCCGATCTTGGTGCCGGCATCCAGGCGATCTCTCGGGGTGACCTGACGCTGTCAGCTGGTCGGTTCACGGAGCCGATCAGAACCGAGCGGGTGGACGAGTTCGGCGCGATGATCAAGACCTTCGACAAGATGCTCGACAAGACGAGCGAGAGCCTCGGTGCCTACAACGACATGCGCGAGACGCTGGCGGACATGCTGCGTGAGGTCTCCAAGAGCGCCGCGTCGGTCAGCGACGCCTCGGTGCAGATGGCATCCACCTCTCAGGAGAATGGCCGGGCCGCCACCGACATAGCCCGGGCGATCGAGGACGTCGCTCATGGGGCCGAGCGTCAGGCGCAGATGATCGACAGCGCGCGCGCCTCGGTGCAGGAGGCCACCGCTCTGGTGAGGGCGAGCTCTGAGCAGGCCGGGCAGACGGCGCAGCTCGCCGCCCGAGCGCGCGAGACCGCTCAGCACGGACTGAGCGCGGCCGCGCACGCGGACGAGGCGATGCGCTCGGTCAAGGACTCCAGCCAGGTCGTGAGCGGTGCGATCGGCGAGCTGGCCGCCAGGTCGGAGGAGATCGGGGCGATCGTGCAGGCGATCGCTGCGATCGCCGAGCAGACCAACCTGCTGGCGCTCAACGCCGCGATCGAGGCGGCCAGGGCGGGCGAGCACGGGCGCGGCTTCGCGGTCGTCGCCGACGAGGTCAAGAAGCTTGCCGGGGAGTCCCAGGTCGCCACCCGGGAGATCTCAGGGCTGATCGGCGCGATTCAGGCCGAAACGGCGAGGACGGTCACGCTGGTCGACGAGGGCGCGCGCCAGATCGCCGACGGCACGGCGGTCGTGGACCAGGCGAGAGAGGCGTTCCTTGCACTCGGCAGAGCGGTCGACGACATCGCCACCGGCGTTGAGCAGATCGCTGCCGCCGCCGAACAGGCATCGCAGTCCACCGCCACGACCCAGCAGAGCATCGGCGAGGCGGCCGTGGTCGCCGAGCGGTCATCGGCCGCGACCGAGGAGGTCTCCTCGTCGACCGAGCAGACGAGCGCCTCCACCCAGCAGATCGCCGCGAGCGCCGCGGAGATGGCCGACAGCGCCGCGACGCTGCGGCGCCTGGTGGCGCACTTCCAGGTCGACCTCGCCGGACCGACTCGATAGGCGGCGCGTTCAGCGCCTGGATGGACCGCGCGTCCACCTGCGCCGGCCGGCGCGCCGCGCGGCCACGGCCGTTGCCCGTGCGATGATCTCCCCGTGACCCGCGACCAGCGCGCCGCCGCGATCCTGGAGCGGGTGAGAGCCACCCCGGAGGGGTTCGTGCGCACCTACGGCGATGTCTCGCCGGGAGCTCCTCGGGTGGCCGGCGCCGCGCTTCACGCCTGCGAGGACCCGGACATCCCCTGGCATCGGATCGTTCGCGCGGACGGGTCGCTGGCGAAGGGGCGCCGCCAGCGCCGCCTGCTGGCGGCCGAGGGCGTCCCGTTCAGGGGCGAGCGTGTCGACATGCGCGCGGCACGGCTGCCGGAGTGATCCGTGTCCTGGCTGCAGCGTGAGATCCTGCTCGCGCCGCGCTCGCGCGGCTTTCACCTGGTCACCTCCGAGCTGGTGACCGAGCTGCCCGAGCTGCGGCGCCTGCGCGTCGGGATCCTGCACCTGCTCATCAGGCACACGTCGGCCTCGCTGGCGCTCAACGAGAACGCGTCGCAGGACGTGCGACGTGACTTCGAGAGCTGGTTTGACCGGGCCGTCCCCGAGCGCGCCGCCTTCTGGACGCACACGCTCGAGGGCGACGACGACATGCCCGCGCACGTCAAGGCGGCCCTGATCGGGCCGTCGCTGACTCTGCCGGTGTCGGCGGGCCGGCTCGCGCTCGGGACCTGGCAGGGGATCTACCTCTGCGAGCACCGCGACCGCGGCGGCCCGCGGTCGGTGTTCGCGACGGCCTGGGGCGAGGACTAGCGTCCGCGCCAGACCGGCGGGCGCTTCTCGGTGAACGCGGTCGAGCCCTCGCGCGCGTCCTCGGAGGCGAACACCGGACCGGAGATCTCCTCCTGACGCTCGAAGAACTCGCTCTCGGGCCAGTCGCCGGACTCGGTGACGATCCGCTTGGTTGCGCGCAGCGCGAGCGGTCCGTTGGCGGCGATCAGGTTCGCCAGCTCCAGCGCCTGCTCCAGCGCGGCGCCCGGCTCGGCCAGCCGGTTGACGAGGCCCAGCTCGTGTGCACGCTCGGCGTCGATCAGCTCGCCGGTCAGCGCCATCTCCATCGCGACGTTGCGCGGCAGCGCCCGTGTCAGTCGCAGCAGCGCTCCCCCGGCGGCGACCAGCGAGCGCTTGACCTCCGGGATCCCGAGCCGAGACCGGCGCGCGGCGACGATCAGGTCGCACGCGAGCGCGATCTCGAGCCCGCCGGCGACGGCGAACCCCTCGACGGCGGCGATCAGCGGCTTGCTGGAGGGACGCCGGACGATCCCGGCGAAACCACGCTCACCCACCCAGGCCGACTCGCCGGCGACGAACGCCTTCAGGTCCATGCCGGCGCAGAAGCCCCGCCCGGCGCCGGTGAGCACGCCGACAGCGAGCTCCTCGTCGCGGTCGAGCTCGTCCAGCGCGTCCGAGATCCCGTGCGCCACCGCAGCGTTCACGGCGTTGCGCTGCTCGGGACGGTTGATCGTGATCAGCAGCACGCGCTCGCGGCGCTCGAGCAGGACGGCGGGCTCAGCATCGGTCATCGTCGAACTCCGGTTTGGTCGGTCGGTCGTTTGGCTTGGGCTGCGGGTCGCCCGGCTGCGGGTCGCCCGGGCCGTCGTTGCCTGCACTCGCGGGCTGCCCACGGAGGCCGCCCGCGCCCTACGCCGCGAACAGTCGCAGGTCCGGCTCGCGCTCGCCTCGCAGCACCGCCAGATCGACCTCGACGCACTCGATTGCGCGTGACTGAGCGAGCACCCGCGCCTGCGGCTTGATCTGCTGGGCGGCGAGCACGCCGCGGCACTCCGCGAGCTCAGGGTCGGACCGGATCCGCTCCAGGTATCGGGTCAGCTGCTCGACCGCCTCGATCCCGGCGATCCGCTTGATCTCGACCGCGACCCAGCCGTCCAGTCGATCGCGGCACATCAGGTCGACCGGGCCGATGTCGGTCGGCCACTCCCGGCGCACGAGCCGGAACCCCTCGCCGCACCACTCGGGCGCCGCCGCGAGCAGTTCCTGCAGGTGTGCCTCTACGCCGTCCTTGGTCAGCCCGGCATCCGCTGCCGGCGGATCCATCGCGTGGGTGGAATCAGACAGGACCTCGTGCAGCTCGATCTGGAGCCGGTCCTCGCTCGCGCCCGCCCGCTTGCGGACCACCAACCGCCCGGGCTCCTCCTCGATCACCGTCGGCGGCGTCATCCAGTTGAGCGGACGGTAGCCGCCCGCGTCGGCATGGATCATCACGCTGCCGTCCGCCTTGATCATCAGCAGCCGCAGCGCCTCCGGCAGGACGGTGTCAAGTCGGCCGGAGTAGACGGCCGAGCAGCGGGCGACGATCAGGCGCATGCGCGGACCATATGCACGCGAGCGGACGCAACGCAAGGGCGGTCGTGGCCGCGGGCTGCCGCGCCGGCGCTCGGTCGGGATCACCGGACGCGGGTCGTTAGCATCGCATTCATGCGAAGCCAGCTACGACCGCTGTTCGACCGGGTCGTGATCAAGGAACTGGACCCCGATCGGGTCCGCCGCTCCGGCCTGCTGGTGCCTCCGGGCACCGACGAGCCGCCGCCCCAGCACGGGATCGTGCTCGCTGTCGGTCCTGGCCTGGACTGGTGGGACCACGTCGGCGTGCGGATGCCCGTCAGGCCCGGCGACCATGTGGTGTTCCCCGCCGCCGCCGGCACCTGGGTGGAGGTCGACGAGGAGCGTCTGCTGGTCTGCCGCGTCGGCGAGCTGCTCGGCGTTCTCGAGGCGCTGGAGCTGTGTCCGGCGTGCGGCAACCGCCCCCAGGGCGAGTCCTGCCCGGTGTGCGGGCGCGAGGGCTCGGCCGCGCCCTCATAGCGGCCGCGCACCCTCTCCAACCCCACGACGCTGCTCGAGACCGGCGTGTCACCCACACCGGCTGACCCCC
Organism: Actinomycetes bacterium; assembly: GCA_021846845.1. GTDB lineage: Bacteria > Actinomycetota > Thermoleophilia > Solirubrobacterales > Solirubrobacteraceae > Palsa-465. Next base: position 4,712 of record JAJZWB010000128.1, on the reverse strand, counting down.
GATTCAACTCTGCGCGCGACCTGCCGATGTAACCGGGCGTGTCGGCCCTGAGCGAGACGCCATCCGGAATCCAGGCCGCTGACAGGGGCCTGCGATTCGGCTCCGTGGCCGAGCAGTACGATCGCGCGCGACCCGGATACCCGGCAGGGCTGATCGACGCCGCGTTCGATTACGCCGGGCTGACGCCCGGCGACAGGGCTCTGGACATCGGTACCGGCACCGGGCAGGTGGCGGCCGAGCTGGCCACGCGGGGCCTGTGCGTGCTGGGTATCGACCCGAGCGCGGAGATGGTGCAGATCGCCAACCGGAAGTTCTCCGCTGCGGGGCTCGACGCGCGGGCCATAGTCTCGAACTTCGAGTCGGCCCCGCTCGACGCATCCGCCTTCAACCTGATCTGCGCGGCCACGTCCTGGCACTGGCTGGACCCCGAGACCCGCTTTCAGGTGGCCGCACGCGCGATCGCGCCCGGTGGCGCGCTCGCCGTCTTCTGGACGTGGCCGCATTGGCGCCGAACCGAATTGCGGGTGGAGCTTGACGAGATCTATGAGCGCAGCGGCGCGCCGCTGGAGCTGATGGGGCCGATGTGCCCGCTGGAGCCCGACCCCGATGCGCTCGCTCGGGAGTGGGTATCTCACACGCTTGTATCCGACGTCTTCGGCGAGCCCGAGGGCAAGCTCTGCTCCTGGTCGGTCACCTACACGGCCACCGGCTATGCCGATCTGCTCGGCACCTACGCCGACCATCTCAGCCTCGACCCTCCGGTCCGAGAGGGTCTGCTGACGCGGATCGAGCAGACGATCGACGCCGCCGGCGGCACGATCGAGCTTCCGTACTCGACGCTGCTTCTCCTCTCTCGCGCGGCCTGAGCTGCGCGCGAGGGCGCTGGCGCAGCGACCCTGGGGGTCAGGCCGGTCGGTGGGCCGGCGCTGCCGATGGTCTCAGCGGGCGCGACCGCCACGGCGCGAGGCCGGTTGCCGCCGGATCGCCGCCGACGCGCGCGGGAGGCTCAGGCGGCGCTTCGCTGGGCCAGCCCGCGCGGCCGCATCGACTCCAGCCGGTCCAGCAGGTGCGACACCTCCGGGTCCGGCCCCAGCTCGAGCGCCCGTCGGCAGGCCTCCCCGCATTCGCTCAGCCGGTCGGTTCGAGCCAGCGCGTGCGCATAGGCAGACCAGGCCCGGGGCGAGTCCGCCGCGAGCACGGTCGCCGCGTGCGCAGCCGACACCTCGGCGCCGACGTCTCCGGCCAGATGGTGGGCGAGGGCGAGGTCGAGCAGTCCGTCGACGGATGGGCCCACCAGCCGTGCCCGTTCCAGCGCGCCGATCGCGCCTGCGCGATCGCCCAGCCTCAGCCTCAGCCGCCCGAGTCGCTCCCAGGCCGACGCGTCGGCCGGCGCCCGGTCCGCCGCTCGCCGGGCGGCCTCGGCGGCCAGGTCGACCGCGCCCATGGCCTCGTAGATCCGCGATGCGAACCGCTCGGGCGTCGGGCGATCCGTCTCGGCGCGTGACCAGGCGCGGACGGCTCGCGCGGCCGCCTCCAGGTTTCCGGCCTGCCAGAAGGCGGCCGTCAGCAGACGCAGGACGGCCGGGTTGGACGGCTCCGCGTCGCGCGCGTAGACCAGCCGCTGGGCGGCGAGCTGGGCGTCGCCCTCGGCGAGCGCGTGCTGGGCCGCGGTCATGAAGCGCTGTACGCGATCGGCCGCCGGATCCGGCTTGGAGAAGTCCACGAACTGCAGCGAGCCGGCGGGCACGGTTCGCACGCCGACCGAGAACATCACCCTCGCCCACTGCTGCGGGTTCTCCTCGTCGCCCGAGAAGTAGATCCCGGAGACCGTGCCAACGCCCCACTCGGGGTAGGAGACGCAGCGCGCGTAGCGGTGGACGACCGAGTGATCCGGGACCCGCGAGCCGAACGGATCGTTGCGCGCGCGGTCGGCCGCGGCGGCTCGCGCGCGCTGCTCGGCTTCGTATGCCCGCCGGCCGGCCTCCTCACGGGCCTTCCGGGCGGCTGCCGCCGACACCTTGACGGCGCTGCGGCTCACCCGCCCGCCGCGCGAGCCCTCGGCCAGCTGCTCGAGCGCGTCGGCCGCCTCGTTGATCGCCTGCAGGTGTCGCTGATGCTCGTGCTGGCGACCCGGCGGCGCGATGTCGGGGTGCCAGCGCTTCGCCATCCGCCGCCGAGCCAGCTGTACGTCCCGCTGGTCGAAAGGGGGTTCCAGCTCCAGCAGCAGCAGCGCTGCCTCCACGTCGAAGATCCGGGGCATCGAGAGTCAACGTTAGCGGCCGCAGGCCCGGTCGGCAGCGGCTCACGGGAGGCGCCGATATGTGCCGGATCGGTGCCAGTTCGCGTCCGCCGGGGCCCTGCGGACATATCGTCGCGGCATGCGCTCGAGCCGGCCCGCAGGCGTGCTTCCGTACCTGGTCGGGGCGCTCGCCGCGACCGTTTGCGCGGGCGCGGGCCTGCTCGTGCTCGCGCTCCCGGCGCCTTCGCAGCCTGGCTGCGCGGCGGCCGCCGGCCCGGCCCCGGTGGCGCTGGCCGCTCCGGGCGGCGAGCTCGTCGGCGCGACCGAGTACGGTGGCCCGGGGGATCCGTCAAGCGGGACCGTGGGGGCCTCGGGAATCGATCTCGTGACCCACCCGGACAGCTTCGCGGAGCTTGGCGGCCTCACGTTTCAGACCGCGGACGCGCTCGGCGGCCTGCCCTACATGACGCCCCTGCGGGTCACCTGGGACGGTCACTCGGCGATCGCCTACAAGCGCGATTTCGGCTTGGGGGGCGGGCCGATCGACGGCCTGCCGAGGGTCATCGACCTGTGGTGGATGTTCGCCGGCGCGCTCGGGATCCCCTACCAGGACGGGCGGTGGTCGGGGCCGGTCCGCATCTCTCGCGCGCCGGTCGCCGGCGCCGGCGGTCTGCTGGAGCAGACGCCCGCGCCGCTCGCCGCGCAGGCTCCGGGGATTGCGGCCGAGCCGCTGGCGTGCGCCCCGGCCATCGCGCCCGGTGGCGTGCCGGTCGTCGCCGGGCCGCGGGCGGTGCTGCTGCCCGACGGACAGGCGGCGGCGCCCGCCGGCGCTCCGGCGGCGGTTCTCGGGATCATCGCCGCCGGCAACGAGATCGTCGGCAGGCCATATCTCTACGGCGGCGGCCACGGGCTGGCGCTCGACCGGATCGCGCCCGCCTACGACTGCTCGTCCAGCGTCGAGCACCTGCTCTACGGAGGCGGCCTGCTGCCGGTCGGCTACGACGCGCCGTCCGGCGCTCTGGAGTCCTTCGGCCGGCCGGGTCCCGGCCGCTGGGTGACGATCTACGCGAGCGCCGGTCACGTGTTCATGTACGTCGCCGGCCTGCGCTGGGACACCTACGACGCCGCCGGGCACGGCGATGGAAGCAACGGGATCGGCTGGCACCCGCTGGTGCGCGGGTCGACCGGTTTCGTCGCGCGCCATCCGGTCGGGCTGTGAGGCGTCGTCGGTGGCCATCGGCACCGCGTGCCGGCCGGGATCGTCGGTGGGCCATCCGCTCCGGCGGCCTGCTGGGGTCGTCGGTGGGCCATGCGCTCCGGCTTCTGCTGCGCGCCGTCTCCGCTGGGGTGTCGGCCGTGAGGCGTCGGATCAGGGGCGGGTCGGCGGTCGGGCGCGGCGCCCGGAGCCTTCCGATCGCGGCACTGGTGGCCGGCGCGGTCGCCGGATGCGGGCTCACGCGTCCGGTCGGGAGCACGAGCGCCGCGATCCGCTCGGCCGCGCCGCGCGCTGCGGCGCGGTCCGCGGAGGCGCCCGCGCTGGCTTCGGCGCCGTCTCCCGCGGTCCTGCAGGCCGACCGCACACACGAGTACCCGATGCGCGTCGGCCCCCAGGCGGTCGTCGGCGGCTGGCGCACGCCGCTTCAGGCCGTGGAGGTGTTCGCCGGCGCCTACGTGAACTGGAGCGCGCGGACGGTCTCGGCGCAGCTGCGCGCGCTGGCGGAGGTCAGCGTCGGACAGGCGCGCTCGGCGATGGAGCTCGCGGCCGGCGAGGCCGCGCGCGACTACGAGCTGCAGCGTGCGGGGATCGCCAACTCGGGGGTCGTGGAGGCCGTTGCGCCGCTGCGTGGCAGCCCCGGGCATTATGCGATCGTCACCCTGGAGCGAACGACCGCGGCCGACTCCGCCGCCTACCGCGGTCTGCGGCCGGCGTGGCACGTGACGCTGGCGGCCGTCACCCGCGTCGCCGGAGGATTGTGGGTCCTCTCCTCATGGCAGCCCGAGAGCTGACCGTGCCGCTTGCGTAGACTGCCTGCCTTCGAGTTCTCCGAGCTTTTGCGCGCTGAGCGAGAGCAGATCGCGCGTGTCGAGGAGCGCTCCGACGCCCACCCCGAAGTCAGGCGCGGCCCGTGCGAAGGCCGCGCGCGAGATACATCCGCTCAAGAAAGCAAGGAAGGCCAAGGCCAATGAGCCCGTCCGAGAACTCGTTCCTGTTCACCTCCGAGTCGGTCACCGAGGGCCATCCGGACAAGGTCGCCGACCAGATATCCGACGGCGTGCTCGACGCCGTGATGGCGCAGGACCCCAACGGCCGGGTGGCGTGCGAGACGCTGGTGAACACGGGACTGATCGTCGTCTCGGGCGAGATCACGACCGACACGTACGTGGATATCCAGGACGTCGCGCGCTCAACTGTTGAACGCATCGGCTACACCGACGCCGCCTACGGGTTCGACTGCCGCACATGCGCCAGATC
>JAJZWB010000127.1 GCA_021846845.1 Actinomycetes bacterium | reverse complement strand
GCCCACTCCCGCGGTTGAGCAAGACGGCGAAAACGTCGGATTTGCAGGACAAAGGGCGCGTAGCTCAGTGGGAGAGCGCTCGCTTCACACGCGAGAGGTCGCTGGTTCGAGCCCAGCCGTGCCCATCATCCGAAATGCCCCGCATTTGCGAGGCATTTCGCATTCAGGGGTCGCTTGGGCACGGAGAGACGACGGGGCCGACTCCGCGATTTCCCCACTTCGTCCCCCACTTGGTGTGCGTGGGAGGCCGGCAATCGGCTCGGCTGACGCCTCAGTAAAGCTGGCCGGTGCCCTTGGCGCTCACCATCGAAAACCGGCTCAGGCCGGCGCGGAGCCGGCCCCGGCGCCGGCCGCCGTCGCGGAGGCCCAGCTCGCTTCGGCAGCCGCAGGGCGTCGGCGAGGCGATGGGCGTCCGCCGGCGGCGAGACCATGCTGGGGTGCCGAGCCACCTCGACTTCCTGCTCGCGCTCGACGAGCACCTGACGGCGAACGAACTCGAATGCGTTCGCCAGCCGCATGAGCTCTATGCCATCGCGGAGCAGGCGGGTCTGAACGCGGTCCGAGGCGACCAGTCGGCGGCTCGCTGGACCGGTCAGCTCATCCAGCTCGGCTACCTCGTCTGGGGGCTCAGGGCGGCGGCCGACCGGCGCCCCGTCCCGGTCGGCCTCTGGACGCCGGACGACCTGACCCGATTCAGCGACTACTACCTCACACCCGTCGGGCGGGAGGAGGCGGACCGCATCCGCCGCCAACGCCGCGAGGCACTGACGGACGCGGCGATGGGAGCGACGCTCCCGCGGCTCCTGCATCCCTGGATGACCGATGCGCAACGCCGCGCGGTGTCGGAGCCGCTGGCGAACCTCCGTCTCGCGCTCGACGCCGACCGCCGGAGCGCGATCATCGGGGCGGCGAAAGACCTGGTGGAGGCCGCGTGCAGGGTGACCATCGAGCACTCTGGCCAGCAGGCGTTGGTCCGAGACTCGCTGCCAACCCTGTTCAAGCTCGCTGCCAGCGCCAAGGGGATGGACAGCCTGGAGAGCGGCGTCGGCACTCGCCTCGCTGCGGTCGCGGCACAACTGGCGGAGTTGCGGAACACAGCCGGTGCCGGGCACGGGCGCGCCGTCCAGCCTGAACTGAGCGAGCGCGGCGCCCGGCTGGCCGCAACAGCCGCAGCAGGCATCGCCGTGTATCTGCTGGACGACTGAGCTCCCCGCGCGGAGCCGCTTTGACGTCGCCGGCCCAGGACCTCCTGTGGGTCCCCGTTGGATGACCCGCGGCTGGGGGGATCACCGTCGGGCCTCGCTAGTCACGGCTTGGTTCAGGACCTGAACTGTGTTGGCGCTGGGCACCAACATGGCCCGCCGCAGCGAATGCGGCTAGCCACCTGCGGTGCACACCCGCCGGACGGCCGAGAGCTTCCCACAGCGGCCTGTACAGCTCGGTCAGTCCGTCCCACTCGGCGCTCGTGCGGTGGGGCCTCCAGCCGAGCGATTCGACCGGCCGGTTGCCCTTCTGGTACTGGCACCGGGAGCAGGCCGTCGCCAGGTTCTCGACCGCATCGACAGAGCCTCCTCGACTGACCGGGTGGACGTGGTCGATGGTCGTCGTGAGGTCCCAATAGAGGCGGTGCGTCTCCGCTCTCTTCCAGTTCGGGTGCCTCGGCAACTCCTCCGGAAAGGCGCGCGCGAGCAGGTTGAGGACCTGCAGGAAGACGGTGCGACGCCCGCAGTACACGCAGACGTAGCGATCACGTGCGAACGCCACAGCTTGAACCTGCAGGGGAGGAGCCTGTGTGAGCGGCCCGGCGGCCGGCACATACGCGCCGGCGGGCAGAGCGTCGAGCAGGACCAGTGGCTCGTCGGCGATCGTCACGCCGCTCACCGGTTCCAGGACGCGTTTCCCGGCGGCAACGTCTCCCGAGACGAACTGTTCAGCCGCGCCGGACAGCAGGTTGAGGACGTCATCGCCGCAGGGATCCATGGCGGCATTCTCGTCGAGGGACGTTCCCGCACGTGGCCGACCCGCGCGCAGGAGGTCTATCCGACAAGCCGCAGACGTGAGGCGCGCGTCTCCGGCTCGGGCCGACTCATCCAACGAAGTACACGCTCGTCGGGAGCACCGCTCCAGTCCTTGATGATGTTGTAGACGCGCTGGGTGAACTTGGGGTCGGCATGGCCCATCTGACCCTGGACGTACCGGGGATCGCGCTCCACCTCGGTGCAGAAGCCGCAGAAGGTGCGCCTGAAGGTGTGGGGCGTGATGTCCGGCGGCAGCTCTACGTCGATGCGCCGGGGCTGGCCGGTCGCAATCGACCGTTGCTCGTCTTCGACAATGAGCTCACGCGCCTCGGTCTCCACACGGTCCACGATCCGCTGGCGGAGGTTGTCCTTGTCGCGGCGCGTGCCCCGAGCGGTGGGGAACACATAGTCCGTCTTGCGGTTGAAGGGCGAGCTCTTGTGATGGTCGATTAGCAACGGAAGCAGGCCGTTCACGATGTTCACCGTCCTCCCGGCGTTCTTGGATTTGGTGCCGGGCACATAGATCGTCCGGCGGTCCAGATTGACGGCGGACCATCTCAGCTCGCACAGCTCGGTCGCCCTCAGTCCCGAGAACACCAGGCAGCCGATGATGGCCTCGCGCCCGATGCGGCAGTAGGCGTCGCGCGGGCCGATGGTGAAGATCCTGCCGGTCTTCGGGTGCCGCCGCGTCTGAGGCTTCCCCTCGTCGAGCCGTCGCGCGGCGTACAGGAGCAGCTCTACGTGGTCGGGGTCGAGCCACCGATCCTCGTCCGGGTCATGGCTTTCATCGGCCCGACTCACCTTGTCCCGAGCTGGGTTGCGGGGAAGGATGTCCGGATGCCAGGCCAGGGCGAGGTCGATGATCTGCCCGATTCGCGTGAGCTGCGAGTTCACTACGAGGGAGCGAGTCCCTTCCGGATCTGAGCGCTCACGAACCGGTCGATATCCCTGCGTCCGATGTCGGCGACTCGACGCTTGGAGAACACCGGCATGATGTGGTCGAGTTCAGCCCTGTAGGCCTTCTGCGTAGTTTCGGCTTTGCGGCCCTCGATCATCTCCGCCCACCAGTCGAAGGCCACGTCGCCGAAGAGGACGGCCTGCGGATCAATCTTCAGTCGCTTGGACGGCTCAGGCCGGCGCCAGACGCCGCGCTCGACATCGGCCTTGATGTGAGCCATCGCCTTCTCCGCAGCCTCCGCGTCCATGTGCGGCGTCATGCCAACCGGGATCTCCTGCCTCGTCCCGTGTTGATCGGTGAACCGTGCGTACCAGGTCGTTTCGCCGTTGGCGCGCCGGCGGGGACGGAGCGTGAACTTCTTGTGCGCAGCCATCAGGCCGCCTTGCCCGGTGCTCGGATGGCGAAGCTGCGCGGATTCCCGTTGGGCGTGACCTCGCTCTTGGACCTCTTGGGCCCGCGCACGATCGGCGTCACTTCCGCTGAGGGCACGCAACCCGTATCGGCAGCGAGCTGCCGGCGCCTGAGCTCAGCGTCGATGCCTGCACAGGTGAACATCAGGGCCGAGCGCCTGCCGCCCTTCCGCGTCGCCCCGCACGGACCCGCATTCTGTCGCAGCCACCGCTCCCCCAGCGCCCGGTACCGGGGGATGGCCATAACCTCCTTGATCGTCAGGAGGTCGTGCCGTCCCGGCAAGACCTCCGACTCGATCGGCGCCGGCTCATCGGGAACCGCCACGAGGCGCCGGCGATCCTCAGTCAGCGACGGCGCTCCGAGAAGGCGAGCCGCGACCTGCTCGGCAAGGTGCTTTGCGAACATCTCCTGAACGTGCTCGGGGAGCTGCTCCAAGAGCGCCAGAACACGGTCATCCAGCGTTTGGAGCGCGTCGGAAAGCCCCGCGTAGTCACCCGCGCCCGAGATGTTCGCGGCCGCGCTCATTTCGTCGCGCCCCGCGCCCCGCGCTTGTCGCCCACAGCCGGTGAGACCGCGAGAGACCAGTCCACCGCAGACCGCCCACGCATCGGCGGCACCACCGCAGCCTGCTCCTCCGTGCGCTTGCTCCGCGGCACGCTGAGCGACGGCCACGATCCGGCGCGGCCGGCGTTATCGCCGATGAGCCGGGCGCGGATGCGGTGAGGGATGAGAACGACGGTCTGCAAGGCGCGTCGAAGGTAGGTCGCGTGCGGCTCCGGACCGCACCATCTACGCAACCCGCCGGCATGCCACCGCCGTGCCGCCCCTTGCACACCCGGACGTTTCGATGCTGGCCGGTGACCGCGGCCACGACCGGCCCACGGATCGAAGACCATGGCAGCGTCGCTGATGTCCGTGCGTCCGCCTCACGTCGGGACCGTAGGGCGTCTGGCGCAACGCACGCGATGTCGGTCATGCGCTCGACCGGTCGGGGGCTCAGGCGATGCACACGCTCGGAGAGAACCCGGACGCTCCGTCGCTTCGACTGATGACCGGGTCCCGGGCGCCGGCGGACGACGCGTGTCCCTGGGCTGGACTGCGCGAGTTCCGCGGCGGCAGTCGGCGTCTCGCCGACGCGGCTAGCCGCCCGATGGGAGGCGGGTGATGGCGGTCGTCATGTCGGCCAATCGACCGCCAGGATCGTGGCTCGGCGGAGCAGCACGGCACCGTCTGGGCCAAACCCGATCGGCCAGCCCGCCACCTCGAACACAATGCCGTGCGGTCCGGCATCCCGGCGCGCAGGGGCCGTGGTGCGGTACGCGATGATGATCAGCCTCTCGGGCGCCGTTCCCTCGGGCGCGCGGCGACCTGTCCGGTACATCACCTGCGGGTGGCGGAGATCCCGTCCCCGAGAATCTGCAGGCACAAAGAACGAGGCTGGCCCAACTGATGGCCTGAGGACACGGCCCGCTGCCGTCCGCGCACGTTCAGCACCGCTGGGGTCGGCGCCCGCTGGGCCCACACAACCGAGTGTGCCCCTGGCGTGCCCCGGAGCGGCCGGCGGCGTCCGCGTCAGTTCGATCACCTGCGAGAGTCGGCTACGAGTCGTCATCGGCGATGAAGTCGCGCTCGCTGAGCCAGATGGCGTACGAGGCCCAGGCCGCGAGTTTGCGCAGCAGCGGTGTCCCGGCCGGCCACAGATTGCCGTCCGGGCCGCCCGGCTCCTGCTCGACGGCGTCGATCTCCTCCCAGTCGAGGATGGAGAGGTCGTCTGGATCGAACCGCAGCACTCGGCGAGGCTAATGCCTGCTGAGCAGCGGACCGCATTCACGATGACGGCCCGCGGCAGGTCCCAACGGCGCGCTCGCAAGACAACGTCTGCCGCGCCCGCTCGGTGCCCGCGGCGGTTGAGCAGGTCTGGCGTGTCCGCGGACGCGCGCCGTCACAGCCCGTACGGCGCCAACTCCTGATCGGGCCATAGGAGGTCGATGAGCTCCTGCGGCCCGAGCGCCATGAACTCCTGGAGGCTCAGACCGTGCTCCTCCGCGAACTCCACGCAGATGTTGACGGGCGCTCTGGATGGTGATGACGACGTCATCCAAGATGGTGATCGGGGAGGCGAACGACCGAACGACCGAAGGGTTCGGGGCACGAATGACTTGCATCGAAGGGGCAGGGTCGGGGGAGCGTGCGGTGATGCGTCGCGCGTTGAGACCGCTTCGCTCTCGCTGGTGATCGGTCGCCATGAAGGTGGTGGCGGGATGCGAGACGTTGTCGAGGCGCGGGCGACGGCTGGGCGACCGATGCGACCCACTCGCGCGTAGCTGCGGTGGGTCAGCCGCCGGGTGCCGGCGCCGTAGTCCAGAGCTCCGCGGGGCGGCCGCCGGTGAGGGCCCGGGCTTGTTGGGCGCGGCCGGCGGCGGCGAGCGTGTGGAGTGCTTGCTCGACGCGTTCGGCGGGGAGGTTGCGTTGGCAGAGGTCTCGGATCTGGGTGCGGGTCAGTCCCTCGGGTGAGCGGGCGAGCGCGGCGTGGATGTGCTCGGCGAGCGGGTCGCCGGTCGCCTGTTCGAGTGCCCAGGCGGCGGAGCACTGCGCGTAGTTCCAGAGGGCCACGGCGGCGTGGAGATGCTCGGGTGCGATCGTCTTGTGTCCGTCGAGCAGCGCGTAGAGGAGCGCGAGCCGGATGACGTGCGCTTCGGCGCGGGCGGTGAGCTGACCGAGTAACCCGTCGGCGGGCTGGGTGAGTTGTGGGTAGATCTGCCACCACAGCTCGCGGGCGGCCGGGGAGAGCGTGACCTTCCCGGCGGCGCGGGCGTGCGTGAGCACGCTGGTGAGATAGCGGCTCAGGCCCGTGCCTTTGAGCGGGTCGGGGTCGCCGCCTTCGGGTAGCAGCCGGACGCGGCGGACGGCCGCGAGGATGAAGCGGTTGAGGAACCCGTTGGCGATCTCGACGGTGGTGGTGTGACGGCGCAGCTCGGTCTGGGTGATGTGCCCGATGATCGAGATGTGCGCCTCGGTCGCCCTGGCTGGCGCGGTTCTCGTGAGCAGCGCGAGCGGCCGGCCATCCCATGCAGACCTGAGGGTTGGTGACAACGTCGAGAGCTCGCGGCCGGTGGACTTCAGGACGGTCGCGAACTCGGGCTCGATCACCAGCAGCCGCTTATCGACGGCGCCGGGGTCCTGGCCGGCGGGGTCACGGACGGTCCAGATCAACCCCTCCCCACTCGATAGGCCCGTTGTCAGCCGTGAGGTGAACGCAGGGTCGGCCTGTGCGAGCAGGCGGGCGACGTGATCGAAGCTCGAGCCCTTCCGGGCCTTCGCGCTGTCACCGACGAGCACGAGGAACTCGTTGGGATGATGTCGTGTCGCTTCGACTTGGAAGTACGCGGCCCGGCCGATCAGCGCGCCGCAGCAGACCAGCAGTTGGGTCAGGATCGCGGCCGGGTCGGCCTCTGTGTGCGGCGCGATCTTCGCAACGATCTGGCCTGGCAGTCCGTGATAGGCGGCCTGCTCCGGTGGTGCTGGCCAGTCCGCGGGTGGCGGTGGCAGCGGCAGCGCCCGCGGCCGGTCCTCACCGGTCGGTTGGTCGAACAGGGAGACGACCGTCTCGCTGTTCATTCGGCGGTGATCTCGGCGAGCGCGGCGCGGGCGGAGCTCTCGTCGCAGATCGACTTGTTGGCCGCGTAGCCGGCGATCAGCGTCTGCGTCGCGAGGTTGTTCACTGCGCGCGGGAGACCGCGGGCGGCGTCGTGGATCAGCGTGACCGCGTCGTCGCTGAAGATCGTGTCTGAGCGGCCGGCGAGCTTGATGTGGTGGGCGATGTATTCGCCTGTCTCCTTGCGGTCCATCCCGTCGATCGTGGAGCGCAGCGCGATCCGCTGATCCAGAGCGGCGAACACGCCCTGGCGCAGCTTCCGCCTGAGCGTGGGCTGACCCAGCAGCAGACATGCGAACGTCGCGCGCGAGTCCATCTCTGAGTTCGTCAACATCCGCAGTTCCTCCAACTGCTCGGCGGAGAGCAGATGCGCCTCGTCGAGGATCAGCACCACCGTCTTGCCGCGCTCGGCGGTCTCGGCGGCGAGCAGGTCGGTCGCCTGTGGGATCAGCGTCGCCCGGTAGAAGCGGGGTGTCGCGCCGAGCGCGGTGACGATCTGGGTATAGATCCCGCGCGCCCCGACCGCCGGGTTGGGGAGGTAGATGATCGAGTAGCGACTCGAATCCAGATTGCTGGTCGCGGCGCGCGCGGCGACCGTCTTGCCGGCGCCGACCTCGCCGCAGACCACGCCAAGTGACCGTTCGCTGATGATCCAGTCGACGCGGGCGACCGCTTCCTGGTGGGCGGCCGAGGCGAACAGCATCGAGGTCGCCAGCTCTTTGGTGAACGGGGTGCGCGACAGCCCCCAGTGCGCTCGCAGGCGGTCGATACTCATGCCGTCATCCCCTTGCTGTCGTCGTCGTTGTTCTTCTCTGCGGTCGGCAGGTTGCGGTAGTCGATCCGCTGCTGGAGCTCCTGCTCGCGGCGTTTCTGGATCAGCCCGAGGTAGTCGATCCCGGTCGGCTTGCCCGGTGTCTCCGGGGCGGGCTGGGCGCGTGGGTGAACGTGCCGCTTGATCACACGCGGCAGCGCCAGGCCACGATCGCGGCCGTCGAGGCGGACCTGCACCTCGCACAGCTCGAGCGGGTCGAAGACGAGATCGATCTGCCGGCCAGCGAGCTCAGCGTCGACCTCGTAGGTGTTGCCGTGCATCCCGACCGTCCCCGTCTTCGAGACGGTCCGCCGCTCCGACCAGCGAAACGCCTCCCGCAGCGTCGCCTCACTCGGCCGCGGCGGCACACCGCCCGCGAGAAACCGCTCCAGCGGTGCCTGCTCGGTCTCTGTGTGAACGCGCCGGTGGTAGACCTGCTCAGCCCAGCTCTGAAAGATCCGATTGAGATCCTCGAGACTCGCGGGCGGGCGGTCCTCGATCTCGACCAGCACCTGGTCACGGACCGTCCGGAAGACCCGCTCGATCTTGCCGCGACCCTCCGGCCGTCCGGGCGTGGAATGGATCAGGCGAATCCCGAGCACCGCGCACGCGCGCAACAGCTGGCCGGACACGAACGGGCTGCCGTTGTCGACATAGACAGCCTTCGGCAGCCCGCGTGCGGCGATCCCGGCGCGCAACGCGACCGACGCGTTCAGGACGTTCTCGCGTGCGGCCCACCGGTAACCGACCAGCAACCTCGAGTGGTCGTCAAGGAAGCAGAACAAAAACGTGCGGTGACCGTCGACGATCGGGCCGTGCAGCGCGTCCCCGGTCCACAACTCGTTCGGTGCTTCCGCCTCGAAGCGACCGAGTGCACGCGCCACGCCGCTGCTCTTCCACGGCAGCCCGACCGCTTTGAGGTGCCGCTGGATCGTCGTTGCTGACGGCGCCGCACCCTCGGCCTCCAGGATGATCCTGTGGATCTGCGCCGCCGTCCTGGCCGGCTGCTCTGACCGCAAAGCTGCCGCCAGCTCCAAGCGCTCCGGCATGCCCTTCGTGCGTCGCCTGGGCGCTGGGACCAACGCGTCGAACCCGCCCACGCGATACGCGCGTATCCACCTGTCCAGCGTGTTGCGCCCGATCCGAACCCAGCGTCCGTTCGGGTGCAGGTGCTCACGCTCAGCCAGCGCGCGAACCAGTCGTCCCCGCTCCCGCGTCGACAGCGAGATGTCCGTCGCCTCCCCAATGATCTTCCACCTGAACAACCCGATCTCCTGCGCCCTGTCCACAGCGCCTCCTGACCGTCGTTGACTGCAACGACCGGCCAGGATCACGGTCACTCAGGCACAGGCCAAGGCGTGAACGTGTTGATCTCCAACAGCCCGCCCGCGGTCAGCGCCGTCGCCCACGACCACGGCGAGCGGCGCCCCAACAGCAGCGACGCCACCCGCGTGCACATCCCAATCGCCTCCACGGCGTCGGCGGCCGGCGACTCCCGCCCGACCGGCGGATCAAGCGACACATCCAACGCCCGCGCCCACCCCAGGAAGTGCGCGGCGATCAGCTCCGCCCGCGAGCGGAACCGGCGCCGCCAATCACGGACCGTTTCGCCCGGCACCCCGAGCCGCTCCCCAGCCCGCCGATACCCCTCCCGGCCAGCCGAGAACAGCGCCGCGCCGATCACCTCCACCACGTACCTGCGGCGCGACAGACACAGGTCAGGCAGCAGCACATGCGTCGCCCGGCACGACCGCTCACGACAGCGACCACGACGCGGACGCAACCGCCGCGCCCCCGACCCGGTCCGGACCTCCCGCAACCGCGAACAACCCCAACCTCCCAACACCCCCGCCCGACAACGCGGGCACACCAACCGGCCGGCAGCGAGGTCCGCCTCGACCACAGCACGATCGTCTGAGACGATGAGCACGACGACCTCCAACGGGCGTCACGGGCTCCCTCGTCTCACCCCGTCAAGGTTTCGGCGAGGGAGCCCAACATGAACAGGATCACCACCATCCTGCCGCCGGACCGCCCGCCGCGCCTCGCCCATCATCACGCTCGCTGACGCTAACGGCCCCCCGCCATCACCACCCAGCGTGTCGCTCAACAGCGATCTCCGAGTTGATCGCGACGCAGCCGCGCGCTGCAGGTGTGGTCGAGGAGTTGATCGACGCTGCGTTGGCCGGGGGTGCTGGCGACAACGTCGCGATCGCCGCAGTCAAAGCCGAGCCCGCACAACACGTACCTTTGGCCAGTGCGAGGTCGGCTTCGCCGCTCCCAAGGAGTCGCGACGCCCGAACCCGCGGCTGCATTGTCGGCGGCGCGGTGGGCGACGCGCTCGGCGCGGCCGCGGAGTTCCTTTCGATCGAGCAGATCCGCGGTCGTTACGGGCCTGACGGCGTTCTCGAGTACGAGCCCGCGTACGGGCTTCGCGGGGCAATCACGGACGACACGCAGATGACGATGTTTACCGTCGAGGGGCTGTTGCGTGCCTGGGTCCGTGGTGCGAGCAAGGGAATCATGCCCGACGTAGTCGGCGTCGTAGACCACGCTTACGGACGCTGGCTCAGAACGCAAGGAGAGCGCGGTGTCCGGTTCGACGACTCCGTCGAAGACGGGTGGCTATTCGACGTCGCTGAACTGCACCATCGGCGTGCACCCGGGAACACATGCCTATCGGCACTACGTGCAGCGAGCCGGGGCTCTATGGAAGCACCGCTGAACGACAGCAAGGGATGCGGTGGCGTCATGCGAATGGCGCCGGCTGGGCTTGGAGCGCGTGCGCTTGGCGAGGATGCTTTCGAGCTCGGCTGCAAGCTCGCCGCCATCACTCACGGACATCCGAGCGGCTATCTGGCCGCTGGTGCGCTGGCCGAGATCATCGCTGTGCTCGTTCTCGACGATGGACTCCTTGATTCCGCGTTGGACCGCGCGGAGAAGCGGTTGCAGGAGTATCGGCAGCACGAGGAGACGCTCGGCGCACTGCGGGCGGCGCGGGAGCTTGCCGTCTCCGGCATGGTGCCATCACCCGAAGCGGTCGCGCGGTTGGGCCAAGGATGGGTGGCCGAGGATGCGCTGGCAATCTCCGTCTACTGCGCGCTCGTCGCCGAGAACTTCACACACGGGGTGCGGCTTGCTGTGAACCACTCCGGAGAC
>JAJZWB010000126.1 GCA_021846845.1 Actinomycetes bacterium | reverse complement strand
GGTCCCGTGGAGCGATCGCCTCGGGTGCCAGCCACCCCTCCCACGGACGCAGGAGCCGCAGCGCGGAGAGGATCGCGCGGGTCGCGTGCGAGCGGTTGAGCGTGTAGAAGTGGATCCCCGGAGCGCCGCGTGCGAGCAGCTCCGCGCATTGGAGCGTCGCGTATGAGACGCCCAGTTGCAGCACCGCCTCGGGATCGTGCGAGCGCCACTCAAGTGCCTCCAGGAGGGCCGGCGGGATCGTCGCACCGCACATGCCGGTGATCGTCTTGATCTGGCCCAGGTCGGTGATCGGCATCACGCCGGGCAGGATCGGGACCTTGATCCCGGCATCGCGCGCCCGGTCGACGAAGTGGAAGTAGCGCGAGTTGTCGAAGAACAGCTGCGTGATCAGAAACGACACGCCGCTCTCGATCTTCTCCCCCAGGAAGCGCAGGTCGTGAGCCATGTCCGGCGCCTCGGGATGGACCTCCGGGAAGCACGCGCCGCCGATGCAGAACTCCCCCTGCTCGGAGATGAGCCTCGCCAGATCGGTCGAGTGGCACAGCCCGCCGGGGTTCGGCTGCCAGTCCGGCTGGTCATGCGGCGGGTCGCCGCGGAGCGCAAGCACGTTCTCGATGCCAGCCGCGCGCATCCCCGTGAGCGCGTCGCGCAGCTCGTCGACGCTGGAGCCGATGCAGCTGAGGTGGGCCATCGCCTCGATTCCGAGCTCCTGCTTGATCCACTTGGTCAGCTCGAGCGTGCGCCCCCTTGAGCTTCCTCCGGCGCCGTAGGTAACCGACACGAACGCCGGCTCCAGCTGGCGCAGCGATTCGAGCGCGAGCCCCAGGACACGCTCGCCCGCGTCGGTCTTCGGTGGGTAGAACTCGAACGAGAACACCGGCTCGCGGGCCTCGGCGAGGATCTGGTCGATGCGCATTGGGATCAGCCTACCAACCTTGACATGAGTGTGTCAAGGTTCATCGACCGCTGCTCACGCGCCTTGAGCCGGCGATCCCCGGGTCAGGCACTGAGCCAGCGATCCCCCGGAGCGGGCTTCACCAGCCCGGCGAGCTGGAGGTGGCGCAGGTAGCAGAGCGTCTGGGAGAGGAACCATGCGGCGTTGCGCGCCTCAAGCTGTTCCTCGTAGACCTCGAAGACCATCTCGGCCGCGGTCCGCGGCCCGCTCGCCACGGCGCGCCGCACCGCCTCCAGGCGCTGGGCGACCAGCGCGCGATTGCCCTCGATGTGCCCGTGCACGTCGACGAACGGCCGGCCGTGACCGGACAGCCCGAGCCGGGCATCCAGCGCATCGACGCGGTCCAGCGAGCCCAGGAACTCGCCGACCGGATCGGGCGAGAGGCCGTAGTCGAAGTACAGCGAGATCCGGCCGAGGACGTGATCGCCGGTGATCAGCAGCCTGTGATCTGGCTGGTGCAGGCAGACATGCGACGGGCTGTGACCGGGGGTCTCATACGTTCGCCAGGTGCCGAGCTCACTCTCGATCTCGACGCCGTCGACCAGCGCGCGGTCGGGCTCGATCGGCCGGGCCACCCCCGAGGGGATGTCACGGGCCTGCTCGGCGTAACGAGCGAGCGCCGCCGCCGGCACGCCGCTCTGGCGGCCGATCTCCAGCCGGTGCGCGAGCGCCGCGTCGGGGTCCTGCGCGTGCTGCGTGGCGTCGGAGTGGTTCGGGTGCATCCACAGCTCGCAACCGGCGCGCTCGACGATCGGGGCGGCCTGGCCCCAGTGGTCGGCGTGCGCGTGGGTGATCGCCACCAGGCGAACCTGCTCGAGCGCCAGGCCGACCTGGGCGAGCGCCAGCTCTAGCTGCGCCAGCGAGCCCGGCTCGTGCATGCCGGTGTCGACGAGCACGATCCCGTCGCCGGCCGCGATCGCCCAGGCGTTGCAGTGCGGAACTCCGGGCCAGGGCAGCGGCAGCCGGAGCCGCCAGAGGCCCGGAAGGACCCGCTCGCCCCGTCCGAGCTCTCGCGCAGGCGCCATCGCGCGCACGATAGTGGCGCCTGCCGCGGTCCGCCTCGGGGCCCCGGCCGTCGTGATCGGGGCCCCGGATGCGCGCACGGCTGCTCGCAGCGCCCGCGGGCGATGGGCTCGTATCCGTCCAGCGCCCGCGTAGACTCGCGTGCGCGATGGCGACGACGTCCGAGATCGCACGCCGCTACTTCCAGGCGCTCTCGGCCCAGGACCTGGACGCGGCTGTCGCGTGCTGGCGACCGGGCGCCGTGGACCGTCTTGTGGGAGGCCCGGAGCTGACCGCCCCCGACGGGGTCCGCGACTACTTCGCGCAGCTGTTCGCGGCCTTCCCCGACTTCGCTCTGGAACTCGTCGACCTGACCACGGGGCGCGGGCGCACGGCTGCCCGATGGCGGGCCTACGCTACCTTCGCCGGGCCCGGCGACTTCCAGTCCTTCGCCCCCAACGGCGCCAGCGTCAGGTTCGAGGGCTGCGACGTGCTCACCGTCGAGGATGGCATGATCGTCGCCAACGAGGCGTATGTGGACACCGCTTCCGTCGCCCGGCAACTCGGCCTGCTGCCGGAGCCGGGCTCGGCGTCGCACGAGCGCCTGGCGCGGCTTGCCAACCTTCGCACCCGGGCGCTGGGGGCGATCCACGGCGTTCAGGCCGAGCCGATCGCCGACGGCGTCTGGGTCGTGCGCGGCGGCTTCCCGCTCAAGGCGATGAACGTCTACCTGATCGAGGATCGCGGCGGCGTGACCGTCTTCGACGCGGGGATAGAGTCGATGGGCACCGCCCTGCGAGCCGCCTGTGCACGGCTCGGAGGCGTCCGGCGGGTGGTCCTTGGCCATGCGGACGCCGACCATCGAGGAGCGGCGCGCGCGCTCGGTGCGCCCGTGTTCTGCCACGCCGCCGAGCGCTCGGCGGCGGAGTCCGACACGTGGATGCGCGACTACTGGGATCTGCACCGGCTGCGCCCCCACGCGCGCCCCTTCTTCGGCGTCGCGCTCCCGAGCTGGGACGGCGGCGGAGTGCCCGTCGAGGGCGCGCTGGCGGAGGGAGACGAGGTGGCGGGGTTCGAGGTGGTGGAGCTGCCCGGTCACGCGCCAGGGCTGATCGGCCTGTTCCGCGCGTCGGATCGGCTGGCGCTGATCTCCGACTGCGTCTACACGCTGGACATCGAGACAGGGCGGCGCGGGGGGCCGCGCGTGCCGCACTCCGCCTTCAACGCGGATGTCGCGCAGGCCCGTGCCTCGATCCGCAAGCTCGCCGCGCT
This sequence comes from Actinomycetes bacterium, assembly GCA_021846845.1. Classification (GTDB taxonomy): domain Bacteria; phylum Actinomycetota; class Thermoleophilia; order Solirubrobacterales; family Solirubrobacteraceae; genus Palsa-465. Next base: position 7,943 of record JAJZWB010000126.1, on the reverse strand, counting down.
CGATCCCGCGTCCGCGTGGCCGGGACACGCCGACGCGGTCACCGACGACGTGCGTGCCCAGCTGCAGGCGGCGGCGGAAGCGCCGCTCTAGCGCCGACGATGGGTCGCCGCCAGCGTCAGCGTTCAAGGCCGGCAGGTGCGACGCCGGGCGCGGCCGGCCGCGGTGGAGGCGGCTCGGCGGCGCTGCCGCCGAGCGAGCACCGTGACGCCGACGGCGGGGTTCTCGTGCTCCGTGCCTCCCTGCCGCCGGCCGCGCGGCGCGAGTATGCGGCCACGCTCGCCGGCGGCCTGCACCGCGAGGACGCGCGCCAGCGAGCGATCGAGATGCTGTTCGAGCGCCTCGCCGTCTCATGGACGATCCAGGGACTGGCGATTGAGCGCCAGCGGGAGCTGCTGGCCCGCTACCGGATGGCGTCGGCCGGCGAGCGCGACTTCGTGCTGCGCGCGCTGCGTGAGCACCTGGCCGAGCACTTCCCCGAGATGGAGGCACCATGAACGGTTTCGGACCCGCCGACACGGCACTCACGGGCCCCGACCCCACCGCGTTCGCGGCGCTGCTGTGCGACTGGTCGATGTCGGTCGGTCCCGGCGATCGCGTCGGCGTCTTCTCGACCACGCTCGCCGAGCCGCTGGCGCTCGCGCTTCACCGGGCGATCCTCGAGCGCGACGCCTGGCCGTTCATCCGACTCGAGCCGCCGGCGCTGAACGGTGATCTGCACCGGTACGCGCGCGAGCGCCATCGAACGCAGGCGCCCCCGACCGAGCTGGCTCTCGCACAGGAGCTCGACGCGTACGTGCGGATCGATGCACCGGCGAGCACGACCGAGTTGGCCGACGTCGCCCCCGCGTCGATCGCCGAGCTGGCCCGTGCGCGGCGGCCCGTGCAGGAGGCTCTGCTGGCGCGCCGCTGGTGCGCAACGCTGCTGCCGACGCCGGCGCTGGCCCAGCAGGCCGGGATGGCCACCGGCGAGTACGCGGGCTTCGTCTCGCGCGCCCTGTTCCTGGATCGACCTGATCCGGCCGCCGCCTGGCGCGAGCTCAGCGCCCGCCAGCAAGGGCTCGCAAGGCGCCTGTCCTGCACGCGTGAGATCCGGATCGAGGCCGACGGGACCGACCTCTCGCTGCGCGTCGACGGTCGCGCATGGATCAACTCCGACGGTCGTCACAACATGCCCAGCGGCGAGGTCTTCACCGGCCCGCACGAGCGCTCGGCGAACGGCACGATCTCGTTCACGGTCCCCACCGGACCGCGAGGCTCGATCGTCACCGGGGTGCGCCTGACGCTGCGCGACGGCGAGGTCGTGGAGGCCACCGCGGAGCGTGGCGAGGAGCGGCTGCTGGCGGCGCTGGAGACCGACGCCGGCGCGCGTCGACTCGGCGAGCTGGGGATCGGCAGCAACGTCGGGATCGATCGCCCGACCGGCCAGATCCTGCTCGACGAGAAGATGGCCGGGACGGTTCACCTGGCGCTCGGCCGCTCCTACCCGGAGACCGGAGGTACGAACGACTCGGCGCTGCACTGGGACCTGATCTGCGATCTGCGATCCGGCGGGCGCCTCACGGCCGACGGGGAGCCGATCGTGGTCGACGGCGCCGTCGTCGCATGAGGCGCGGCCCGGGCCTGTGTCGGCTCGTCTGAGCTCCGGACCGGGAGCCCGCCCCTGAGCCGCGGTCCCTCTGAGCCCGCCCCCGAGGCCCGGCACGGGTGAGGCGGAGCCCGGCTGGGCCGAGGTCCGTCCGAGGCGTGGCCGGTGTGAGCAGAGCCCGGCTGGGGGACGAGCCCGGTGCTCGTTCACGCCTTGTTGACGGTTTGGCGCCTTGGTTCGCTACCGTGAGCGCGCGATGCGCCGAACCAAGATCGTCGGAACCATTGGACCCGCCTCCCGCGACCTGGAGACGCTGACGCGCATGGTCGAGGCGGGCCTCGACGTGGCGCGGCTGAACTTCTCCCATGGCGACCGCGAGCTGCATGCCGAGAACGCCGAGCTGGTCCGCGCCGCGTCGGCCGCCGCCGGGCGCCCGGTCGCGATCCTCCAGGACCTGCCCGGTCCCAAGCTCCGGATCGGTGCGCTGGAGGGCGATCGTGTGGAGCTCAAGCCGGGCGAGCGGCTGGTGCTCGTCTGCGGCTCGACGGAGCGCGGCACCGAGGCCCGCATGTCGGTCTCGTGGGCCGGCCTGGCCGGCGCGGTCGACCCGAACGACACCATCTACATGGCCGACGGAGCGATCCGGCTGCGAGTGGAGCGGGTTCGCGACGGCGACGGGGAGGTAGAGACGGCCGTCGAGATCGGTGGCTCGGTCGCCTCGCGCCAGGGCCTCAACCTACCCGGCTCGACACGCGGCCTGGCCGCCGTGCCGGAGGAGGACCTCGACATGCTCAAGTTCGGCGAGTCGATCGGCGTCGACATGGTCGCCCTGTCGTTCGTTCGCACGGCCGGGGACATCGAGGAGGTTCGCCGCCACACCCGGCTGCCGCTGATGGCCAAGATCGAGAAGCCGCAGGCCGTGCAGGAGGCGACGGAGATAATCCGCGCCGCCGACTACGTGATGGTCGCGCGTGGAGACCTCGGCATCGAGCTTCCGATCTATGACGTGCCGATCGTCCAGAAGCAGCTGCTGCGGATCGCGGGTCAGCTGGCGCGGCCATCGATCACGGCCACCCAGATGCTCGATTCGATGGTCGTCTCGCCGCGCCCGACTCGTGCCGAGGTGGCGGACATCGCCAACGCGATCCTCGACGGGACCGATGCGGTGATGCTCTCCCAGGAGACGGCGATCGGCGCCCACCCCGTCGAGGCCGTGGCCATGATGGCGGCCGTCGCCGAGCGGGCCGAGGCGGCGCTCCCGTATGACGACTGGAACCAGAGCCGCGTTCGGCGTGACACCCGCGACCCCGCCTACACGATCGCCTACGGCGCGTGCGCGGCGGCGCGCGATCTGAACCTGGCGGCGCTAGTGGTTCCCACCCTGTCGGGGCGGTCGGCTCGCCTGATCTCGGCGCACAGGCCGGCGGTGCCGATCTACTGCCTGTCGCCCGGACGCGAGACCGTCCGGCGCTGCAACCTGATGTGGGGCGTCGAGGCTGCCTGGATGCGCCGTCACGAGATCACCGAGGAGCTGATCGCCGACGCGGCGCGGCGGGTGGTCGAGCTGGGCTGGGTGAAGCCGGGCCAGCTGGTTGGGATCACGGCCGGCCTGCCGAGCGGTCGGCCGGGCACCACCAGCCTGTTGCAGATCCAGACCGTCTGATCCCGCTCAGGCGTGCACGCGCGCGTAGAACCGGGCCTCGGCCTCCCCGAGCTCGGTCGCCGGGGGATCTCCATAGAACCACTCGCGAGCGATCCTGTGGAAGTTGCCGCGAGCGTGCAGCTGCGCGATCACGGCCAGCGTCAGCACCTCCATCCGCCGGCCGAAGATGTGGTCGGGCGGGGCGGACTCGTGGCGCAGGTAGCCGAAGTACTCCGAACGCGGATCGCTCATGTCGATCAGCACCTGGGTCGCGTACTCCGGCGTCAGCGCCACCTCCCGGTCGGCCGTGTACCAGGAGGTGGCCGCGCGGAAGTGCGCCAGCACGCGGTCAGGGTTGAACTTGCCTGGCTCGGGGAAGAAGCCGACCTCGGTGCCGAGCCGCATGATCGTGTCGGTGTCGCCCTCGATGATCGCGCGCGCGACGGCGATCTCCAGCTCAAGCGCGGCAGGTGGCATCCGCTTGAACAGGCCGAAGTCGAAGAACGCCATCCGCCCGTCGGCCAGCAGCATCGAGTTGCCCGGGTGCGGGTCGCCGGAGAACTGGCCGTGCCGATACAGGCAGCCGAAGTAGAAGCGGAACAGGATCTCCCCGATCCGGTCGCGCTCGTGCTGGGGACGGGCTCGAAGCTCCTCGAAGCCGGCTCCCTCCACGTACTCGGAGACCATCACCCGCTCGTGCGACAGAGCCGTGACGACCTCCGGAATCACGATGAACGGATGGCCGCGGAAGATCCGCGCCAGCGCCCGCTGGTTGGATGCCTCCAGCTCGTAGTCGAGCTCCTCCTGGACCCTTGAGCGGATCTCCTCGCCGATCGCATTCGGATCGAGGCCGGGCGCGATCCGCTTGAGCAGGCGCAGGATCAACCCCAGGTTCTGCATGTCCGCGCGCACCGCGGCCGCTACGCCCGGGTATTGGACCTTGACGACCACGTCGCGCACCTCGCCGTGTCCCCCGTCCCGCGAGCTGCGCTCGCGGCGGCCCACGGCGTCGGGGCGAAGGCGTGCCCGGTACACCTGCCCGATCGACGCGGCGGCGATCGGGTGCTCGTCGAACTCATCGAACACCGCCGTCAGGTGCTCGCCCAGCTCGCCCTCGATCACGCGCCTCATGTCGCGGAAGGTGACCGTCGGCGCGGAGTCGCGCAGCACGGCGAGCTTGCGCTGGAACTCCTCACGGTACTCCTCGCCCACCATCCCGACGTCGAGGAACGAGAGCACCTGCCCGACCTTCATCGCGGCGCCCTTCATCGTCCCCAGCGCGGTGACGATCTGCTCGGCGGCCTCGATCTGCCGTCGCTCGAGCGCCGCCTGCCGGGCCTCCTCACCGCGGGCCACGTTAGCGGCACGGGTACCTGCCTCGCGCAGGACCTGGCCCGCCGCCAGCCCGCCGAGCCGCGCGGTCCGCCCCACGCGCGAGGTGGGGATTCTGTCCTTCGCCACCGCCGCCTAGTCGGTGGACGGGGTTGCGGTCACCTGGGAGCCGGGAACGATGTCGTCCGACCCATCGGGCCAGCGAACCCAGGCCTTGTGCCCCCCGTCGTAGTCGTCGCCAAGCAGGATCAGGGTCGCCGGCTCGCCCATCGCCGTGCACGGCTCCGAGCCCTCCGGGTCGACCCCGCGCCAGATCCGCACGAAGCGGTTGTGCTCGAGCTCTTCGGCCACGGTCGTCGGCTCGGTGTGGCCGGGATGGATCCGAGTGGCCGGCGGGAGCTTGAGCAGCGTGTCCATGATCGACGACCTCAGGTCCGAGTAGGTCGTGTGGCCCGGAGCGCGCACACCCCCGACCGATCCCTTGAACAGGGTGTCGCCGGTGAACACGTCCGTGCCGCCGACCAGCAGCGAGAGCATCCCCGCCGTGTGACCCGGCGTGTGGATCGCGACGATCGACAGCCCGCCGGACCGCACGGTCTCGCCGGGGCTCAGCGTGCCGGTGGCGCCCGGAACGAGCTCGCGCTCGAGGGGATGGATCAGGACCGGGACGTCAGGGAAGGCCTCTCGGACCGCGTCCAGCTCCGCCACGTGGTCGTGGTGGTGGTGGGTCAGCAGCACGTGCGTGAGCGTCAGCTGCTCGCGGCGCAGGAACGCCAGCAGCGGCGCGACCGGCCCTCCTGCGTCGATCATCACCGCGCTCGCCCCCGGCTCATCCGCCACCACATAGGCGTTCGAGAGCCAGCCATCGCTCATCACCCGCTCAATCAGCATGGACTAGAGGCTATCGGGGTACGCTTAACGCTGACGTATGGGCCTCATCCACACCTGCTACCGGATCACCGACATCGACCGCTCGGTCGCGTTCTACAACGCGCTCGGGTTCGAGGAGGTGCGCCGGATGCCGATCCGAGACGAGGCGATCAACGTCTTCATGAACATCCCTGAGGATGGGCCGGAGCCGCGCCTGGAGCTGACCTTCAACCACGGCCGCACCGAGCCCTACGAGATCGGCACCGGCTACGGGCACATCGCGATCACCTCGGACGACCTCGATGCCACGCTCGCGCGGCTGGCGGAGCAGGGGATCGAGCCCGAGCGCCCTCCCTACTCGGTGCGCGCGGGCGGCAGCCGGATCTGCTTCGTGCGCGACCCGGACGGCTACCGGATCGAGATCATCGAGCGGAGCTGAGACGCGAGCATGGTCGACAACGCCACGATGGCCAAGCTGCTCGAGCGCTTCGCTCAGGGCGTCGCCTCACACGATCGGGAGAACCCGACCCACAACAGCTGGGGGATCGGGATGGCGCACTTCGACATCGAACGGCTGGGCCTCGAGGAGGGGGAGGAGATCCTGCCCGGGATCCTGCTCCAGGCCGACGGCGGGGTGACCGGCAACTTCCGGGTGCTGTGCGACGGCCAGCATGACGGCGCCGGCGAGATGGAGGAGGAAGAGGTCGTCGAGGCGGTCTCCTCGCAGGAGGTCGCCGCGCCGGTCGAGGTCGGGGCCGAGCCCGCCCCGCTGCGCCCGCCGTTCTGAGGCGCGGGCGGCCCGGGCGCGGGCGCTCCATCCCTCGCGGTGCGGCGCTCGCCGGCGGTTGCAGGCCGGCGGCCCGGCGGGACGGATCGCGGCTGCGGCGGGCCGGCTGATCGTCCCAGGGGCTGGCCAGCTGACCCTGCGGCGGTCCACCGGCGCCTCGCTGCCCCGGCGATCGGGGTCACGGCATCGAGCGTCACGTCGTCACGGCGGCGGTCCGCCTGACGGCGATTCCCATGCGAATGCGCGGGTGCGATGCCGTCGGCGTTTCACCGCGACTGCGCGGATGCGAGCTCCCGTGCTGCCACGGCTTCGGCCAGCGAGGCCACGGTCGGGCAGCGGAGCCCGTGGCGCGCCGCCGCCCGCATCACGGCGCCCGCGATCGCGTCCACCTCGGTCGCTCGGCCAGCGGCTATGTCACGCCGCATCGAGGAGTCGAGCTGTGGCTGAGCCGCGTCCAGTTCGGATGCCGGGCCGGCGACGTCGAGATCGGCGCCCTCGGCGTTGGCGACCGCGACCACCTCCTCGATCGCCCGGTGCAGCGCGGCGTGGCGTGCGGGGTCGTCGCGCAGCGGCCCGAGCGGCGAGTCGTAGGCGCTTGTGAGCAGCGCCAGCGGGCACAGGCGGGCCAGCTTCCCCCACATGACGCGCGCCTCGCCGTCTCCCGTTCGCACCTCCATGCCGGTCGCCGAGAGAGCGTCCGCCAGCTGCCGCGTCGGGAGCGCCAGGCTCGGCGGGGGCTGCGCGACGTCGACCCTCACCGACGGGCCGGACTGAACCACCCGCCCGGTCCGTGGGCGGTCGGACTGCACGCGGATCACGGCCGCCACGACCCGGTCGGCGCCGAAGCGGTCGCGCAGCGCGGCGAGGTGCTCGACGCCGTTGAGCAGCGGCACCACGAGCGCGGGCGTGCTGTGGACGCGGTCCAGCGCGGCATCCAGGCCGGTCGCCTTGGTCGCCACGATCAGAGCGTCGGCGGGTTCGTCGAGCACGGGGACGGCGCGCGGCCGAGCCTGGAAATCGCCCAGGGCGACGCTCGCGACCTTCAGCCCGCCTGCCGCGATCAGCTCCGCGGTCGGTTCGCGCGCGACCACGGTCACCCCCAGGCCCGCCCTCGTCAGCGCGGCGGCGATCAGACCGCCGACGCCGCCCGCGCCGAGCACCGCCACGTCGCTCATGCCAGCCATCGCCGGCATGTTCGCAGGCGCCGGCTCCGTCTGGGATCGAGATCGCGGCCGGCGCCACGGCCTCCGCATGGCGAGGCTCCACGAGCGTCGGGATCTCGATCATGGCCGGTGCGCGTGCATCCTCATGCCGGCCACCCCGGAGGCCGCCCCGGCTCGGCCGTCGGGGGCGATCCGGCCGCGGCGGCTCGGCCGTCGGTGGCGATCCGCGATGCGGGCGCGCCCCGGGTCGAGGCGACCTTGGCATCGTGGCGGCAGAACCGTAAGCTGGCGCGATGCGCTGCGCTGGCCGCCGTCCGTCGACCGCCGGATGACGTACTCGATCGTCGCGCGGGATCCCGTCACCGGCGAGCTCGGCGTCGCCGTCCAATCGCACTGGTTCTCGGTTGGTCCGACGGTTCCCTGGGCACGGCCCGCGGTCGGCGCGGTGGCCACGCAGGCCAACGCGGAGCCGGCCTACGGGCCCCGCGCGCTGGAGCTGCTCACGCGCGGCGCGGACGCCCCTCAGGCGCTGGCGCAGCTACTGGCCGAGGACCCGAGATCGG
>JAJZWB010000125.1 GCA_021846845.1 Actinomycetes bacterium | reverse complement strand
CGGCCAGCGAGAGCCCGAGCGCGCCGAGCTACGCCACCCCAGCCGGGCAGAGCGGAACAGCCGGGCAGAGCGGGACAGCCGGGCAGAGCGGCGCGACCGCACAGGGCGGGACGACAGCACAGGGCGGACCGAGCGGCTGGGCGATTCCCTACGCGATCGTGCTGTGCGAGTCAGGAGGCCAGAACCTGCCGCCCAACAGCGCCGGCGCCTCGGGCTACTACCAGATCGTCCCCGGCACCTGGAAGCTGTTCGGCGGCTCTGGACCGGCCGCGTACCTCGCCTCCAAGGCCGAGCAGGACGCCGTCGCGGCTCGGATCTGGAGGGGCGGCGCCGGCGCCTCCAACTGGGTGTGCGCCGGTATCGTCGGGATCCACTGACCGGCACCTCCCAGCTCGCCCCGGTCTCCCGCCGGCGACCGTCGGCCGTGAGGACAGCCGTCCTCACGGCGATCATGCTGGCCGCTCTGGCGATCCGCGTCGCCTACGTCGCCGCCGAGCCGTACCACGCGATCAACGACGCCGGCACCTACAACCGGCTGGCGAGCATGGTCTCACGCTACGGCGACTACCACACCGGCTCGGGACCGCACACCGGAGCCGGCGGTTCACGCGGGCCGACCGCCTACTTCCCGCCCGCCTTCCCCTACCTGCTGGCCGTCGCCGACCTGATCGACGGCCACCAGGCGGGCGGACGGACGGCCGTGCCTGCGGAGCGGATCGAGATGGCGGCGCTCGGCACGGCGAGCGTCGGGCTGGTGGGGCTGGTGGCGCTGGAGGCATTGGGGTCGGCGCCCGCGCTGGCGGCGCTCGCGATCGCGGCCGTCTACCCGGTGATGGTCGAGCTGTCGGGAACGCTGGTGGCGGAGAACCTGCTGGTCGCCCTGGAGCTGGCCGCGACATGGGCGATGCTGCGCTCCCGCCGGTCGCGCGGGCGGCGGACGTACGCCTGGCTGGCGGCAGCCGGCGCGCTTGCGGGCCTTGGCGCGCTCGCGCACGAGAACGCGGCTCTCTACCTGATCCCGCTTGCGGCCGCCGCGTGGACAGGCGCGCGCGGGCGCGGCGCGCGCGGCCTGCGCGCGCTCGCCTCGCCGGGGCTGGTCGCGACCTGCGCCGCGCTGGCGGTCCTGCCGTGGACGATCCGCAACGCGGTCGAGCTGCACAGCTTCGTGCCGATCTCGGACGAGACCGGGATCACGCTGCTGGGCACCTACAACGCTCAGTCGGCCGCCAACCCGCTGGTGCCCTACAAGTGGAAGCTCTTTCTGAAGATCCCGCAGCTGCGCTCGCTGCGCCTGGCGGCTCACCACGAGACAGAGCCGCAGCTGTCGGGGACTCTGCAGACAAGAGCTCTGAGCTACATCTCGGCGCACCCGCTGGCGCCTCTTCAGGTGTCGTTCGACAACACGCTGCGGATGCTCGAGCTGGAGGGGTCCTACGCGTGGAAGGCGTCTGCGACCGCGATCGGCCTGCGAGTGAGCGTCGCGAGGATCGGCGTGTTCGGGTTCTGGGCCCTGTGCCTGCTGGCGATCGCGGGGGCTTTCACCGGCGCGGCACGCGCTGCGCCGCGCTGGCTGTGGACGCTCCCGCTGCTGTACTGGATCTCGATCGCGCCGGTCAACGTCGAGACGCCGCGCTTCCGAGAGCCGATCGACCCGTTCCTGGTGCTGCTCGCGGCCTGCGCGCTCAGCGCCGCGCTGGCCAGGCTGCGCCCAGGGCCGGGTGGTTCGCCCGGTCCGGCTTGGTCGGCGACCGGGCACCCGCCCGGGAGCCACCCCCCTCAGGACTGGGCGGTTCGCCAGTCCGGCGTTGTCGGCGGCCGGGCAAGCGCCCGGGAGCCGGCCAGCTGATCGAGATGCGAGAGCGCCTGACCTGAGCCGGTCGCGACGCAGGTGAGAGGCGACTGCGCATAGGAGACCGGCATCCCGGTCTCCCGCGCGACCAGCTCGTCGAAGCCGCGCACCAGCGTCCCGCCGCCCGCCAGCAGGATCCCGTGGCGGGCGATGTCGGCCGAGAGCTCGGGCGGCGTCTGCTCGAGCGTGTCGCGGATCGCCTGCACGACCTCTCGCAGGGGCGGCGCGATCGCCTCGCGCACCTCACCCGCGTTGAGCGTCACGGCGGTCGGCAATCCGGTGGCCAGATGGCGGCCGCGAACCTCGAAGACCCGCTCGTCATCGCCGGTCGCGATCGCCGAGCCGAGCTCGATCTTGATCGCCTCCGCAGTGCGAGCGCCGATCGCCAGCTGATAGACCGTGCGCACGTAGTGGACCAGCGCCTCGTCCAGCTCGTAGCCGCCGACGCGGACCGAGCGGCTGACGACGATGCCGCCGAGCGAGATGACCGCCATCTCGCTCGTTCCCCCACCGACGTCGACCACCATCCGCCCCACCGGCTCCTCGATCGCCAGCCCGGCGCCGATCGCCGCCGCGATCGGCTCCTCGATCAGATGCACGCGCCGGGCGCCGGCTGCCAGCGCGGCCTCCTCGACCGCACGCTTCTCGACCTCGGTGACGCCGGAGGGCGCGCAGACGATCAGCCTCGGGTGCGCGGTGCGGCGGTCGATCACGCGGCGGATGAAGTAGCGCAGCATCTCCTCGGTGACCTCGAAGTCCGCGATCACGCCGTGGCGCAGCGGCCTGGTGGCGGCGATCGTCGCCGGTGTGCGGCCGATCATCCGCTCGGCCTCGGCGCCGACCGCGTGGACCTCGCCGGTGAGCGTGTCCGAGGCGACCACCGACGGCTCGGACACGACGATTCCCCGTCCCTCGACGTAGACGAGCGTGTTGGCCGTGCCGAGGTCGATCGCCACGTCGTTGACTCCGAAGGTTGGCACCAGGTGGCGCCGTGAATTGTCGCGACGGGAGCCGTCTCTACGGAATCGGATCACAAGAGGTTGACACATGGTCTCATTCGTGGCCCGTGTCACCTGAGCCGGCGACTCGCTCGCTCGCCTTCGCCGGGGGGATTGCGCCGCCGACGGGCGGGCGCGGTGGCGTCCCCGCTCGCCGGGGGCTTGCGCGGGTACTGCGAGACGGGCGGGCGCGGTGGCGTCAGCGCTCGCCGGGAGGATTGCGCCGCCGACGGGCGGGCGCGGTGGCGTCAGCGCTCGCCGGGAGGCTTGCGCGGGTACTGCGAGACGGGCAGCGATAGGTCGAGCGCCGTGTTGAGGATGCGACGCTGCTCGGTCGCGTGGGCGACCGGGTACCCCTCTCCGGAGGCGGCGCGCTCGGGACGCCCTATGTAGCCGAAGCTGAGGCTCTCCGGCAGCACCTGCAGCAGGCGGGGCGACATGTAGGCCCGGGCGCCCATGTTGCGCGGCTCCTCCTGAACCCAGACGACCTCCCGCAGGTTGGGATAGCCCGCGACGAGCGCCTCCAGCTCCCCCTGCGGGAACGGGTAGAGGAGCTCGACACGGCCGATCGCCACCGCTTGGCTGCCATCGCGGCCTGGACTCGCGGACAGGTCGTAGTAGATCTTGCCGGTGCACAGCACCAGGCGCGTCACCTGCTCGGGGTCCGCGGCGGGATCGCGAAGCACGGGCGCGAAGCGACCGTTGACCAGATCGTCGAGCGAGCTGGCGGCCTGCGGCAGCCGCAGCAGGCTCTTGGGCGTCATCACGACCAGCGGACGCTGCTTGGCGATCCGCGCCTGACGGCGCAGAAGGTGGAAGTACTGGGCCGGCGTGGTCGGGTTCGCGATCCGAATGTTGCCCTCGGCCGCGAGCTGAAGGAACCGCTCCAGGCGAGCCGACGAATGCTCCGGACCGGCGCCCTCGTAGCCGTGCGGGAGCAGCAGCGTCAGGCGGCTGGTCTGCCCCCACTTGGCGAGCCCCGAGGAGATGAACTGGTCGATGATCACCTGCGCGCCGTTGACGAAATCTCCGTACTGGGCCTCCCACAGGACCAGCGTCTCGGGCCCCTCCTGGGAGTAGCCGTACTCGAAGCCGAGCGGCGCCATCTCCGAGAGCGGGCTGTTGTGCAGCTCCATCGGAGCCAGCGCGCTCGGCAGATGCTGGATCGCGCAGTGCTCCTGGCCGGTCTTCGGGTCGTGCAGCACGAGGTGACGCTGGCTGAAGGTGCCTCGCTCGGTGTCCTGGCCGGTCAGCCTGATCGGGATCCCCTCGCCCAGCAGCGAGGCGAACGCCAGCGCCTCGGCGTGCGCCCAGACGATCCCGGGCCGGCCCTCGCTCTCGGGGTCCAGCGCCGTGCGACGGTGCTCAAGCTGGCGCACCAGCTTGGGATGGACCGTGAACCCGTCGGGGACCGCGAGCAGCTCCTCGTTGAGCACCCGCAGCCGATCCTCCGGCACGGCGGTGATCACCTCCGGTGAGGGGGTGCGGTCCAGCTCGTACTCACCCGTCGCGTGGTCGCCGGCGTCGCCGGCGTTCTCGATCCGCTGCTTGAGCCGCTGGTGGGAGTCGGCGAGCACCGCCCAGACCTGATCGGTCATCTCGGTCGACTCCTGCTCGGTGACGACCCCCTCGTCGATCAGGCGGCGGGCGAACAGCTCTCGCACGGACGGGTGGCGCTTGATCTCCTGGTACATCTCGGGCTGCGTGTAGGCCGGCTCGTCGGCCTCGTTGTGGCCGAAGCGCCGGTAGCCGATCAGATCGATCAGCACGTCGTGGCCGAACTCCTGGCGGAACGCGAACGCGAGCCTGACCGCGCTGATGCATGCAGCGACGTCGTCGGCGTTGACGTGGATGATCGGGACATCGAAGCCCTTGGCCAGATCGGATGCCAGCGTCGTGGAGCGGGCATCGTCGGGGTCGGTGGTGAAGCCGACCTGGTTGTTCTGGATGATGTGGATCGTGCCGCCGACCGTGTAGCCGTCGAGCGCCTGCAGGTTCAGCGTCTCCGCCACGACCCCCTGGCCCGGGAAGGCGCCGTCGCCGTGGAGGATCACCGGGATCGCGGCGTTGGTGTCCTGGTGGGCGTGCGGTCCCTGCCTGGTGGTCTGCGCGGCGCGGGTCGCGCCCGCCACCACCGGGGCGACGAACTCCAGATGCGACGGGTTGGACTCAAGCCGGACGACGATCGACTCGCCCTCGGACAGCTGATATGAGCCCTGCGCGCCGTGGTGGTACTTGACGTCGCCGGTGCCGCCGTGGGGCAGGGTCGTGATCGGCTCAAGCGTGGTCGCGCCCTCGAACTCGGCGAAGATCGTCTCGTATGGGCGCCCGAGGTTGTGCGCCAGCACGTTGAGGCGGCCGCGGTGCGCCATCCCGATCACGACCTCGCGCGCGCCACGGGTACCCGAGAGCTGGATCAGCTCGTCGAGCATCGGAACGGTCATGTCGAGCCCCTCGACCGAGAACTGCTTCTGGCCCAGGTAAGCCTTGTGCATGAAGCGCTCGAACGCGTCGACCTCGGTCAGCCTCCGCAGCAGCGCCTTCTGCTCCTCAAGCGTCAGCGGGCCGCGGAACTCGCCCGACTCGATCGCCTCTCGCAGCCACAGCCGCTGCCGGTGAGAGGCGATGTGCTCGATCTCGTAGGCGATCGCTCCGCAGTAGGTCTCACGCAGGTGCGGAAGCGCGTCGGCGAGCGTCTCGCCGGGCACGTTGATGCGCAGGATCCGCGCCGGGATCTGCGCCATCAGCTCTGGGGTGAGCCCGAGCGGCTCCGGGTCGAGCGCCGGATCGCCCTGCGGCTCGCGCCCGAGCGGATCGAGCCGCGCCGCCGAGTGGCCGTGCGTGCGATGGGCCTTGACCAGCGAGCTGGCGGCCTGGACCGCCTGCATCAAACGCTCCACCTCCCGCGAGTCGACGCCGGCCGCCGAGGGCCGAGCGGCGGACGGCCGCGGACCGGCGCCGGCGGAGGGCGCGGTCGGGGGCTGCGGAGCCGCCGGCAGCGGCGGCATCGTGACCCCGAGATCGGCGAACACCCGCTCGTAGAAGCCGTCCTCGCCCCGCAGCAGCGCCTCGATGCGCGCCAGGAACCGTCCGGACTCGGCGCCCTGGATGATCCGGTGGTCGTAGGTGGAGGTCATCGTCATGACCTTCTCGGCGCCGATCGCAGAGCCGACCCGCTCCAGCCCAGGGGGGTACGCGATCGAGCCCGTGGCGACGATCGTCCCCTGCCCGGTCATCAATCGCGGCACGGAGGCGACGGTGCCGAGCCCGCCGGGGTTGGTCAGCGAGATGTTCGCGCCCCGCAGATCGTCGGCGCCCAGCGTGTTCGTGCGAGCCTTCTCGACCAGCTCGTCGTAGGCACCGAGGAACCGCCCGAAGTCCAGGCGGCCGGCGTCGGCGATCACCGGCACCATCAGGGTGCGGCTGCCGTCACGCTTCTCGACGTCGACCGCCAGCCCGAGGTTGACCGCGCCGTCGTCGACGCGATGCGGCTTGCCGTCGATCTCCGCGAAGTGGTGGGCCATGACCGGCATCTCATGAGTCACGACGCGCGCGATCGCGTAGGCGATCAGGTGCGTGAAGGACACGCGCCGCCCGGCCTCCTTGAGCTGGCGGCGACGGGCGTCGAGCGCCGTCACCGTCATCGTCCGGAACGAGGTGGCCGTCGGGATCGAGCGGCTCTCGTCCATGTAGCGGGCCAGCACGGCCGCCCCGCCGCGCAGCACCTGCGCCCCGGCGCCCGGAGCTGCCGCCAGCCTCGGCGCCGCAGCGACGGTTCCGCCGCCGTCGACGCCGGCCGCCAGGACGTCCGCCTTGGTGATCCGCCCCCCGCGCGCGGTGCCGGCTACGGCGCTCAGATCGACGCCCTCGGCGGCCGCCACGCGGCGGGCCACGGGGGACGCGCTGACCCCTTCAGCCGCCGTGCCGGGGCCGTGGGCCACGGCAGCGGCCCCGGCACGGTCGGCGGCGGGCGCCGGCGCCGACGGACCGGCCGCGCCATCGGCAGCGGCGGCATCGGCGGCGATCCTGCCGATCACCTGCCCGACGGTGACCGTCTCGCCCGGGCCGGCGAGGATCTCCACCAGCGTCCCCGAGACGGGCGCCGGCAGTTCCATGTCGACCTTGTCGGTGGAGATCTCCACGAGGATGTCTCCGTCCGCGACGTGCGCGCCCGCGGCGACCATCCACTCGAGGATCGTCCCCTCGCTCACCGACTCCCCGCCGCCCGGGGTGACGATGTCGATCGTCCGCACCGCGGCCGCCGCGCCGGCGAGCGAGCCCGACTCATCCGCGCCGGCCGGGTCCCCGGCACCCGAGGCGGATGCCCCGGTGGCCCCGTTCCCGGTCGCCACGGCGGCGCTCGCCTTGCCATCGCCCGGCGGAACCGCCTCTCCGGGCTCGATCTCGGCCAGCAGCGCGCCGACGGCGACCGTGTCGCCCTCGGCGACGTGCCTGCGCGTGAGCGTGCCCGCCACCGGAGCAGGCACCTCGGCGTCGACCTTGTCGGTCGATATATCGACGATCGTCTCGCCGTCCGCGACCGGATCGCCCTCCTGCTTGCGCCATTCCAGAACCGTGCCCTCGGCAACGGAGTCGCCCATCGCGGGCATGACCACGTTCACAGTTCTGGTGCCGACCGCCATCAGTTCAGAGTGACCACTCTACTGCGTACCGGTGGGTCCGCGTCCGCCATGCGCCGAGCGCCTGCGCTCGGCCACGAGGAACCCGATCGTTCCCGCGAACGGCCCCAGCCCGCCGAGCACCGCGACCAGGATCGCCAGCCAGAACGGGATCACTCCGCGGCGCGCCGCGTAGATGCAGAGCATCGACATCACGATCCAGACGATTCCGTGCGCCCAGCCGAGGATCAGCGTCTCGGGCTGGACGTTGCCCAGGACGAAGGCGCACAGGAGCAGCGACAGGTAGATCGTCGAGTGCCCGAACGACGCGGCCTCGAGCCGGCGGAAGCTGATGAATCTCGGCGGGACGCGGCGGCTGACGGCCGCCCGCCGCGCCACCGCGGCGCCGAGATCCAGCTGTTCCCTGCGCGCCATCAGCCCTCCAGAGGTGACAGAAGCTCGCCGAGGGTGCGCAGCGCCTGGTCGGCGTGCTCAGGCCACCGGGACACGTCGGCGGGCCACCAGGCGAATTCGTCGTGCTCCGCGTCGGGCGTGACGGTCGCCCCCTCTGCGAGCCAGGCCATCCCCACAAGCATCACGCCGCCGTTGGGCATCCCGAGAAGCGCCTCGACGTCCATCCGCTGCTCGCGCACCGACCACTCCTCCACCAGCTCCCGCCGGAGCGTGTGCACCGGGTGCTCGCCGACCTCGACCGATCCGGCCGCCCCGAGCGCCCAGCGACCGGCCCAGGTCGCCAGCCATCCCGCGCGGCGACCGGCCAGCCAGCCGCCGTCTGCCGAGCGCACCACGCACAGGGCCGAGAGGCTCTGCATCGCATCGCCCGGCAACAGCCGCAGCGCCCAGCGAACCGGCTCGCAGTCGAGGCGAAGGCGGCCGTCGCGCGCCTCGAAGGAGGCCAGGCGCCCGGCGAGACCATCGTGGCTGGGCGAGCCGCGACCCCTGAGCTCCTCCAGCGCGCGATCGGCCGCGTCCGTGGCTTGAGGATCCGCAGTGAACTCGCGCTCGCTCCAGGTCACCTCCACGTCGGCCGGGCTCCATGGTCCGCGTGCGAGGATGCCGGCAGCGAGCGTCACGCTCCTACCGTATCCATCGTCACCGTCGAACGCTTGAAGACCACGCGACGCAAGCACTGGGGCTGGGGGCGCGAGAACGAGCAGCTCCCCCATGAGCAGCTGCGCGCGGCCGCCGTCACGGTGTCGCAGCGACTCGGCTTCGGCGAGCACGAGCCGGCTCGGCCCGTGGAGCTCTCGGAGGTGGCGCTCCCCGACCCCCGGCTGCGCCCTACCGCGGATCTGCGGCCGATCTGCCTGACGGATGCGCACGCCCGCGCCCGCCACGCGTACGGCAGCTCGTATCGCGACGTGGTCCGCGGCTTCCAGGGCCGGTTCGACCATCCGCCCGACGTGGTCGCGATGCCCGGCGACGAGCTGGAGCTGGAGCGGACCCTCGAGTGGGCCCTGGGCGCAGGGGCGGCGGTGATCCCGTACGGAGGCGGGACGAGCGTCGTGGGCGGGGTGGAGCCCGAGGTGGGCGATCGCTTCGACGGCACGGTCACGATCGACATGACCCGCATGGATCGCGTGCTGGAGGTCGACTCGACATCGCGGGCGGCGCGGATCCAGGCGGGCGCTGCCGGACCTGCGCTCGAGGCGCAGCTCAGGGAGCACGGCATGACGCTGCGCCACTATCCGCAGAGCTTCGAGTTCGCGACGCTCGGCGGCATGATCGCGACGCGCGCCGCCGGGCACTTCGCGACCCTGCAGACCCACATCGACGAGCTGGTCGAGTCGATCCGAGCGCTCACCCCGGCCGGCCCGTGGGAGAGCCGTAGGTTGCCGGGCTCGGGAGCCGGTCCATCGCCCGACAGGCTGCTGATCGGCTCAGAGGGGACGCTCGGCTTGATCTGCGAGGCCTGGGTCCGCGTGCGGCCACGACCCCGGTTCCGCTCCTCGGCGACGGTGCGGTTCGCCGAGTTCAGCGCGGGCGCCGCGGCTCTGCGCGAGCTCTCACAATCCGGCCTGAACCCCGCCGGATGCCGGCTGATCGAGGCGGCCGAGGCGGCCCTCACGGGCGCCGGGGACGGATCCAGCGCGCTGCTGCTGCTCTCCTTCGAGTCGGCCGCGTTCGAGACCGGCGCGGCGCTCGTGACGGCGCTCGAGTGCTGCGCCGACCACGGCGGAAGCTGGGATGCCGGCGGGGCCGGCGGGGCCGGCGAAGACCACGCCTCCGGCACCTGGCGGGCCGCGTTCCTGCGCGCCCCCTACCTGCGCGATCTGCTGGTCGCGATCGGCGTGCTGAGCGAGACGTTCGAAACCGCGATCACCTGGGATCGGTTCGAGCGGCTGCACGCCGAGGTCGTCACGCGGACGACCGCCGCCGTTCGGGACGCCTGCGGCGCGGGCAGCGTGACCTGCAGGATCACGCACGTCTACCCGGACGGGCCGGCGCCCTACTACACGGTGCTGGCGCCCGTGCGGATCGGCGAGGAGCTTGAGCAATGGGACCTGATCAAGCGCGCGGCGGCGGAGGCGATCCTCGCGGCGGGTGGCACGATCACCCACCATCACGCGATCGGCAGGGACCACCGTCCGTGGTACGACCTCCAGCGGCCCGAGCCGTTCGCCGCCGCCCTGCGCGCGGCCAAGGCCGCGGTGGACCCGTCTGGCGCCCTGAATCCGGGCGTCCTGCTCGACTCTCCCGGGCCGGCCGGCCGAGCAGCCCGCTGACCGTCGCGCCGCCGGGACCCAGCCGGCTCGACCTGACCCGCCTGCCGGGACCTCCCGCTGACGGCGGCGGATCCCCGCGGCCCGGCCTCGGCCGGCTGCCCCAGCCGCCCGCGGACGGCGGCCGCCGAGGAGTCCCCGCGACCCCGACCTCGGCCGGCTGCCCCAGCCGCCCGCGGACGGCGGCCGCTGAGGAGTCCCCGCGACCCCGACCTCGGCCGGCTACCCCAGCCGCTCGCGGACGGCGGCCGCCGAGGGCGCGAGATTCGCCGGGAGTCGCTCCAGGAGCTCCGCGAAGCCGGCGTGCTCTCGGATCGCGGAGCGGACGAGCTCCAGGCCGGCGTTCAGATCGCCCGTCCGAGCCAACCCCAGCCCAGCCCAGAAGCGGAGCTCGGCGGAGCCCTGCCCGCCGTCCCCGGCCAGATCGCGGGCGCGGGCGAACAGCGCCGCCGCCTCCTCGTGGAGACCCTCCGCAAGGCGCTCGTCGCCCTCGCCGGCGACCCGGTAGGCCGCGTCGAGACGCACGAGCCGCTCAAGCTCGTCGAGAGGCTGCGGATGATCCTCGACCCGGAGCGAGCAGGTCGTCCGCCATGGCTCGCCGTTCGCGGGGACGACGAGGATCGCGGCCGACTGGCGACCCCGCAGGTCGCCGCCCTCCGCGTCGGCGGCGCGAAGGGCCGCGAGCAACCGCTCCGTGAGCCAGCCGCCGGCAGCCAGGTAGGCGTCCAGCATGGCGGGCCACACGGTCGCCGAGGCCATGATGTTGGCCTGGCAGGAGACCCCCTCGCCGGTCGCGTGGCCGGCGAACGCGATGCAGTCGGAGCCCGTGTGAACCGCGACCGACCCGGCGGCGTCGACGACGGCCACCTGACGGGGGGCGGAGAGCGGGTCCTCGGCCAGTAGCTGCGCCAGCGCCTGAGGGGCGTCCGCGCCGCGCGTGAGCAGCTCCAGCGCGCGGGGCCCGTAGGCCGGCTCCGCGTTGGCCTGCGTGGCCACCGCGCCGACCGCGGG
>JAJZWB010000124.1 GCA_021846845.1 Actinomycetes bacterium | reverse complement strand
CCGCGGGAGGTCTGCTCGACGACCATCGGTACGAGTGGGCTCATCGTCCTCGCTTCTTTCGCGTGCCACGCCGGATTCCTGCCGGCTCGCCGACTGTATCAGCCGGTGCCCGCCGCCCCCGCCAGGGCCCCCGGAACGACCCGGCCGGCGACCCGTCGCCGACCGCGGCCACCCGTGCGGCGCGCCCGCGCAACAGCCGCCGCGGCCGGGCCCGGCGTGCGCGCGCCACCCCTGCGGGGCGTCCGCGGAACGGCCCCGCGGCCCGAGCTCAGCTTCCGGGGGTCCAGATCTGTCCGGCCACGGCGGACCCCTCGCCCTCTTCGCGGCCGGGGGTCCAGAGCTTCTGGCGCGCACGCGCCTGCTCGACTGTGATCGGCTTGGCCTCTGCCACGAGCAGCTCAAGCGCCTTGCGCGTGGCCACCTCCTCACGCAGCGACCGAAGCGTCCGCGCGGCTCGCCGTCCGGCCGACGCCCGGCGCCCACGGGCGCCGCCCTGCGCCTGAGCGCCGGTCTCGCGCAGCCGCGCGACCAGCTCGGCCGGGTCGGACCCGTCCCGCTCGCTCGCCGGTCGCAGCGCCTCGACGAGCTCCTCGTCGGTCGGCTCGATCCCCTCGGCGGCGATGATGGCGGCGAGCACGGCCTCGCGGCGCAGCACCCGCTCCGCCTCCGGCTCGGCCTCGTGCGCCAGCTCCTCCTCGCTCTTGCCGACGATCTTCAGATAGGTCTCGCGTCCGATCCCCTGGCGCGCGAGCGCGCTGAAGGTCTGCTCCAGCAGCTCGTGCGCGCGCGAGTGCACCAGGCCGGAGGGCAGCTCGACCTGGGCCGCGTCGGCAGCCGCCTGCAGCACCGCCTCCTCGAACTCGTGCTCGATCGCGTGCTCGTCGGCGTGGCGAAGGCGCTGCTCGAGGTCCTCACGCAGCTGCGCGAGCGTGTCGAACTCGGACGCCTCGGCGGCGAACTCGTCGTCGAGCTCCGGAAGCCGCTTGGCCTTGACCTCCGAGACGGTGACCTCGAAGCTCGCGTCGCGACCGTCGAGCTCGCCCGCCCCGTAGTCCTCCGGGAAGGTCACGTTGACCGTCCGGGTCTCGCCCGCCGACGCTCCGATCAGCTGCTCCTCGAAGCCGGGGATCAGCCTCCCGGACCCGAGCTCTATCAGCTGGTCGCGGCCCTCCCCGCCGGCGAAAGGCTCGCCGTCGACCGAGCCCGCATAGTCGATCACGACGTGATCGCCGGACTGCGCGGCGCGCTCCACCGTCTCCAGCGTCGCCAGGCGGTCCCGCAGGCGCTCGAGCTCGCGGTCGACATCGGCCGGATCGACCTTCGGCTCGCGCCGGCCGATCTCAAGCCCGCGGTACTCGCCGAGCTTGGCGGCGGGCAGCACGCCGATCTCGATCGAGAAGCGCAGCGGCTGGCCGTCGGCGGGCACCGCCTCGTCGAACTTGAAGTCCGGCTCGCCGATGGGGGAGATCCCGGAGCCGTCGACCGCCTCCACGTACCACTCGCCGAGCGCGTCCCGCAGCGCCTCGTCCAGCACGGCCTCACGACCGAGCCGGCGGATCACGACCGCGGGCGGCACCTTGCCCTTTCGGAAGCCCGGGATCCGCAGCTGAGACCCGAGCTTGCGGGCCGCCTGCTGCAGCTGACGGCCCACCTCGGCCGCGGGAACGTCGACGTCGACGCGCACGCGCGACTCGGGCAGCTCGGTTACGGTGGTGCTCAGCTCGCTCATCGGTCGCGCAGACGATAGCCGCCGGAACCGCAGGACCGCTCGCCCATGACGCCGGCAGGGCTGGATGACCGGCGGCGGGGCCGACGGCCGGCGGCCCGTGACGCCGGCTCACCCTCGGTTCAGCGGGCGGCCGACGGCCGGCGGCCCGTGACGCCGGCCCCCTCGGGTCAGCGGCCGTGCGGTCGCGGTCAGCTCAGCGGGCCCGCGTCGGCGACGAGCCCTCGCAGCTCGCGCAGCACCACCGGCAGGGTCGTGACGTCGTACTCGCGCGACTCCTTGACGTCGGCCAGCACCGCGCTGCAGCGCTGCACGTCCTCCCCGTTGCGCACCAGCCATGCCTCCAGCGGCTCGCTCTCGTCGCCGTACTCGACCGAGCTGAGCAGGACCTCGCGCGTGAGCGAGCGATGCACCCGGTAGAGATCGTCGCGCAGCGCAGCCCGGGCGAGAGCCTGCCAGCGGTCGTCGCGCGGCAGCTCGAGGATCCGGTCGCGCAGCCAGTCGAGCCCGAGCCGGGCGCCCGCCTCGAAGTAGACGGCCGCGACCGTCTCCTGTGCCACGCCGGTCGCGAACGAGTCGACGACGATGTCGAACACCGACAGGAGCGGCTGCATGCTCGCGATGCGGTGCGCGAGCGCCGGCGGCACCCCCGCGGCGGTCAGCTCCGCCTGCCGGGCGACGAACCGCTCCAGGTCCTGGCCGCTGAGCACCCTGGGCAGCTCCCCGGCCAGCAGCCGCGCGCCCGGCGTGAAGCGCTCGATCAGCGCGCTCACGTCGAGCCGTGAGCGCCCGGCGGCGCGCACCAGCCAGCGCGCCGCCCGCTCCACCAGCCGCTGGGCCTCGCTCAGCATCCCGAGCGCGGTGACGGCGTCGATGCGGTTGTCAAGCTCCTCCACGCCGGCCCAGAGGTCCCGCATCTCGAACACCTCACGCGCGATCGCGAACGCCTGCGCGAGCTGCGAGACGCGCGCGCCGGTCTCCTCGATCAGCCGGAACGCGAACGTCAGCCCGCCGCGATCGACGAGCTGGTTCGCCACCAGCGTCGCGACCAGCTCACGGCGCAGGCGGTGTCCCGCGATTCGCTGCGGGTAGCGCTGCGCAAGCGGCGCCGGGAAGTAGCGCTTCAGGTCGCCGAGCAGGAGGGGGTCGTCCGGGAGGTCGGAATCCAGCAGCTGGGCCGAGAGATGGATCTTCGAGTAGGCCATCAGGGTCGCCAGCTCGGGCGAGACCAGGCCGCGCCGCTCGGCGTGACGGGAGGCGATCAAGCGCTCGGACGGCAGGAACTCAAGCTCGCGATCGAGCCCGCCCACCTGCTCCAGACGTCGGATCAGCCGGGCGTTCACCTCCAGCATCGCCACCGACTGGCTGGATGCGAGGCTCATCGCCTGGGACTGCACGTAGCTGTCGTGAAGAACGCGCTCGGCCACCGCGTCGGTCATCTGCGCAAGGAGGTCGTTGCGCTCGTCGGCGGTCAGCTCGCCGGCCTCGATCGCGTCGGCCAGCAGGATCTTGATGTTGACCTCGTGATCTGAGCAGTTCACGCCCGCGACGTTGTCGATCGCGTCGGTGTTGATCCTGCCGCCCGTCCCGTCGGGCCCGCCTGCGAGCGCGTACTCGATCCGGCCGGGCTGGGTGAAGCCCAGGTTGCCTCCCTCCCCGACGACCCGGCAGCGCAGCTGGGCGCCGTCCACTCGCAGCGTGTCGTTGGCTCTGTCGCCAGCGTCGGCGTGCGTCTCGCGGGCCGCCTTCACGTAGGTCCCGATCCCGCCGTTGAACAGCAGGTCCACCGGCGCGCAGAGGATCTGGCGGATCAGGTCCGCCGGTGCGAGCCGCTCCGCCTCGATCCCCAGCGCCTCCCGCACCTCTGGCGTTATGTCGATCGACTTCGCGGTGCGCGGGTGCACGCCGCCGCCGGGCGATATCGCGGCCGGGTCGTAGTCGCTCCACGACGAGCGGCCGAGCGAGTACAGGCGCTCACGCTCGGCGAAGCTCACCTCGGGATCGGGATCGGGGTCCAGGAAGATGTGGACGTGGTTGAACGCGGCGAGCAGCCGCGTGTGTCGCGAGCGCAGCATCCCGTTGCCGAACACGTCCCCGGACATGTCGCCGATCCCCACGGCCGTGAACGACTCGGCCTGCACGTCCATCCCCAGCTCCCGGAAGTGGCGCTTGACCGACTCCCAGGCGCCCTTGGCGGTGATGCCCATCTGCTTGTGGTCGTAGCCGTGGGACCCTCCTGAGGCGAACGCGTCGCCCAGCCAGAACCCGTATCGGGCCGAGACCTCGTTGGCGATGTCGGAGAAGTTCGCGGTTCCCTTGTCGGCCGCGACCACCAGGTACGGATCGTCCTCGTCGTAGCGGACCACGCGATCGGGGCCGACGACGGCGTCGCCGACGTAGTTGTCGGTCAGGTCGAGCAGCCCGCAGAGGAACGAGCGGTAGCAGGCGATCGCCTCCTGAGCGAGCTCCCGCGGCCCGCCGGCGGGTGGACGCTTGACGACGAAGCCGCCCTTGGAGCCGACCGGGACGATCAGCGCGTTCTTGACCATCTGGGCCTTCATCAGCCCGAGCACCTCGGTGCGGAAGTCCTGCCGGCGGTCCGACCAGCGGATCCCGCCGCGGGCGACCTTGCCGCCGCGCAGGTGGATGCCCTCGACCCGCGGCGAGTAGACGAAGATCTCGTAGCGCGGCCGTGGACGCGGCAGCATCTCCAGGCGGGTCGGGTCCAGCTTGAAGGACAGCTGCGGCGGATGCGGCGAGCCGGGGGCGCAGGGACCGCCGCCGCGGAAGTGGTTGGTGCGCAGCATCGCTCGGACGATCGCCAGGACGCTGCGCAGGATGCGATCCTCGTCGAGGCTCTGGACCGCGTCGATCGCCGCCTCCACCCGGCGCTCGGCGTCCTGCGTGAGCAGCTCGTCGCGCGCGTCGGGGTCGAAGCGGGCGCGGAACAGCTCCAGCAGGCCGAGCACGATCTCAGGGTTGCCGACCAGCGTGCTGACCATGTAGGAGTCCGAGAACGTCACCCCCACCTGGCGCAGATAGCGCAGGATCGCCCTCAGGACCGTGATCTCCCGCCCGCCGATCCCGGCGGCCAGCACCAGGCCGTTGAGCCCGTCATCCTCCAGCTCTCCGGCCCACACGGCCAGGAACGCCTCCGCGAACGCGTCCCCGGCGCGCTCCAGTCCCTCAGGATCGAGGCCCAGCCCGAGATCGTAGATCCAGACCGACGGCTCGCCGGCGGGCGCGATCTCGTACGGCCGCTCGTCGGCGACCCGCGCGGCCATGTGCTCGAAGGTCGGCACCAGATCCGAGAGCGAGATCCGCGAGGCGCTGACGATCTGGCAGCGAACCGCGCCCGGACCGTCGTGCGGGCGCCGGTAGACCGTCACGATCGGGCGTCCCGCCTCCTGCAGCTCCTCGATCCGCTCGATGTCGCCGACCGCGACCTCCGCGCCGCAATCCGCGCAGTAGCCGGGCGGGAACGCGCCGCCGTAGCGCGCGTAGAGCTCCAGGCCCCGCTGCTCCCCGTGGGCGAGCGCCAGCGCCGCGCGCAGCTGGTCGCTCCAGGCCCGGGTCGCCTCGGCGATCTGCGCCTCGACCGCCGGCACGTCCACCCCACGGGCGATTCCGCGCGGCGTGCGGATCACGTAGTCGATCCTGACGACCTGCGACTCGGTCAGCTGCAGATGCCAGTCGACCTGCTCGCCGCCATAGGCCTGGGCCAGGACCGCTGCCGCGCGCTCCCGGTTCTCGGTGTTGAACCGGTCGCGCGGCAGGCAGAGGATGCAGGTGACGAACCGGTCGAGACGGTCCGCGATCGAGAACAGGCGCACCCGCTGGCGCTCGCCGAGGCCGAGGATCCCGATCGCGATGTCGAACAGCTCCTCGACGTCGATCTGGAACAGCAGGTCGCGCGACAGCGACTCAAGGATGTCCGCCAGCCCCTTGGCGTCGTGGCTGTCGGCGGGAAAGCCGGCGAGCGCCATCACGCGCGCGACCTTGTCGCGCAGCAGCGGGATCTCCAGCGGGCTGCTCTTGTACGCGGAGGTCGTGTACAGGCCCAGGAAGCGGTCCTCCCCCACCACCCGCCCGTCGGGCGCGAACCGTTTGACGCCAACGTAGTCCAGGTACGCCGGACGGTGCACCGTGGCTGGCGAGTTGGCCTTTGTGAGCACCAGCGGCTCGGGCGATCGCGCGAGCCCGAGCGCCTCGCCGCGCAGCCGCGTCGAGGGGCTGCGCGGCGTTCCGCGCAGGATCCCGAGGCCCGAGCCCGGGACCGCGACCAGCTCCGCCCCATCGCCGGCGTCGTCGCGCAGCTCGTACTCCCGGTAGCCGAGGAACGTGAAGTGCCCGTCGGCCAGCCACAGCAGGAACGCCTCGTCCTCGGAGAGCTGATGCGTCGCGGTCACCGGAGACTGGCCGCGAAGACGGCCCGCGAGCGCCGTCGCGAGTCCCCGCATCGCCCCCCAGTCCTCCACCGTCGCCCTCACCTCCCCCAGCACGCGGCGCAGACCGGCATCCAGCGACGCGAGCTGCTCTGGGTCGGAGACGCGCGCGACCTCGACGTGGATGATCGATTCGGTGAGGTGCGCCGCAGCGGGCTCCCCGGGCGCCAGCACCTCGGTCAGCGCCCCTGCCTCGTCTCGCACGACGCGCATCACCGGGTGCACCATCAGCTCGATCGCGTGGCCCTGGCGGCTCAGCTCCATCGTCACCGAGTCGACGAGGAACGGCATGTCGTCGCAGACGATCTCGACCGCGGTGTACGGAGAGCCCCAGCCGTCGCGGTCCCGCCGCGGGTTGTAGACGTGGACCTTCGCGTCCCCGGGATCGCGCCCGCGGGCGACCTGCCAGTGCGAGACCACCGCGCCGGCCAGGTCACGCTCGTCGCGGTCGGCCAGGTCGCGTGCCGGAACCCAGTGGAAGTACTGGCGCACGAACTCGCTGTAGGCGGCCGGCGGCTCGTCGGCCAGCCGCTCCGCGACCGCGTCGGCTAGCGGCCCGATCAGAGCCCGCTCGACGTCCCCCGCTCTGATCGTCATCTCAGCGCAACCTGTCGCCGGTGCGTCGCACGCCCCGGGAAGCTACCCCTCCGGGAGGATGCCGGCGCTCAGGCCCGTGACGGCGCCGGACGCGGACCGCCCGACGAGCCCTCGCGCGGCCCTCCCAGGCCCGTGACGACGCAGAACGCGGGCCGCCCCGGCGAGGAGCCCTCGTGCGGCCGGTCCGCCGGGCTCACCCCGCGCTGGCCCGGATCTCGGCCACGGTGCGCTCGGGGTCCGAGACCGAGACCACGAGCCGCGCGAACCGCGCCCCGGCGCGGCACTCGACCCGCACCGCCGGTCCGTGACCGTGTACTGCGGCGAAGTCCGGCGCGGCGCCGGTCATCCGCCTCACACCATATGCCAGGACGCCGGGAATCCCGGTGCCGGGCGCGCGCACGCCGCGCAGGGCGCTCCACGGGTCGGGCTCGGCCGTCACGCTGCGCAGCTGGCACAGCGGCACCCTCACCTCACGCCTGAACGCCGCCAGCTGCTCGAGCGGGCTCAGGTGGACCACCAGCTCGTCGCGCGCAACCGTCAGCGTCGCCACCGTCCAAGCGTAGCCCTTGATCTCAAGCTGGCCAAGTGGCGCGTCGATTGGAGGACGATGCCTCCGATCACCGCTCGTCGCACCGCGCTCACGCCGGTCGCGGCCGTGCTGCTGGCGATCGCCGGGTTCGTCGCCGGCCTCGATGCGCGCGGCGGCTCGGCGCTCGACTGGCTGGTGTTCGGCGTGATCGCGTTGGCCGCGCTGGCCCTGGCCGGGCTTTCGCTGGCGCAGGCCCGTGAGGCTGCGATTCGCGCGCTGGCGCTGCGACGCGTCCGCACCGAGCTGCACGAGCTGCTGACCGCCTCCGGGTCGGCGCGCGAGTCGCAGCGGCTGCTGATCGAGCACGCGCAGCGCGTCCTGCCCGGTGCCGGCGCCGCCGTGCTGGCGGTGGGCGACGACGGGGCCGGCCTGGAGCCGGTGCTCTCCGAGGTCGTCGACCGGACGCCGCTGGCCGCGATCAACACGGTCGGCGTCGGCCCGCGCTCCTGCCTGGCGATCCGCCTCGGTCGCAGCTGGGACCGCCGTCCGGGCGAGCATGCACTGCTCGAATGCGAGATCTGCGGGACGATCCCGGCGACGGTCGCCTGCGACCCTCTGACGGTCGGCGCCGAGGTGATCGGCTCGGTCCTCGTCGCCCACGACGGCGAGATCGCCGCGGCCGAGCGGTCGGCGCTGACCGAGGCCTCCGGACGCGCAGCGCCGACGCTCGCCGGCCAGCGGGAGGTCGCGCGCTCCGAGGAGCGGGCGCTGAGCGATCCGCTCACCGGGCTGCCGAACCGCCGCGCCGCCGACGAGACGCTGCGCCGCATGGTCGCTCACGCGGGGCGCTCGCTGAGCCCGCTCGGAGTGATCCTCATCGACCTCGATCGCTTCCGCGTGCTCAACGACCTCCACGGCTCCAGCCACGGCGACAAGGCGCTGGCGGCCGTGGGCCGGCTGCTGGCGTCCTCTGTGCGCGCGAGCGACTTCGCGGCCCGCTTCGGCGGGGAGGAGTTCCTGCTCGTGCTGCCTGACACGGACCGCTCGGGCTGCCTGGAGGTGGCCGAGAAGCTCCGCCGCCTGATCGAGCGCACCCCCCTGGTCCACACCGGGCCGATCACCGCCAGCCTGGGCGTCGCCTGCCTGCCCGACGACGCTGTCGACCCCGAGCGGCTGCTGCGTGAGGCCGACCGGGCGCTCTACATGGCCAAGACACGGGGGCGCAACCGCGTTCACGCGGCCGGTCATGCCCCCGGCCCCGACGACGTCTCCGAGGCCTGAGCGCCCGCCCGATCCCACGCGGGCCGCAACCCCGGGCCCGCGGGGCGCCACCCGCGGTCCTATGATCGGGGACCGTGCATCTGAGGCAACCCGACGTCGAGCCGGGCCCGCTCAGGCGCAGGCGATCGCCGGGGGCGGGCGCGTGACCGGGCCGGTCCCCGAGATCACGCTCAACGACGGCCGGCGGATGCCGCAGCTTGGCCTCGGCGTCTTCAAGGTCGCGCCGGGTGACACCGCGCGCGTCGTCGGCGAGGCGCTCGCGGTCGGCTACCGCCACGTCGACACCGCCGAGATGTACGGCAACGAGCGCGGCGTCGGCGATGCGATCCGCGCCTCCGGCCTCGCGCGCGAGAACGTGTTCGTGACCAGCAAGCTCGACAACGACCATCACCGGCCCGACGACGCCCGCCGCGCGTTCGAGCGCACGCTGGCCGAGCTCGGATTCGACTACGTCGACCTGTTCCTGATCCACTGGCCGCTGCCCACCCGCGACAGCGGCGACTTCGTCTCCGCCTGGCGCACGCTGGTGGAGTTCCAGCGCGATGGCAGGGCACGCTCGATCGGGGTCTCCAACTTCCAGGTCGCGCACCTGGAGCAACTCGCGCTCGCGAGCGACGTCGTGCCGGCGGTCAATCAGATCGAGCTGCATCCGCACATGCTCAACGAGCATGTGCGCTCTCACTGCGAGCGATCCGGGATCGCCGTCGAGGCATGGTCGCCGCTCGCCAGGGGACGGCTGCTCGACGATCGGGCTATCGCCGAGATCGCGCGGAGGCTAGGGCGCACCCCGGCCCAAGTGGTGCTGCGCTGGCACGTCCAGCGGGGCACGATCGTGATCCCGAAGTCGGCCACCCCCGTCCGGATCCGAGAGAACCTGGACCTCTTCGACTTCGAACTCTCCGATGAGGACATGCAGCGGATCGCCGCCCTGGACCGGGGCGAGGCTGGGCGCACAGGCCCGCATCCGGACCGCTTCTGACAGGCACGGAACGGCACGGGTCACCATCCTCTGGCGCTGGTGGTCCGCCGTCGGCCGGCTGCCCGGCGCGCCCGTGACCCCACGCCCCGTGCCTCGGCTCGGAGGTCTCGCCCGCGGGCGGCCGATCGACTCGCGGCTCCGCGTGCTGCGCAGGATCGCTATCGCCCAGCGCCTCGCCGATCGATCGCCCGGGTCACCCTGACCTCCAGGCCCGTGGGCACGAACACCTCCCGAGACACCGCCAGGCGCTGCCCGCGTCTGGTGTAGAGGACCTCGTCGACCTCCAGCCCGGCGGTGGCGCCGGCAACGCAGAGCATCCTTCCCACAGGCTCACGCGCCCCGATCAGCCGGGGGCGCACCTTCGTCGCGACCGCCGACACGGCCACACGCGCTCGGCACAGCACCTCTCCAAGCATCGCGCCCCCACGCAGCGCCGCGAGCAGCTCGTCGTCAGTCGGAAGGGCGACATCGGAGCGCACCACGTCGAAGACCACCGCCACCGGCTCGCCGCCGCTGGCCAGCGTGCGGAAGATCGTGACCGCCTCCGTCCGCGCCGGAAAGCCCCACTCCCCCTCGTCGGATGCGCTGATGCTGCACCGGCGCAGCTCGATCGCGACGGCGCGCAGCGGCGCGCTCCTGCACACCACCACCCCCGTCAAGCCGACGGCGCGCACTCCCCGCCGCTGCACCCCCGGTCGCAGGTCACTCGTCGCGAGGTAGGTCCCGCTCCCAGGACGGCGCACGATCTCCCCCCTTTCGCTCAGCCGCTGCAGCGCCTTGCGCAGCGTCCCACGTGACACGCCGAGCGCGGCGGCGAGGTCCCGCTCCGGAGCAAGCCAATCCCCCTGCCGGTACCCCTCTCTGTGAAGCCACTCGCAGAGAGCCTCCTCAGCCATGTCAACTCGCGACCCAGCGCGCTCCGCGAACACCGTCGCTCCGATCAGTCGCGGCGCACCCGCCGCTCACCACTCACTCCCGACGCTGAACACTCACACCCGTCCGGCCGTTCGCTCGCACGCGCCCCATCCAGCGGCGCATGCCCTCGTCTTCTCCGTCCTAGGTCTGTACCGGGGGCGCCGCGGCGCGCCCCCGCTCTTCGCGCGCTCCGCCGCTCGCCGGTGCGATCCATCTCTCCAGCTCTCGTCTCACACTGACTGCGACGTCCTCCCGCTCCAGAGCCACGTCGCGCCACGTGAGCACGTCTCCACGTGCGACCGGCCGGGTCACCCGCGCCCCGCCGGCCAGCCCGATGGGCAGGCAGCCGTCCCCGACCGACTTGCGAGCCGCCACAAGCCTTCCCCACACGGCGAAGCCGCCTTCACCGTCAAGTATCTCGCCCACCGCGAGATCACGCTTGGCGACGGCCACCACATCCCCGCAGAAGGCGCTCGCGACGCCCGTGGCCTCCTGCGCCAACGCGGCGGTCGCGACACTCACGCCGACCTCAAGTCCGACCAGGTGAACCGGTCGGTACAGGGCCCCGTACCGAAGCGACCTATCCATCTGCACTCCGTACGCCGCCAGTGCACGTGTCGCGTACTCGCTGTCCGTCCTGAACGTCACGTACACGCCCCAGCGCAGATCTCGCGGCACGGGCGCTCCATCGCGCTGCAGGCAGGAGACGACCTCAACCGTGCCGTCTCGGTCCAGGCATCCACCTGTCTGGCGTGAATGGCATACGTCGGCGACGCTGTCGACCCCTGCGGGGGGAAAGCCAAGCCCCCGCTCCTGGATCTGGAGGCCCGCCGCGTTCGCCA
>JAJZWB010000123.1 GCA_021846845.1 Actinomycetes bacterium | reverse complement strand
GATCTAGCCCGACGGCCGGTGTGCTGGTCAGCAGGTTGCGCGGAACGAATATCGGCTGGCCGATGAACGACCACGCGAACGTCAGCGCCGGCGGCAGCGCGCACCATGCCAGCATCAGCGCGGAGGCCCAGCTGCCGAGTCCCCGCGCGGCGCGCCACAGCTCATAGGCGGCGGCGACGACGACCGCGGCCACGGTCGCCCACATCAGCACGTAGGTCCCGGTCGCGTGATGGAAGACGGGAGACAGCCCGGCGGAGGTGATCGACTGCAGGACCTGGCTCTCCACCTCGCCAGTCGGACGGGGCACCCAGAACAGCTGGCCCGAGCCGCGGCGGACCGCGAGCACCGCGAGCGGAACGCTCAGGGCGGCCACAGCGGCCAGCGCCGACCCGACCCGGCGCAGAGCCGCCCGGCGGCGGACGAGCGCCAGCACCTGCGCGGGCACCAGCAGCACGGCCACGATGCTGCAGTACATCGCCAGCGTCAGCGACGCGACGAACGCCAGCCAGGCGCCGCGCCCCGGCGCCTCTCCGTCACGCGGGTCCGCGAGACGCACGAAGGCGAGCATCGCGGCGCACGAGAAGGCGACCAGGCCCGAGTAGCTGCGGGCCGTCTGAGCCCAATAGACGAGCGGCAGGCTGATCGCCGCGAGCACGCCCGCGGCGACCGCCGTGCGACGGTCGAACAGCCGGTCGGCCAGCGCGCCGACCAGCGCGACGATGGCGACGGCCGCGAGCGCCGACGGCAGCCGCAGCACGAGCAGCCCGTCGCCGAACGCCCCGGTCAGCACGTGGAGCAGCAGATACCAGCCGGACATGTTGCCGCCGTCGTGCGCGATGGCCGCCCAAAGCGCGGAGCCGTGCTGGGAGACGATCGCGGCGGTGGCACCCTCGTCGAAGCCCAGGCTGCGGCCGGTGATCCGATACAGGGACAGCCCGGCGGCGAGCGCCGGCGCGAGCGCGAGCACCGCCCAGGGCAGCCGCCGGGAGCCGTGCGCCGGAGCCGGCGCGGGCAGCGCCTCGGGCCCGTCCGCTGGCCTGACGTCAATCGCCATCGGCTCGCTCAGCTGGTCCTGGCCAGCGCCGGCGAGGCTCCCTCCCGCGCCGCGGCGGCGACCGGCGCCGCGCGGCGGCTCCCGGCACGCAGCGCGAGCACCGCCGCGATCGCGTAGACGGCCAGCACCGCGGGCGCCGAGCCCAGCGGCAGCGCGAGGATCCCGTTGGGCTTGACGACCAGCGAGGCGACCGCGAGCGCGAACGCGAGCGCGAGCGAGCGCTGGACGCCCTTGACGGCCGCGAGCGACACCAGGCCCCAGATGAAGTACCACGGCCAGGCCGCCGGGCCGCACGCCGCCGCCAGCGCCAGGAAGCCGCCCAGCGCCGCGGCGACCGTCACGACCCGCACCCGCCACAGCAGCACGGCCCCGGCGGCGGCCGCCAGGCCCGAGGCGATCAGCACCAGCACCCCCTCCAGCGCGCGTGAGGAGACTGCGACGCCGGCCGTCCTCAGCAGCCACGCGGCGGTGTAGCCGATCCCGGTCGCGGGCGTGATCGCGAGCCGCACCCTCGCCGGGGTCGAGAACAGCGACGAGGACACCCAGGCGGCCCCCACCCCGGTGGCCAGCGTGACCGCCCCCAGCACCGCGACCACGATCGCAGCGGCCGCCATCGCGAAGCGCGTCCGCGAGGCCGCGCCTCGCTCGGCGCGCCACCACGCCACCGCGATGAAGCCGGCGCCCGCGAGCGCCGGCAGCTTGACCGTCGCGGCAAGCGCACAGACCGCCACGGCGGGCAGCGGCCAACCGCTGAGCGCGAGCGCCAGTCCCAGCGCGAGCATCCCGGCCATCAGCAGGTCGTTGTGACCTGCAGCGACCAGCTGCAGCAGCGTCAGCGGCCCGAGCACCGCCAGCCAGAGCGCCCGGCCCGGGTCGGAGCCCAGGGCGCGCGCGAGCCGCGGCAGGGCGGCCGCCAGCAGGATCAGTCCCACCAGCTCCATCCCCCGGACGAGCAGCACGCCGGCGACCAGGTTGGAGCCGACGCCGGCGACGATCAGCGAGATCGCGCCCAGGAACAGCGGACCGTAGGGAGCGGTCGTGCCTCGCCAGAACGGCGAGACCGCGGCGAGCACGTGCGGAGCCCCGAGTGCGGCCAGCGCGCTGGGGGCGGTCCGGTACGGGTTGTGGCCGAGGTGCAGGATCGTGCCCTGTGCCAGGTAGCTGTAGATGTCCCGGCTGAACAGCGGCGGGGCGAGCGCGAGCGGCAGCGTCCAGACCACGGCGATCGCGAGCAGCGCTCGCTGCGAGGGCAGCGAGCGCCCCAGCCCCAGCCAGGCGCAGCAGAGGATCGCCATCCCGGCGTAGACGAGCCAGATCGCCGTGCCCGGCGTGAGCCCCAGCCCGGGCGAGTACCACCAGTGCACGACCGGATCAGACAGGGCCCGCGGCGCCGCGAGCGCCACCAGCGCCGAGCCGGCGAGTCCGAGCGCGGCGAGCGTCGATTGCACCGGCTTCATCGCGACCCGAGCGTAGTGGCACGCAGGGGCGGGCGCCAATGGGCGCCGCGCGGCACCCGCCGGCAAACGCGCGGTGGGAGAGGCCTGCGACGAGCCGTCAGGAACCGCGCCGGACGGCGTGCGCGTGGCCGGGCGAGGTGCTGCCACGGCCGGACGAGCCGCCGCCGGCGGTCGTGCCGCTGCCGGTGGTCGTCGTGGTGCTCGTGGTCGTCGTGGCGCTCGTGGTGGTCGTGGTGCTCGTGAGCGACTGTCCCTGCGCGTGGCCGGCGCCGCCGCCGCCGCTCCTGCCGCCGCCGTTCGTGCCCGATCCGGTGCTCGTGCCCGATCCGGTGCTCGTGCCCGATCCGGTGCTCGTGCCCGATCCGGTGCTCGTGCCCGATCCGGTGCTCGTGCCCGTAGAGCCGGTAACCGTGGGACCCCCGGCGGTCGAGGCCGAACCGCGGTTCGCGCCGCCGCCCCCGTGCCGGCCGCCGCTCGTGCCGGTGGAGGTTCCGGCACCGCCGCCCCCGGAGCCCCCGTGGCCGCCACCCCCGGAGCCTCCCTGGCCCGCGCCGCCGCTGCCGACCGCGCCCTGCGACCCGCTGCCGCCGCCCTGCGACCCGCTGCCGCCGCCCTGCGACCCGCTGCCGCCGCCCTGCGAGCCAGTCGCCGCAACAGGGCCCGGTGCCCCGCTCTGCGGAGCGCTGCTCGCGGGACCCTGGGAGCCGGCAGCCGCCGCGCCGGATGTCGCCGTGGCCGCTGCGGCGAAGGCGGCGGATCCGCCGGCGGAGGCGGCGATCGTGGCGGGCGAGCGGCCCGTCCCCGCTCCGCCTGAGCCCCCCGTGCCGGCGCCTCGGCGCCAGGACGGGAGCGATCGCAGCGGAACGGCTGCGTGCCCGGACGCCGTGAGGGTACCGAGCGTCTTCGTGAGGGCACCGCTGGGCGTGCCGGCGAACGCCGGCACGCCCACGGACCGGTCAATCGCGGCGCTCAGAAGCGCCGGGCTGGACGAGGAGAGTCGACCGCTGGCGTGCAGCCTCGGAGCCGCCACCGCCGCCCCGCCGACGACCGCCGCCGCGGAGGCGGCGGCCACCACCTTGGCAGCGCCCATGGCTGCCGCCGGGTTGGCCTGTCCGAGAGCCGAGAGGACGCGATCCGGGACCGACGTGAGCGCGGCCCACACCGCCAGCGTCCGGCGCCCCGAGTAGCAGCTCAGGAACGCGTTGACCGCGTCGGCATCCAGCTGGCTGCCGGCCTCGCCGGCGAGGATCCCCAGCGCGCGGTCGTGGCGCCCCGCGGGCCGGTACGGGCGCGCCGAGGTGATCGCGTCGAACGTGTCTGCCACCGAGATGATCCTCGCCCCGAGGGGGATCGAGTCCCCCGACAGGCGTTCCGGATAGCCGCGCCCGTCGAGCCGCTCGTGGTGGTGTAGGACCATCTCCGTGAGCCGTGGATCGCCGAGCGCCTCGACCAGCTGAGCTCCGTCGACGGGGTGGCGCTTGATCGTCTCGAACTCCTCGTCGGTGAGCCTCCCCGGCTTGTGCAGGACCTCCAGCGGCGTGCGGATCTTGCCGACGTCATGGAGCACGGCCGCCGTCCTGACCAGCTCGACCTGGGCGTCGTCGAGGCCCATCCGCTCGGCCGTCATCGCCGCGTACCGGGCCACCCTGCGCGAGTGGCCGCGGGTGTAGGGATCGCCGGCCTCCAGCGCCTCCGAGAGCTGCGCCAGGAGATGCATCCGCCCCTGGGCCATCTCGCCGTCCCCCAGGGAGTCGGGGAGCTGTCGCGGGGCCGCGTCCAGGCCGGCCGCAGCGGCGACGCGAAGCCTCAGCCGGTCCCGTTCGATCGCCGCCTCCAGCTCGTCCAGGACCGTCCTCAGACGCCGCTCGGCCCGCCAGCGCCGCACCCACCCCCAGATCATCAGGTCGCTGAACAGCACGTCCTCGGAGCTGCCGCGTCGCCTCCAGTACAGGCCGCCGAGCGCCGACGCGGCCACCGACAGCACGGCCCCGGCGGCGACGCCGAGCGCAGGCGAGGTCAGCAGCCCGAGGCTGCGCGCCAGCCAGATGGCGAGCGCAGGCGCGACCACGACGAAGCAGGTCGCGGCAACAGCCTGCGGCAGGTAGCGGATCATGCGCTGAGCGCCCCGGAAGCTCATGCTCACCTATCGGCAGAGGCGGGTCGGCCGACCAGCGGGTTTCCCTTCAGCTCGGCCGAACGTCCACCGCGCATCCGACACGCTCAGACGACGCGCCGAAGCCGGCCCTCGACTCCCGGCGCCCAGACCTCCACGCACGTCCGGTCGCGGCCCGTGTGCTTGGCCTGGTAGAGAGCCCGGTCGGCCAGCCTGTACAGCGTGTCGGCGTCGGTGGGCGTCGATGCAAGCCCGGCCCCGGCCGACATCGTCAGCCTGCCGACGGCATCGATCGGCTCGGCGGCGACGATCGCACGGACACGATCGGCGGCCGCGACCGCCTCGTCGGCGCTGTAGGCGGGCAGCAGCCAGGCGAACTCCTCACCGCCGACCCGGGCCAGCACCTCACCGGTTCGGACGGCGCCCTGAAGCCGCCGCGCGACCTCGACCAGCACCTGATCGCCGAACGGGTGACCGTGAGCGTCGTTGATCTCCTTGAAGTGGTCGATGTCGAACAGAACCAGGGCCAGCCGCCTGTCGGTTCCACGCCGGCCCGCCTCCCGCTTCAGCGCCTCCTGGAGAACGCGGCGGTTGGCGAGCTGCGTCAGGCTGTCGGTGCTCGCCAGACGCTCCAGCTCGCGCTGCTGGCGACGCTGGACGCTCACGTCGCGGATCGTGTTGACGAACGCGACCGACCGGCCGTTGCGCAGTTGGGCCGGCCTGCTGGTGACCTCGGCCTCGAACCGCTCGCCGTTGGCTCGCATCAGCACGAGCTCCCCGTGGCCTCCGCGCTGACGGCGGATCGCTGCGCGCACGTGCTGGTTGGCGATGCGATGCTCTGGCGGCACGAACGGATACGGGCTCCGGCTGCCGATCAGCTCCCGCTCGCCGAAGCCCGTGAGCTCGCAGAGCGCGTCGTTGACGGCGACGATCTCGCCGTCGAGCGTGAGCGCATAGCCCTCGCTCATCGCGCTGAGGATCGCGGTCGCATGGTCGCGCTGGGCCCGGGCCTCCGCCTCGGCCTCCTCAAGCTTGAGCTGAGCCTCCCGGCGCGCGCTGATGTCCTGGAGCGCGACCACGTGGAGCGATGCCCTCCCTTCCTCGTCGCGAACCGTCGACACCGAGAGCAGCACCCACGCGGTCTCGCCTGAGCCGATCCTGATCCGCCGCTCGGCACTGGCCGTGCCGGCACCGTCGCCGGCGAGCCACGCCGCCCCGCTCGCACCGGGGTCACCGTCGCCGGTGTCGATCAGATCGACCAGGAGGCGACCGAGCAGCTCGGACTCGGGGCGACCGACGATCGCGCACGCCTCCCCGTTGACCCTCTGCACGCGGCCGTCCGATCCGACGAGCGCGATCCCGATCGGCGCCCGCTCGAACGCCACCTCCAGCAGCTCCTGATCGCTGCTCAGGGGGCTCACGGCGAGGGGTCCGGTCGCTCCGATCGGCGGTCGCATCCCGTTAAGACTCGGCCGGTTGGGCGCTCGGCTTGAGCAGGCTTCGTGCGGATTATGCGAAGTGACGACCGCCGCGCGGGTGGCGGCCGCGCGGGACCGCCGCGCGGACCGATCACGCGGGGCCGATCACACGGGCGCGGCTTGCGGCGGGGGCCGCGGCCGCCCGGCGCGGCCGCCAGCCCGACGAGCTAGGGACGCTCTGAGCGCAGGCCGTTCAGCCAGCTGCCGGTGTCGTCGGACCCGGCCGTGGCCGCCTCGGCGCCGCCACGGCCGGCCGTCGGCTCCGCCGCCATCGTCTCGCCGCCCGCAGCGACATCGAGCTCAGCCATCGCGCCGCCGACCGGTTCGCCGACCGGCGCGCCGACCCTGGCTCGCATGGCATCGTCCGCGAGCCTGTCCATCTGCCCGAACGCGTCATCCGCAGCGGAGCCGATCGCCTCGAGCGCGGCGGTCTCCTGGGGCGGGGCCGCCGGGAACCTCGCCGAGGCGTCCTCGGCGAGCTTGGCCAGCGCAGCAGAGACCATGCGCACGTCCTCCAGCAGGCGCTCGCGCTCCCGCCAGACGGCGTCGGTGTCGTCGTCCAGCTCTCGCAGGCGCGCGCTCGCGCGCGCGGTGATTGCGGCCGCCTCGGCCTTCGCGTCAGCCACGCATCGCTCGGCCTGCTCACGCGCCAGCCTGGCGGTCTCCTGCGCCTGATCGTGAGCGACAACCAGGATCGAAGCGGTCTGCTCGCCGAGCCGCTCCAGCTCCTCTGAGACCGACAGCGGCTGGATCTCGGCGCGCAGCCTCTCGATCTCGCCCTCGACGGACGCGATGTGCTCATCGACCGTGGCCGGGTCGTACCCGAGGCCGACGAGCGGGAAGCGTGACGGCTCGCCCTTGGCCAGCGGCTCGGGCAGCGGGCCGGGCTCAGCCTCGATCCTGCCACCAAGATCGCGATCGACGACGACCTGATCGCGGTCGAGCTCGGCGAGCGGCTGATCGCGATCGAGCTCGGCCAGAACCTGCCTCCGATCCCGATCCGCGATCGCCGGTCCCCGACCGCGCTCCGCAGGGCCCTGCCCACGGCCGCGCTCGGCAAGCGAACGCCCGCGACCGCGCTCCGCCACGGAGTGGCCGCGGCCGCGCTCCGCAAGCGACCGCCCGCGGCCACGATCGGCGAATGCGCGGTCATGACCGAGTAGAGCCTCGCCGCCCTCCCGGCCGTCGTGCTCGTCGTACTCCTCGTACTCGTCCTCGTCGTCGTAATCGGCGAATCGGTCAGCGCCGGTGAGCCAGTTCGCGAAGCGCGCTGCGACACCCGAGAACGGGGACCGAGCCGGCTCCTCCACAGGCGCGACTGTCGGACGCCTGGGCGCCCGTCGGTGTTGTTCGTTCATGCTCAG
The DNA here is from genome assembly GCA_021846845.1 of Actinomycetes bacterium. Classification (GTDB taxonomy): domain Bacteria; phylum Actinomycetota; class Thermoleophilia; order Solirubrobacterales; family Solirubrobacteraceae; genus Palsa-465. The sequence goes on along the minus strand of JAJZWB010000123.1, from coordinate 3,890 downwards.
GCTCCTTCGATGGCGATCGCCAGGCAGTTCGCCGCCCGGTCGCCGTTCCCTTCGCGCCCGGACCGCCGCCAGCGATCCTGCAGCGGCTACGGGGACCCGCCCGCTAGCCTCGCGGCCGCCGCACGCGCCAGCCGCGCATGATGGGCTCCCGCGCCGCCCAGCAGAGCGCGGTCGACCTCGCCGCGCTTGTAGAGCCAGTGAACGTCGGCCTCCCAGGTGAAGCCGATGCCCCCGTGGGCCTGGATCGCCGATGCCGGGACCTCACGCGCGGCCGTCGCGGCGGCCGCTGCGGCGAGCGCCGACGCCTCCCCCAGGCGCGTCGGCTCAGCACCCGCCGCCCAGGCGGCGTGGTAGGCAGCCGAGCGCGCGCTCTCGGTCTGCAGGAGCATCTCCGCGCAGCGGTGTGCGACCGCCTGGAAGGAGCCGACCGGAACCCCGAACTGGCGCCGCTCGCCGACGTAGGCCACGGTCATCTCCAGCGCCCGCTGGCACAGGCCGACGACCTCCGCCGCGATGGACATGCGGATCAGATCGGCTGCCCCGGCCCCGAGCGGCTCGCCGCCCGCGACCGACGAGCGCGCGAGCGCCGCGAAGCGACGGGCTGGGTCGATGGTCTCAAGCGGCTCCGACTCCGGGGCGGCGACCAGGACCGCTCCCTCGCCGTCCAGGACCACCGCCACGTCGGCCCCGTGCCCGTCGAGCGCCAGGGCGGCCGGGCCGACCCCGGCGCGCAGGTCCCCGGCCACGAGCCCGGGCAGCCAGCGCTCGCGCTGTGCGTCCGAGCCGCAGGCGTCGATCGCGGCCGCGGCCGCCGCCGTCGACAGCAGCGGCGCGGCGGCACACGCGAACCCCAGCTCCTCGAGCACCACCACCAGCTCGATGCCTCCGAGCCCCTGGCCGCCCCACGCCTGCGAGACCGCGATCCCGCCCCAGCCGAGACCCACGATCTCGCGCCACAGCGCCTGGTCGTAGGCTCCCGTCTCGGCGGCCTCCCTCACCCTTGACAGCGGCGAGCGCGCGGCCAGCAGCTCGCGCGCGACGCGCTTGATCTCCCGCTGCTCCTCGGTCAGATCGAAGTCCATCCAGTCAACCCCCGCCGGCGCTCACCGAGACTTCGGCAACCCGAGCACCCGCTCGGCGACGATGTTCTTGAGCACCTCGGTCGTGCCGCCCTCGATCGAGTTGCCGCGCGCCCGCAGCAGCTCGTAGCCCCAGCTCCCGCCGGCCGCCAGCGCCTGGGGACCGAGCAGATCCGCGGCAAGCTGTGTCAGACGCTGGTTGGCATCCGACCACATCCACTTGGTCAGCGACCCCTCGGGTCCCGGCTGTCCGTACTTCTGCACGGTCGTCAGGCCGCGGTAGGCGGTCAATCGCAGCACCTCGGCTCGCACGTGCAGCTCACCGAGCCGCTCGGCGACCGCCTGGTCGGCGAGCAGCCCTCGATCCGCCGCCTCCCGCAGCAGCCGGTCCAGCAGCTGGCGCAGGCGCACCTGGAGGAAGAAGGCCAGCCCCGCGCGCTCGTTCATCAGCGTCGTCAGCGCCACCCCCCAGCCGTTGCCGACCCCGCCCAGCACCTGCTCGTCGGAGATCACGGCACCGTCGATGAACAGCTCGTTGAACTCGCTGGAGCCGGTGATCTGGCGCAGCGGGCGGACGTCGACGGCATCCTGCTCCATGTCCATCAGGAAGTAGGTGAGGCCCTTGTGCCTCGGCGCGTCCGGGTCCGTGCGCGCCAGGAGCATGCACCACTTCGAGTGCTGGGCGCCGCTGGTCCAGACCTTCTGGCCCGTCACCACCCAGTGGCCGCGCTCGCGCCGGGCGCGCGTCTTCAGGCTCGCGAGGTCAGAGCCGGCGTCGGGCTCGGAGAAGCCCTGGCACCAGATCTCCTCTGCGGTCAGGATCGGGCCGAGATGGCGTTCCTTCTGCGCATCGGTGCCCCAGCTCATGATCGTCGGACCGGCCAGCAGGAGTCCGAGCACGTTGGCCATCATCGGCGCGCCGTGGCGCCCGAGCTCCACGAAGAAGATCGCCGACTCCGTAAGCGTCGCCCCTCGCCCACCGTAGCGGGCCGGCCAGTGCACGGCCGCCCAGCCGTCGCGCGCCAGCAGCCGCTGGTAGTCGCGACGCCAGCAGAAGTGGGCCAGCTCGTCGCCCTGGGGCTCCGGCGCCGGAGCGTGCGCGCGAAACCACGCCCGCAGGTCGTCGCGAAACGCAAGCTCGGATTCGCTGAAGGTCAGGTCCATCGGCGCGCAAGCATCGCACGCCCGGCTGCGCTGCGACCGCCCATGCGAACATCCACCCGGGAGATGGGCATCAGATCCCAAGCGGAGGCCGCACGGTGAACGGGCGGGGCGACGAGATCCTGATCATCGGGGCAGGCTTCGGCGGCATCGCCGCGGCGATCGAGCTGCGCCGGCACGGCTTTGACCGGGTCAGGATCATGGAGGCGGCGCCGCAGCTCGGCGGTACCTGGCACTACAACACCTATCCCGGGGTCGCCTGCGACGTTCCGGGGCACGCGTACTCGTTCTCGTTCGAGCAGCGGCGCGACTGGTCGCGGCTGTGCTCGCACGGCGACGAGATCCTCGCCTACATGCGCGCGGTCGCGGATCGGTACGGGATCGAGCCGCTGATCGAGTACTCGCGACGGGTCTCGCGGTGCGAGTTCGACGAGCGCCTGGGGCGCTGGAGGGTGACCGCAGCCGACGGCGCCACCCGCGAGGCGGCCGCGCTCGTGATCGCCACGGGCCAGCTGAACAGGCCGAGGATCCCGGAGCTCCCGGGGCTGGGCTCCTTCGCCGGGCACAGCTTCCACTCCGCCCGCTGGGACCACGGCTACGACCTGCGCGGCCGGCGCGTGGCCGTCGTGGGCACCGGCGCGAGCGCGATCCAGTTCGTGCCGGAGATCGCCCCGATCGTGTCGCGCCTGACCGTATTCCAGCGCAGCGCCAACTGGCTGCTGCCACGGCGCAACCATGTCTACCCGCCGCGCGTGCGGCGGCTGATCCAGACCGTGCCCGGCCTGCAACGGCTGCGCCGCGCGGCGCTGTTCGGCGTGCTGGAGGGACTGACCGCCTCGATCCTGCACCCGCGCACCGTCGGCCGCCTGCTGGCGCTGCGCTCGTCGATCTTCATGCGCTCGCAGCTGCGCGACCCTGAGCTGCGGCGCCGGGCGTGGCCGGACTACCCGTTCGGCTGCAAGCGGGTGCTGTTCAGCTCCCACTACCTGCCTGCGCTCGGGCGTCCCAACGTGGAGCTGATCGGCGAGCCGATCGAGGAGCTGACACCGACCGGCATCCGGACCGCGGACGGCGCGCTGCACGAGGTGGACTGCATCATCTGGGGCACGGGCTTTCAGACGACCGCCCCGGTCGCTCCGATCGAGGTCGTCGGGGCCGGCGGTCGGCGACTGGCCGAGGCCTGGGCCGGCGGACCGCATGCCTTCCTGGGACTGACCGTTCCGGGCTTCCCGTCGATGTTCCTGATGTACGGCCCCAACACGAACACCTCAGGCGGCTCGATCATCTTCTTCCTGGAGGCGCAGGCGCGCTACGTCCGGCAGGCGCTGGGTCACGTCCGTGCGGGCGGCTGGCGGACGCTGGACGTGCGCCCCGAGGTCGAGGCGGCCTTCGACGCGCAGACGCAGGCTCGCTTCCGCGGCACGGCGTGGCTGGAGTGCGACTCCTGGTACCGGGACGAACGCGGGCGGGTCGTCACCAACTGGCCCGGCTACATGCACGAGTACCGCCGCCGGACGTCCGCGTTTCGCCCGTCGGACTACGTGTTCGCGCCCGCCGCGACCCGCGCCGCGGGCTGACCGGGCCGCAGCTCTTAGAGTCCGCCGAGCCGGTCCGGCGGGGGCGCAACGCACGCGCCTCACGGGCCGGACC
>JAJZWB010000122.1 GCA_021846845.1 Actinomycetes bacterium | reverse complement strand
GCCGTTGCTCAGCCCGCCTGAGTGGGTGAACACAGGCGCACCGGTGCAGCCGGCGCCCGCATAGAGGCTGTAGGTGACGCTCCCGGTGGGCGTGAAGCCCGCGACCAGGTCGCCCAGCGACGCGCCCGCGAAGGCCCGCGCGCCCGTCACCTCGGACCCCGACCACGCGACGCCGGTGCCGTGATCCTGGACCGAGACCGACAGCGACGGCTTCGCCGGCCCGACGCTGAAGTCCGCACATCCGCTCGTGGCCTGCGAGTAGTTGCCGTCGGCCGGCGAGTAGCCGGCCCTGAAGCTGTAGTCGCCGGCGCCCAGCGGGCCCGTCGCTCCCGAGGCCGGCGCGCTGCCGTTGCTCAGCCCGCCTGAGTGGGTGAACACAGGCGCACCGGTGCAGCCGGCGCCCGCATAGAGGCTGTAGGTGACGCTCCCGGTGGGCGTGAAGCCGCCGATCAGATTGCCCAGCGACGCGCTCGCGATCGCCTGGGACCCGGTGGCCTCCGAGCCTGACCACGCTCTGGACGTGGCCGCATCCTCCACCGCGAGCGACACCGTCGGGGTCGCCGGCCCGACCGTGAACTGCGCGCATGCGGACTGCGAGGACCCGTAGTTTCCGTCGCCGGCGTATGCCGCGCTGTAGCTGTAGGTGCCGGCTGCGAGCCCGGCCGTCGCGGACGATTCGGTGGCGCCACCGGCCCCGACAGAGTCCGTGCTGACCGGCGAACCAGAGCAGCTCCCGCCGTCATAGAGGCTGAAGGTCACATCCGTGGTCGGCGCGATCCCCGCCACCAGCCCGCTCAGCGTGGCGCTCGCGCGCGCCGTGGCGCCGGTCACCTCGGAGTCCGACCACGCCGACGCGCTGCCGACGTCCTCGATGGAGACCGACAGCCTGGTCTTCGCGACACCCACCGAAAAGTCAGCGCAGCCGCCGATCGCGTCCGCATAGTTGGCGTCGGCCGAGGCGAATGAGGCCGTGTAGCTGTAGGAGCCGGCCCCCAGCGGACCGGTCGTCTGCGAGAGCGGGACCGCACCCCCGCTCAGCGAGACCGTCTGCTTGGCGGGCGTGCCCGAGCATCCCGAGCCGGAGTAGAGGCTGTAGGTGACGGAACCTGTAGGCGCGAAGCCGCCGATCACGCCAGCGAGCCTGGCACCCGCCTGGGCGGAGGCCCCGGTCGACTCGCTCCCCGCCCAGCCGCTCGAGGTGGCGGCGTCAAGCACGGTGACCGACAGGCTCGGCGTGACGCCGGCGACCGCGAACGAGACGCATCCGCTCGACGCATGCGCGTAGTTCCCATCCCCCCCGTAGGTCGCCCGATAGCTGTAGGTGCCCGCCGCGAGCGGTCCCGTGGAAGTCGAACTGGACCTGTCTGAGCTGAGGGCGGACCACGTGCTGGATGCCGGCGTCCCCGCGCATCCGCCGCCGTGGTAGAGGTCGAAGGTGATCGCAGCGGTGGGGTCAAAGCCGGCGACGAGGCCTGAGAGGGTCGCGCTCGCGTACGCCGCGGCCCCGGTCTGCTCGCCGCCCTGCCAGGGCTGACCGGTGGCGCTGTCATCGACCGACAGCAACACAGCAGGGGTGACCGACACGACCGAGAACTGGACGCAGGCGCTCCGCGCAGAGGCGTAATTCGAGTCCCCCGTGTTGAAGCTCGCTCTGTAGCTGTAATCGCCCGCAGCGAGCGGTCCGGCGACCGAGGAGGGCAGCGGCTGCCCGTTCTGCAACTGGCCACCGCCGGTGATCACGGCCGTTCCCTGGCACGCCGAACCGATGTAGAGGCTGTAGGCGATCCCACCGGTCGCATCGATCCCCGCGGCGACCGGGCTCAGCGTCGCGGTGGCGTACGCCTGCGCTCCGATCGACTCGTTGCCCGACCAGGCGGCACCGGTGCTCTGGTCGTGGACGATCAGCGACAGTGCCGGCGAGGCCTCCCCGACGGTGAAGGAGATGCACGCGCTACCGGTCTTGGCGTAGCTGCCGTCGCCGCTGTAGACGGCGTAGTAGCTGTAGGTGCCCGCCGGCAGCGCGCCCGTCGCCTTGGCGGCGGCCGGTTGGCCACCGCTCAGAGCCTCCGTATCGGAGGCGACCGGGCCGTTGGAGCAGCTCTGGCCCGCGTACAGGTTGTAGGTCACGGTGCCGGTCGGGCTGAAGCCGGCGGCGGTGCCCGACAGATTCACGGTCGCGGTCGCCGAAGCACCGGTCACCTCGGAGCCCGACCACGCCGCGCTCGTGGCCGTGTCGTCGACCGACAGCGTGACCGTGGGCGACTGCCCGTTGACGATGAACAGCAGGCAGGAGCCGGCGGCGGGCAGGTAGGCGCCGTCCCCGCTGTAGTCGGCCCGGTAGCTGTAGGTCCCGGCGCCGAGCGGCTGCGTGTCAGGCGAATCCGAGGTCGGACCGGTGACCGCCACCTGCTGGGTGGTCAGGGGCGCACCGCCGCAGACCCCGCCCGAGTAGAGGTAGTAGGTCACCGTCCCGGTGGGGGCGGCGCCGCTCACGTTCACCTTGGTTTCGTCGTACGCCGTGCCGCCCAGCGGCTCGCCCTGGTTCGCCCACTGCGTCCGGCTCTGGCCGTCGAACACCGTCGCCGTGATCGTGCTGGGGGCCAGCGGCGGTGGGTCGGTCCAGGTGATGACCACCTGTCCGGTCTGGCCGTTGGTGTCGGCGGCGTTCGAGGCGCTGCACGGTATGTCGCAGTAGCCGCTGCCGCCGCCTCCTCCCCCGCCGCCGGTCTGGATCAGGTCGAAGTTGCTGCCGTTGCCGCCGCCGCCACCGCCGCCGCCGTACCAGCCGCCGCCACCACCACCGCCGCCTCCGCCGAATGCGGTATATGCCCCTCCCGGCGGGGTGTTGCCCGGCCCCCCCGCCCCACCGTTCCATTGCGAGCCGTCGAACCCGTTCTCGGTCGTGTAGCAGCAGGTCGCGCCCTTGCCGCCGGCGGACGCAGTGGCTCCGCCACCGGGCCAGCCGCCGTTGCAGGGAGCGAGGAACGGACAGCCGTAGTCGGCGGTGCCGACGCCATCAGCGCCACCGTTGTTGCCGCCGCCGCCGGCGCCGCCCTGGCCTCCGTCGGGATAGTCGTAGTAGCCCGCCTGGTAGTCGTGGGTCGCGGCCCAGCTGTCGCTCCCGCCTCCGCCCCCACCCCCGCCGGCGATCACATCGGGGCCCGAGTTGAGGTAGTTCAAGTAGACCGACGAGTAGCCGCCGCCGTGGCCGCCGGGCTGGGCGGCCGCGTCTCCCCCTGCGCCGCCGGGGGCGCCGCCCGGGGCTCCGCCCTTGGCGCCGCTCTGACCGACGCCGACCGCCATCTCCTGGCTGGGGCTCACGGACACAGTTGCGCTGGTGGCGCCGCCGATGCCACCGATGCCTGAGCTGCCGGAGTTCGCACCGCCCGGCAGTTCGTTGCCGCCGGCGCCGCCGAACACCTGCATCGTGACGCTGGTGACCCGCGCCGGCACGGTGAACGAGTCATAACCGGCGGTGTTGTACGTGCACGACGAGGTGGAGCCGTTGTCGGAGAGCACGCCGGTCGAACCGCAGGTCGACGCGGCCCGCGCCGAGGCCGCGGACGCGAGCGATCCCAGCGCCGCAGCGATCACCGTGAGGCAGACGGCGGCCCAGGATCGCAGTCGACGCGACCTCCGTGCCGCACCTCCGATAGCCGGTTCGCAGACCACGCCACCCCCCTGATCGAACTGCCCTATCGCGCCCATGACCACACGCATCCCGCGGCGGTCCCGTCCGGCTGCATCCGTTCACCGCCAGCCTGGGCGATTCTCGCACGGGTAATCTATCGAGGCCCTGTTGCAGATCGGTTGCGTCGGCGGCGGCCGCATCTAGCGGCTCCATGCTATTGCTTGCGCGAAATGGGATTCACCGTGATCGGGCGGGTTGGATGGGACGGGCCGTGTGGAGCCGGGTGCGCAGCCGGCGTGCTCCAGCGCAGATTGCTCGGTCTGCTGCTGCTGGAGGCCAATCGGGCGATCTCCGAGGAGCGGCTGATCGAGGCGATCTGGGGAGAGAGGCCACCCGTGACCGCGCGCCGCACCCTGCACTCCCACCTCTCGCGCCTTCGTCGAAGACTCGCGGAGACCGGGATCGAGGCGTCGTTGCTGCGCCGCGACGGCGGCTACGAGCTGCGCACCGATCCCGGCGCGGTCGACGCGCTGCGGTTCGCGGAGCTGCAGGCGCTGGCCGCGATGGAGCTGGCGCGAGATCCCGATGGCGATCGTGACCCGCGCGTGCGTCACGCCGAGGCCGCCCTGGCGCATCTCGACGCAGCGCTGGAGCTGTTCGCCGACGAGCCGCTCCCGGGATGTCAGGGAACCCCGGCGCTCGACCGGGAGACGGCGCGGCTGCGCGAGCTGCGGCTGCTCGCCCACGAGATGCGGATCGATGCGCTGCAGGCCCTGGGTCGCCACAGGCAGACGGTTGCGGAGCTCGAGCGTCTGGCCGCCGAGTATCCGCTCCGCGAACGTCTCTGGCAGCTGCTCATCCTGGCGCTGTATCGAAGCGACCGCCAGGCCGACGCGCTCGCCGCCTTCGCCCGCGCCCGCTCCCATCTGGTGCGGGAGCTCGGCCTCGAGCCGGGTCCCGAGCTGCGCCGGCTGCAGAGCGCGGTGCTGGCTCAGGATCCCAGCCTGATCCAGGCTTCCCCCGCGGATCGTCCCGCCACCGCGGCTGGGCTGGGAGAGCTGCAGCGCCTGAAGCTGGCGCACATGTTCCGCTGCATCGACTCCGACGGCGACGGCGCACTGCGCAGGGCTGACTTCGAACGGCACGCCGCGGCCCTCGCGGCGGCGCGGGGGGTGGCCGCGGGCTCGCAGGACGCGCAGGCCATCCGCGGCCACATCACCGCCTGGTGGGACCGCATCGCCCAGGCGGCCGGATCGAGCCCCGGCGCCGCAGGCCGGCTCTGCGATCTGGCCTGCTGGCTTCACTTCTGGAGCTCGTGGCTGGCGGCCGTCATGGCCGACGCGGCGATCGGAGGCGGACCGGCGCTGGAGGAGATGAAGTCCACGACGCTGGCGACGTTCGAGGCCATCGACGCGGACGGCGACGACCACGTCTCCGCGGCGGAGTACGACGCCTGGTGGCGCGCGTGGAGCCTGCCGGGCGACAGCCGGAAGAGCTTTGCGGCCATGGACGAGAACGGCGACGGGCTGCTCGGCAGGGACGAGGTCGTCAGGCTGCTGAAGGAGTTCTTCCTGACCAACGACCCGGAGGCCGCCGGCAACCTGCTCTACGGCTCGCCGTTCCAGGACCGGCGCGCACGCGGCAGCCGAGCCTGAGCCCGGGCGACGCTCCGCGAAGACCCGCCCCACGACTCGCCGGGCGGGACCTGCGGGCGCGCCGAGCTCGGCGCGGCCGGCGATCTCAGGCGGTTCGGATCGAGGCGGTGTCCTCCAGCCCCAGCTCTGCGATCGCCCGCTCGCGCAGCTTGTACTTCTGCACCTTGCCGGTGACGGTCATCGGGAAGGAGTCGATCAGCCTCACGTAGCGCGGGATCTTGTAGTGGGCGATCCGGTCGCGGCAGAACTCACGGACGGCCTCGGAGTCGAGCGATCCGGACGCGCCCGCACGGGGCACGATCCAGGCCATCAGCTCCTCGCCGAAGCGCTCGTCGGGCACGCCGATCACCTGCACGTCCGCGACGTCCGGATGGCCGTACAGGAACTCCTCGACCTCACGGGGGTAGACGTTCTCGCCGCCCCGGATCACCATGTCCTTGCTGCGTCCGACCACGTTCACGTAACCGTCGCCGTCCATCGTGGCGAGATCGCCGGTGTGCATCCAGCCGTCGGCGTCGACCGCCTCACGGGTGCGCTCGGGATCCTTCCAGTAGCCGGCCATGACGCTGTAGCCACGCGTGCACAGCTCGCCCGCCTGCCCGCGCGGCACGGTCTCCCCGCCGGCGGGATCGACGATCCTGATCTCCACGTGCGGGTGGACCCTCCCGACCGAACCGACCCGCTTCTCGATCGGGTCGTCGAAGGTCGTCTGGGTGCTGACCGGGCTGGTCTCGGTCATGCCGTAGCAGATCGCCACCTCGCGCATGTTCATCAGCTGGATCACCCTCCTCATCACCTCCACCGGACACGGCGAGCCCGCCATGATCCCCGTGCGCAGCGAGCGAAGATCGTGCTCGGGGAAGCTCGGGTCCTCGAGCATCGCGATGAACATGGTCGGCACTCCGTACAGCGACGTGCAGCGCTCGGACGCGCAGGCGCTCAGCGTCGCGGCGGGGTCGAATGAAGGCGCCGGGATCACCATCGTCGCGCCATGGGTGCTGGCCCCGAGATTGCCCATCACCATGCCGAAGCAGTGGTAGAAGGGCACCGGGATGCAGACCCGGTCCTCGTGCGTGTAGCGGCACAGCTCGCCGACGAAGAAGCCGTTGTTGAGGATGTTGCGGTGCGTCAGCGTGGCGCCCTTCGGGAACCCGGTGGTGCCGCTCGTGTACTGGATGTTGATCGGGTCCCCGGGAGCCAGCTCGGACGCCCGCTCGCGAAGCTCCGACGGGTCCACGGTGGCCGCGCCGGAGAGAAGCTCGTCCCAGTCGGGTCCGTCCAGGAAGACGACCTGCTCCAGATCCGGAAGCCTGGGCCGTACCTCGTCGATCATCGCGCGGTAGTCAGAGCTCCTGAACAGCGGCGCGGAGACCAGCATCCTGCAGCCGGACTGGGCGAGCGCGTACTCGAGCTCCGTCGTCCGATATGCCGGGTTGATGTTGACCAGGATCGCCCCGACCTTCGCGGTGGCGTACTGAAGCAGCGTCCACTCGCTGCGGTTGGGGCTCCAGATCCCCACGCGGTCGCCCCGGCGGATCCCGGCGGCGATCAGCCCCCTGGCGACCTCGTCCACCGCACCGCCGAACCGGGCGTAGCTGTAGCGCAGCCCTCGGGCGCAGTCGACCAGCGCGTCACGATCGCCGAATCGAGCCACGGCACGCTCCAGGTTCGCGCCGATCGTCTCCTCCAGCAGCGGCACCGTCGTGTCGCCGCGGGCAGATGACCCCGTCATCGCTGCTCCTCCTTCCGTTGTCCATCGATCACCCGCTGCGCGATCGCGAACGCCGAGTTGGCGGCTGGGACCCCGGCATAGACGGCCGTGTGCAGCAGGACCTCCGAGATCTCGGCGGCGGTGAGGCCGTTGCGCAGCGCCGCTTCGACGTGCATCTCGATCTCACGCTCGCGCCCGAGCGCGGTGAGCACCGACAGCGTCACCGCGCTGCGCGTTCGCCGGTCAAGCCCCGGGCGCGTCCAGACGCTGCCCCACGCGGCGCGCGTGATGTAGTCCTGGAACGGGGCCGTGAACTGCGTCGTGCGGCTGATCGCCCGATCGACGTGCTCGTCGCCGAGCACCTCGCGGCGCAGGCGCATGCCGGCCTCGTGAAGCTCGTCGCTCACCGGATCGCCGCCCCGCTCAGGTGCGACGCGATCAGCCCGTTCACCGCCGCGGCTCGCTCGACGCTCGCCAGGTGGGCCGCGTCATCGAGGACCTCCAGCCTCGCCCCCGGCACGGCGGCGGCGATCGCCTCGCCGTGCTCGACAGGGGTCGCCGGGTCCTGCCTGCCGGCGATGACCAGCGTCGGTGCGGCGATCCGCCGCAGGCCCGCCCGCAGGTCCATCTCGGCGATCGCCTCGCAGCACGACGCATACCCCTCCGCCGGCGTCTTGCTGACCATCTGCCTGTGGCGCGACACCGCGTCAGGGTTGCGCTGCGCCCACTCGGGCGTGAACCATCGGCCGACGACCGCGTCCGCGACCGCCGCGGGCGAGCCCGCCGCCCGCACCGCGGCAGCCCGCCCGTGCCAGGTCTCGGCCGGCGGCAGGTGGGCCGAGGTGCAGATCAGGACCAGGCGCTCGATCCGCTCGGGCGCGTTGGCCGCGAGCCACTGCCCGACCATGCCGCCGATCGAGAGCCCACAGTAGGACGCTCGGGTGATCTCCAGGCGGTCCATGAGGGAGAGCACGTCGCGCCCGAGCTCGGCGATCGTGTACGGCCCGGCCGGGACCGGCGAGCCACCATGCCCTCGGTGGTCGAACGCCACGATCCGCAGGTCGGTCGGGAGCGCCTTGACCTGTGGGTCCCACATCCCGCGGGTGGTTCCCAGCGACCCCCCGAGCAGCAGCGCCGGCGACCCGTCCGGGCCGTGCAGGTCGCAGTCGAGGTCTACCGTGGTCAAGACCCACCTCGCCGCGTGGGCGTCCGGTCTTCCGCGCCCGCGGGCTTCATCCGCCCCAGGCCCTCCCGCAGACGGTCGTGGGCGGCCAGCGCCCTGTCGATCAGCTCGCCGGCGCCATCCGGCACGCCCGCATCGCCGGCCGCCGATGCCGCGAGGTTGGCGCGCATGCGCCCGCCCTCGACCTCCAGGCCCTCGATCAGCTCGCGCGCCCAGGAGGTCGCCGAGCCGGTCAGCGACAGGAGATCGGCATGGGTCGCCCACTCCGCCTGCCAGGCGCCGGCCGCCCGCTCGTGCTCCTGCTCCATGCAGGCAAGCGCCGTCGAGACCAGCCCGGGCACCCGCTTGCAGCAGGCCAGCACGGCGATCGCGGCGACGGGGTTTCGCTTGTGCGCCATGGCGCTCGAGCCGCCACGTCCGGGTCCGCCGCCCTCGTGGCACTCTCCCACCTCCTGCTGCGCGAGCAGGGTCACGTCGCGCGCGATCTTGGCCAGCACACCGCACAATCCTCCCAGAGCGCAGGCCAGGTCGGCCGGTCGTGACCGGACCGCGTGCCATGGCAGGGCGGGCTCCGCGAGCCCCAGCTCCGCCGCGACCCTTCGCGCGACGGCGGGCGCCCGCGCCCCCACGGCGCCACCCATCTGGACCGCGAGCCCACGGTCGCGGACCTGCGCCAGGTGGCCGCGGGCGGCGTCGATCCCATCCATCCAGCCGGCGGCGCGCAGCCCGAAGGTCGTCGGCAGAGCCTGCTGCAGGAGCGTCCTGCCGATCATCGGCGTATCGCGGTGACGGTCCGCCAGCGCCGCCGCCCCTGCGGCGCAGGCGGTCGCATCCCGGAGCAGCGGCGCCAGAGCCCGCTTGGCGAGCAGCATCAGCGCCGTGTCGACGATGTCCTGGCTGGTGGCGCCAAGGTGCACGTGACCGCGCGCTTGATCGGACACCCGCGCACGGACGGCGGCGACCAGCGCGATGACGGGCGTCGCGCTCGCCGCGATGCCGTCGCGCAGCACCGTGATGTCGACCGGTTCGCCGGCGCACACGGCCGAGATCTCGTCGGCGGACCGCGCCGGGACCAGTCCCTCGGCGGCGCACGCGCGCGCCAGGGCCGCCTCCACGTCGAGCATCGCCCTCACCCAGGCGGCGTCGGACAGCTGCGCGGCCGCCTCGCCGCGCCCGTAGAGCGCCGCGAACAGCTCAGAGGTCAAAGAAGACCGTCTCCCGAGCGGCTGGGCCCTGGACCCAGATGTCGAACCGATAGCCGCCGTCATCCGGCGCCGCCAGCAGAGTCTGCCTCCGGCCGGCCGGCACGAGCGTGAGGATCGGGTCCTCGGCGTTGGCCTGCCACTCGTCGGCGAAGTAGATCCTCGTCACGACGCGCCGCAGCAACCCGCGGGCGAACAGGCTCACGTCGATGTGGGGAGCCTGAAGTCGGCCCCCGGCCTCCGGGACGCGGCCCGGCTTCACGGTCAGGATCTCGTAGGTGCCGTCGCCGTCCTCCGCGCCGCAGCGGGCGAATCCGCGGAAGCCGGGCAGCTCCGAGCCGCCGCCGTGGCCGTGCATGTCGGCGAAGCGCCCGGCGGGATCGGCCTGCCAGGTCTCGATCAGGTGGTCCGGTATCGGCGTGCCGGTCCCGTCGCGGACGGTCCCGCGGATCCGGATCGAGCCCGGGGTGCCCGGTGCCACCGCGAACGGCCCCTCGGGCCACGGCAGCCCGATCGCGAAGTAGGGCCCGACGGTCTGCGACGGCGTCGCCGGGAAGATCAACGCGCCTCCTCGAACGGCGTCGCGGCGGGACCGCGCAGGTGGATGTCGAACTCGTACGCGCGGGCCCAGCCGGGCCGCGTCTCGTGGATCGAGAAGCGCGACACAAGCCGTCCGCGCGCCACCTCGTCCGCGACCGAGTTGAAGATCGGGTCATACGTTAGGAACGGGTCGCCGGCGAAGTACATCTGGGTCACGAGTCGCTGGGCGAACGCGCGGCCGATCAGCGAGAAGTGGATGTGAGCCGGGCGCCACGCGTTGTAGTGGTTGCCCCACGGATAGGCGCCGGGCTTGATCGTCGTGAACCGGTAGCGGCCGAGCTCGTCGGTCACGCATCGACCGGCGCCGGAGAAGTTGGGATCAAGCGGAGCGGGCCAGCGATCCCACCGGTGCCGGTAGCGACCGGCGGCGTTGGCCTGCCAGATCTCCACCAGCGTGTTGGGCAGCGGCTTGCCCTCGGTGTCGAGGACCCGGCCGAAGACGGTGATCCGCTCGCCGATCGGCTCGCCGGGATGCTGCGCGGTGAGGTCCGCGTCCCGGTCGGAGACCGCCCGCGCCTCGCCGAGCGCCGGCCCGGTGATCTCGGTGATCGTGTGCGGCAGGTGGATGAGCGGCTGCCTGGGGTGGCGCAGGCAGGTCGACCTGTAGGGCGGGTGGTCGAGCGGCGGTTCCGAGCCCTCGGGTACGCGCAGGTAGTTGCCGGGCGTGTCGGAGATCGGGTCGTAGATCGTCCCGGCGCTCCGCTCGGAGCTCATCTGGTCACCGTTCCCGTGGCGGTCATGGCGGCAGGGGGTCAGCGCGACACGAGCTCCCGCAGCGCGGAGAGCTCCTCCTCGGTCGGGGGCGGTGTGAGCGTGAGATCCGGCACCACCTGCAGGCCCCAGCCGGTCGAACGGCGCACATGTTCTGGCTCTACGCCCGGGTGGATCTGCGTCAGCCGCAGCTCGCAGCTGGCGGGGTCCGGCTCCAGGACCCCGAGGTCCGTGACGACTGCGGTGGGACCGCGACCTGGCAGGCCGAGTCGCTCCCGGTCGCCCGGACCGTCTCCGAAGCCGACCGTCGTGCGGAAGTCCAGCCGCTCGACCAGCGTCCGGCGCGAGTGGGGCGCGATCACCACGACCTCCCGGCAGCAGGCGGCGATCTCCGGCGCCCCGCCCGCCCCCGGCAGACGCGTCCGCGGGTGGTCGTAATCGCCGATCACGGTCGAGTTCAGATTCCCGAGGCGGTCCACCTGGGCCGCGCCGAGGAACGCGACGTCGATCCGTCCGGCCCCGATCCAGTAGTTGAACATCTCCGGCACCGAGACGACCGCGTCCGCGGTCTCGGCCAGCTCCCCGTCTCCGATCGAGAGCGGGATGCGGCGCGGCTTGGCGCCGATCGCCCCCGACTCGTAGACGAGCACGAGCCGGGGGTTGTGAACCGCCCTGGAGAGGATCGCGGCGGTGCCGGGACGCCCGACGCCGATGAACACCGAGGCGGCCCGACGCAGCAGCCTCGCGGCCGCGACG
>JAJZWB010000121.1 GCA_021846845.1 Actinomycetes bacterium | reverse complement strand
CCGCCCGTCAAGCGGGCGAGCCGCCGGCGGAAGTCCTCGACGCCGCCGCCGTCGACCTCACGGAACGGGAGCCCGCGACGCGTGAGCAGCGCCCGCGCCCGGGCACAGTGGACGCAGCCCGGCAGCGTGTACATCGTGATGGACGGTGTCTCGATCGCCTTGCTCATGCCCGCTTGGACCCGGCGAGGCCGCGCAAGGATTCCGCTCGCGAGCGGCCGGCACCTCAACCGCGAGCGGCGCCCCAGGATCACGGGACGAAGCGCCCGCACGTGACATGCGACCGGCGGGACCGCCACGGACGCGCGTCCGGCCAGATCGCGGGCGCCGACGGGAGCGACCTGCAAGCCGGATGAACCGTCACGTGGCCGCGCGGGTCCTACGCCTTCAGGTCACGTATGCGGTCACCCTCTCCATCACTGGTCAGGTGATGCCCGCAACACGATCATGGGCCAGCACGTCAGCCCGCACGGCGGGTACTGGTACATCCTGAGGCCCTCGGGAGCCCCGAACCTCGACCACGGTGTCGCGACGATGACGGCGATGGGCTGAGCGCGCCCGCACCCCGTCAGTGGCGCGTCCACTCAGGCCACGCCAAGCTCACGGGTTCCCCTGCACCGGCTCACGGCGCACCCAACAGGCCGTGATGGTAGTTTTTTCGAAATTCGAAAACTTGGGAGGTTCGTCATGCGTACCACCACTTCGCCGGCCCGCAGCGCCAACCCGCTCGACTTTCTCGAGGTCGACGGTCTGCTTGATGACGAGGAGCGGCTGATCCGTGACACGGTGCGGGCGTTCGTTGCCGATCGGGTGCTCGGCGAGGTGGGGGACTGGTTTGAGCGGGGGCGGTTGCCGTTGGAGCTGGTGGCGGAGCTGGGGCGGCTGGGTCTGTTGGGGATGCATCTGGAGGGGTACGGGTGCGCGGGCGCGAGCGCGGTGGCGTACGGGTTGGCCTGCATGGAGCTTGAGGCGGGCGACAGCGGGTTGCGCAGCCTGGTCTCGGTGCAGGGGTCCCTGGCGATGTTCGCGATTCATCGGTGGGGTTCTGAGGAGCAGAGGCAGGGCTGGTTGCCGCGGATGGCGGCGGGGGAGGCGATCGGCTGCTTTGGGTTGACCGAGCCCGATGCGGGTTCTGATCCGGGGGCGATGCGCACGCGCGCGCGGCGCGATGGCCGCGATTGGGTGCTGCACGGGCAGAAGATGTGGATCACCAACGGGTCGGTGGCCGATGTGGCGGTGGTGTGGGCGCGTACGGATGAGGGTGTGCGCGGGTTCCTGGTGGAGCGGGGTACTCGGGGGTTCTCGACGCAGGACATTCATCGCAAGCTGTCGTTGCGGGCGTCGGTGACCTCGGAGCTGCTGCTTGACGACGTGCGTGTGCCCGAGAGCGCGATGCTGCCCGGCGCCGTCTCGCTGCGCGGGCCGTTGTCGTGCCTGGACGAGGCGCGCTACGGGATCGTGTGGGGCGCGATCGGCGCGGCGCGCGCGTGCTTTGAGGCGGCGCTGTCCTACAGCCGTGAGCGGGTCGTGTTCGGGCGTCCGATCGCCGCGACGCAGATCCAGCAGCACAAGCTCGCGATGATGGCCGTGGAGGTGAATCGCGGGGCGCTGCTGGCGCTGCACCTGGGACGGCTCAAGGATCGGGGGCGGTTGCTGGCCGAGCAGGTCAGCATGGGCAAGCTCGCGAACGTCAACGCGGCGCTTGAGGTCGCGCGGACCGCGCGGCAGGTGCTCGGCGCCAACGGCGTCACGCTTGAGTACCCCGTCATCCGTCACATGACCAACCTGGAGTCGGTCGTGACCTACGAGGGGACAGCCGACGTGCACGCGCTGGTCGTCGGCGGCGCGCTGACCGGGATAAACGCGTTCCGCTGACACGGCGCGGCGGATGCGCAACATCGAACTCACGGCCCCCACTAGAGCCGGGTCGCTGCGATGAGCCCATCGCGCACACCCCTGGAGACCGCGTCCAGGCATGCGCTCGAAGCGCTCCGTCGAGCGATCATCACCGGACAGCTGAGGCCCGGCTCACGCGTGCGCCAGGAGGACCTGGCTGAGTGGCTGGGGATGAGTGTCGCTCCCGTGCGCGAGGCGCTCGCGACGCTTGAGCAGGAGGGACAGGTCACCTATCTGCCTCGTCGTGGCTATTTCGTGACCGAGCTGGACATCGCCGACCTGGAGGAGATCTACGAGCTCCGCCGCGTCCTCGAGGACCGCGCCGCCCGCAGGACGCTTCCCACGCTCGACGACGACGCCCTGGAGCGGATCTCCGCTGCCGCGCGGGACTGCGTCAACGCGGCGGCGGCCGGCGATGTGGCGGCGGAACTCCAGGCCAACCGCCGGTTCCACTTCGCGATCCTCGAGTCACCCGACCAGGTGCACACGATGCGCCTGATCAGGCTGCTGTGGGACTCGACGGAGGCCTGCCGCGCCGTCTATTACAACTCGCCGGCCGAGCGCCAGCGCGCGGTCGCCGCCCACGACCGGATCCTCGACGCGCTGCGAGCCCGTGACGCCGACCGCCTCGTTCGCGAGCTCGACGCCCATCGTGAGAGGGCGCTGGTGACGCTGAGACGCATACTGGGCCGCACGAGCTCGGGCGCGGACGGGCAGCCTGGAGGAGGCGCGCAGAGAGCGGCCGGCGCGGCTCAGCGGCTCGACCCCAGGGCACGGCCCGGGCCGAGGCGCGCCCGTCGCCCGTGACGCGCTCGGACCGGAACCCGGGCCCATCAGCGGATGCTCCGGCAGCTCCGCGACCACGTCAGACGAAGCTCGCACGGCTCGGCGATCGGCCGTCGGACGCGTCGACTGATATCACCACGGTTCCGAACGCGCGGCGCTGGTCCAGATCGGCGAATCCCTCGATGACGTCGGACAGCGGGCGGACGCGGTGGACCACCGGCTGCAGCGATCCGCCGCCGACCAGCTCGACAAGGCGCTCGATGTCACTCCGCTCCCAGCCGTTGGAGCCGATGACCATGCTCTCACGCGTCCAGAGGTACCGCAGATCCATGGGCGCCTCGAATCCGGTCGTCGCCCCGCAGACGACGACCCGCCCGAAGCGCCCGGCCGCGCGCACCGACGCCGACAGCGTCTCCCTGCCAAGGTAGTCGACCACGACGTCGGCCCCCCGCTTCTCGGTCAGCTGCCAGATCCGTCGCCCGAAATCCTCGCTTGAGGTATCGATGAGCTCGTCGGCGCCGAGCTGTGCGATCCGCTCCAGCTTCGCGGCCGACGACGAGCAGGCGATCACGCGCGCGCCCGCGAGCTTGGCGAGTTGAACGCACGCGACGCCGACGCCGCCTGCGGCGCCCAGCACGGCGACCGTCTCCCCGGCCTGCACTCGAGCGCGCGTGAACAGCATGCGGTGCGCGGTCGCGTACCCGACCGGGATCGTCGAGTGCGTGACCGGATCCGCGTCCGGGGCCAGCGCAATGACGTTTGCGGCCGGCACGACGACGTACTCCGCAAGCCCGCCGCTGGCGGTCTCGCCCAGCATCCGGTCGTCCGGCAACGCCGGGTCGACCAGCACCAGCCGTCCGGCGAGGTCCGCGCCGGACGCATCACTCGCTTCACCTTCGCCGACGGCGTCGACGACGCCCACGACCTGCCCGCCGCATACGTGCGGAAACTCGATCCTGACGCCTGGCATGCCGTGACACACGAAGAGGTCCAGTCCGCCCAGCGCGCAGGCGGCGACCCTGATCCGGACCTCCCCGTACCCCGGCGTGGGCCGCTCGATACGGCACAGCTCCAGAACCTCGGGGCCGCCGTGGCGCCGGATCACGGCCGCCGTCATCCCGTGCATGAGCCCAGCCTCCATGTCAGCTCACCTCGGTCCAACCGCTCGCCGGTCCCGCGCCCGACTGTCGCCTGACGAGGTCGACCACCATCTCCCACTCCGCCGGCCAGGACTCGGGCATCGTGAAGCTCGTCGTGTCGCGGATCAGGTCCACGCTCTGGGCGATGTCCTCCGCGGTCAGATCCCCCTCGGTGTCAGGATGCTTGAAGATGCCCGCCGTGCGGCCGGTGAAGAGCCGCGCGACGCTCCCCGAGCCGATGGACCAGACCTCACCCGTCAGCTCACAGAGGTCCGAGGCGAGGTACACCACGGCCGGCGACACGAGATCCGGACTCCCGGCTCGCCTGCTGACCTCGGCATAGAGGTTGGCGTCGTCGCCCATCCGGGTCTGCGCCATCGGCGCGATCGCATTGACCCGGATTCCGTGACGGGCGGCCTCCAGCTTCAGCGTGTTCATCAGGCCGAGGATCCCGCCCTTGGCGGCCGAGTAGGTGCTGGCTCCGAGGTTTCCGAACGTCGCCAACCCCGAGATGGTGAAGATGATGCTCCCGGACCGGCGCTCCAGCATCGACCGATACGCCGGCTGCGTCACGTAGAACGCCCCGCCGAGATGCACGTCGAACAGCTTGTCGATCTCCCTGACGTCGAGCTTCGCGAACGACGCCAGCTCCAGGTTGCCGGCGTTGTTGACGACGATGTCGACCCTTCCCCACTCGTCGAGCGCTCGCTGCACGATCGCGGCGCCACCCTCGGGCGTTGCGACAGAGGAGTGCTCGGCAACCGCGATGCCACCCTGGCGCCTGATCTCATCGACGACCTCGGAAGCCCGCTCAGGGCTGCCTCCCGTTCCGTCCACCGCCGCGCCGAGGTCGTTGACCACGACCTTCGCTCCGTAGCGCGCGAGCGCGATCGCATGGCTGCGTCCCAGTCCGGCACCGGCGCCGGTTACGATCGCGACCCGGCCGCTGAGATCCAGCCCCCCGGCGCTCACTTCACCCACTGCTGCAGCTCGATCTGCACGCCGCACGCGCTAGCAGGGTGCACGAAGACCACGAGGACCTCCGAGAAGACCTCCCCCTGCCATTCATAGTCCTTGAGGCTGTGCGGCTCCTCGCTGGTGAAAGTGAACCCGGCGGACTTGAGCCTGGCGATCGCGGCGCTGAGATCGTTGGTCCGCAGGCAGACCTCCAGCACCCCCTCGCCACGCTTGTCAAGGAACCTGGCGACCGGTCCGCCGCCCGTCGTGTCGCTCACGAACGCGAGCCTGAAGTCGCCCACCCAGACCCCGGTCATATCGATGCCAATGCCCTCCTCTGCGCGCGTGACGCGCCCGTCGATCGGGGCCGATAGGGCAGCCCCGAAGCGAGCGGCTGCGCCGTCCACGTCCCGCGTGGCGATCACCAGCTCCTGAATGCTGAAATCAAGGTCGGTCATGCACTGAGCCTTTCCCTGGTTGCGTCGGCGCCCAGCAGCGCCCCGTACCTCCTGAGAACCTCGCGGCGGACGATCTTGCCGTAGGCGCCCCGCGGCAGCTCGTCAACCAGCAGGACTCGGGAGGGGATCTTGTTGGCCGCGATGTGCCGGCGGCAATGCGCTCGCAGCGCCTCCTCGTCGACGTCGCCGGTCGCCACCACGAACGCGACCGGGTCCTCGCCCAGGACCGCGTGGGGCACCGCGACCACCGCCGCCTCCCGCACGCCCGGGTGCTCCTCCAGCACAGCCTCTATCTCGCCCGGGTAGAACTTGAAGCCGCCGCGGTTGATGCGCTCCTCCGCGCGGCCGATGACGTGGATGAGCCCGTCCGCATCGATCATCGCGCGATCGCCTGTGCGCAGCCAACCATCGTGGAGCCGCTCCGCCGTCTGCTCCGGGTTGCGGAAGTAGCCCGACATCTGTCCCGGCGCACGCATCCACAGCTCGCCCTCAGATCCCTGGGCGACCGGCTCGAACGCCGCGTCCACGATCCTGACCTCGGTCGGCCAGATCGGCCGACCGATCGAACCCGGGCAACGCTCCATGTCCGCGCCGTGGTTCAGGGTCTGGCCGGTGCCACTCTCGTTGAGCCCGTACCAGTTGGCGATCGCGGTCGCGGGCCAGCGCTCGCGCATGCGCCTGTAGAGCTCGGCGGTGAAGGCAGAGCCGCTGGTGACCATCACCTCGGGCGCCCTCTGCGCCGGAGGGGGCGGCAGCTCGCACATCAGCGCGTAGTGAGGCGGCACGCCGTTGTAGACGGTCGTTCCGTGCTCGCGCATCCGGGTCTCGGAAGCGAGTGCGTCGAAGCGCCGGCCCTCGTACACGAGCGTGCAGCCGGCGAAGACCGCCGGGTAGAGGTTCTCGATGATGCTGGCTGCCGTGTAGAGCGGGATCGGCGACTGCAGGACGTCATCGCTGCGCAACGGCCTGCCACCGCGCGGATCCGCATAGATCGCGTTGGACACGCGCTCGGCGTACTGGCAGAGCGCCGACTGCGTCCAGAGCGCGCCCTTCGGAGCGCCGGTCGAGCCCGACGTGTACGCGATCATGACGTCCTGGTCAGGGCGCGCTCCGCTCGTCGCCGGCGGATCCGGGACGTCTGAGGGCGCCCAGCCGAGGGGATCGTCGATGCACCCGTCGCCGGCGACCGGAAGAACGATCATGTCGACGTCCAGCCTCGACGGATCGAGGCTGGGAGTGCCAAGCGCCGCCAGTCCCTCGTCGCCCAGCCGCTGGGCGACCAGTGGCGTGAGCAGCAGGGCGCGGGGCTCCGCCTCCCGCATCACGCGCCGCGCCTCGGCGACCGCGAGCCGGTCGTCGAGGGCCACCGTGATCGCGGCTGCATCGATCACGGCCTGAAACGCCGATGCGTAAGCGAGCGCCTCGTCATTGGTCATCCACAGCACGATGCGCTCGCCCGTGAGCGCCCCGAAGCGATCGGCGAGCAGCTGCCGGATCGACCAGGCACGCTGGCGCCACTCGCCGAAGGTCATCTCGCCCTGGATCGTTCGGATCGCGGCCGCTCCGGGCGTCTCCTGCACGCGCCGGTCGAACAGCTCGGCTGCGGACATCGCGCTGACGGCGTCGAAACTGCTCTCAGACAACGTCACATCCTCCTCCTTGCCTAACGCGAGAACAGCGCGCGACCGCCGGCGAGCACCCGCCGTTCGCCCACGCAGGTCTCGAACGAGTACTCACCCGTGCCAAGAGCCCAGGCCCGGGTCGACAGCACGTCTCCGGGTAGGACCGGGGCTGTGAAGCTGGCCCGAAGCTCGGCGAGCGAGACCGGATCGCCGGCGATCTCACGCGAGAGCGAGAGCACGACCGCTCCCAGCGTGCACAGGCCGTGAAGGATCGGGCGCTCGAAGCCACCCGCCGCGGCGACGGCGGGATCGACGTGGACCGGGTGCCGATCGCCGGTCAAGCGGTACAGCGCCGCCTGGCGAACCGACGTCGGCGTGTGCAGCTCCAGGTCCGGCGCGTCCTCCTGCTCCGCGTCGCGCGCGGGTCCGCGGTCTCCTCCCCAGCCGCCCGCACCGGGGAGATAGATGCCGTAGGTGGCGGTGAACTCCTTCGCATCGACAACGATCTCCAGGACCGCCGCCGATCGCTTGTCCCAGACCTCGGCGACCCTCGCTCTCATCACGAGCGTCCCGGCGGGACCGAGCGGGGCCTTCATGCGCAACCGCTGCGACACGTGAAGCGCGCGCGTCGGGTCGTAGAAGCCCGACGCGTGGACCCGCTCGACCGCCCACAGGCCCATCGCGAGCGCGAGCGTGGGCAGGGTGCGCAGATCACGCTCGTACACGAGCGCCAGCTCGTCGGCGCGAGCGCCGACAGCGAGCGCGTAGAGGATCGCATCGCGCTCCGTGTAGTCGGACGCGAGCGTCCCGAGATCGCGGCCGCGGAGGGCGGAGATCGCTCCCGATCCCTCGCCGAAGCTCATCGGACGTCGACCCCGGCGCCGCGAGAGCGCCCTCGGGCCGCGTCGAGAGCGGCGCGTCGCGCGGGGGACCCGACCAGCCGAGCGCGGACCGCCTCGAACCGATCCAGCGCGCGGTCTCCTCGGTCCAGCGCACGCAGCAGCTCCTTGGTGGCGGCGAAGGCGTCAGCATCGGCCGATGCCACCCCCCGCGCGAGCTCCCGCGCGGCGTGCAGAGCCGATCCCCCGGGCGCGACCCTGGTGACCAGGCCAATCCGCAGGGCCGACCGGGCGTCCAGGCGCTCGCCCATCAGGACCAGCCTCGTGAGCGCCTGGCGCGGCAGCGTGCCGTGCAGTCGGGCGATGGAGGCCGGGCTGTAGAGGATCCCGAGGCGGACCGCCGGCAGTTCGAAGAACGCCCCTGCCGATGCCACACACATGTCGCAGGCGAGCGCGAGCTCCACCGCCGCGCCAATGCACGGGCCCTCGACGGCCGCGACCACCGGAAGCGGTTGGCGCTCGATGGCACGAACGACCTCCGCCAGCAGCGCGTCGAACGCCAGATCCTCGGTGGTGCCCCGCAGCTCGTTCAGGTCCGCACCGGCGCTGAACACGTCCGCAGATCCGCTGAGGATCAGCGCCCGGGACTCCCCGGCGTCGTCGCCCACAGCGGCGGCGAGCGCGCTGAGCGTCGCCCGATCAAGGGCGTTGCGCCGCGCCGGCGAGCTGAGCGTGATCTCGGTCAGCCCGTCGCGCTGCTCAAGCGAGATCACGGGCGCCCCTGTCGCTGGAGCAGGACCCGTCGCTCGCGTCGTCCCAGCGCTCGACCAGGCTGCTCCTGTCGAAGGCGAGCTCGGACTCGAGCTGCTCCGCGAAGTCGAGCAGCATCGCATCCGCGCCGACGGGGGCGACCAGCTGTAGCCCCACCGGCAGCGAGTCGGCGGTTCCGCATGGCAACGACGCCGCCGGATTGCCGCCCACGTTGAATGGCGCGGCGAACGGGAACGCGCCCCAGAGGGAGTCGACCGGCTCATCGTCGATCGTCGCCGGGCGCTCGCCCAGCGGAAAGGCCGTGACCGCCACGGCCGGCGTGGCGATCAGGTCGACATCAAGGAAGATCCCGGCGACGCGTGCGCGGAAGCCGGCGAGCGCATCGGCCGCCCGGGCCACGTCGGCGGCGCGCAGCCTCCTGGCCGCCTCAAGCGTGACGCGCTCATACGCCGTGAGCTGGTCAGGAGCGAAGTCCAGCAGGTGCCCGCGCTCGCGGTGCTCCTCAGCGAGCACCAGCGGCCCGAAGATGTCGGCCCATCCCTCGATCGGGAGCTCGATCTCGATCAGGTCGTGGCCGAGCGCCTGCAACGTCTCGACGGCGCCGGCGGTCAGCTGCGCGACCCGTCCGTCGACCGGACGGCCCTCGGGGCGCGCGCACCAGCCTACCCGCAGGCGCCGGTCCTTGGCCGCCCCGGTCGGCACCGACCGCTCGCTGAGCACCTCAAGCACCGCCCGCGCATCCGCCACGTGCGCCGTCAGCGGTCCGGGACTGACGAACTCAGTCATCGCGCGGAAGCCATTCTCGTCCGGACAGGAGCCGTGCGTGGGCTTGAAGCCGAACAGGCCGGTGAAGGCAGCCGGGATGCGGATCGAGCCACCGCCGTCGGAGCCGACCGCGGCCGTCGACAGCCCGGCGGCGACGGACGCCGCCGCGCCGCCGCTGGATCCGCCGGGCGTGCGCTCCAGGTCCCACGGATTGCGCGTGGCTGGTCCGAGCAGGTTGTCGGTGGTCGCCGACTGACCGAACTCAGCCGTGTTTGTCTTCCCGGTGAACACCGCGCCGGCGGCGCGGAGCCTCCTCACGACGCCAGAGTCCGAAACGGTCATCACCTTGCTGTGCACCCGAGACCCGAGCGTCGTCACCATGCCGCTGACATAGAAGGCATCCTTGATCGAGATCGGGACGCCGAGCAGAGGCGCCTCGGAACCCTCGCGGTAGCCTCGCTCGGCCAACCTCGCCTGGGCGAGCGTGAGCTCCGGCTCGACCGACACGAAGGCGTGCAGCACCGGATCGAGGCGCTCGATCCGCTCGAGCGCCTCCTGGGCCACCTCGACCGGACTCACCGAGCGCGCCCTGAACGCCTGCTTCAGGCTCGCGATGTCCCAGCGGAGCGGGCCGGCGTCAGGCATGAGGACTGACGCCGCCGCTCACTCCGTAGACCTCGCCGGTGATGTAGCCGGCCTCCTCGGAGACCAGGAACGCGACGAGCGCCGCCACGTCATCCGGTCTGCCGACCCTGCCGACAAGCGAGCGATGCTCGGCGTAGCCGGCGAAGAAGTCCTCCGGGTAGATCTTGCGCAGGAAGTCGTTGTAGATCAGCCCCGGAGCGACCGCGTTGACACGGACACCGTGCCGGCCGTTCTCCGCGGCGGCCACGCGCGTCAGCGCCAGGACGGCTGCCTTCGCGGCGGAGTAGGCGGCGCCATGCTCGGCGCTGGTCTCCCAGGCCGCGATCGACGAGATGTTCACGATCGCTCCGCCATGCTGCGCGATCATGTGCGGCAGCGCGTGACGCATGCAGTAGAAGGTCCCGTTGAGGTCCACGTCGATGCACCGGCGCCAGGTCTCGACCGACATCTCGGCGACCGGCTCGATCCTGCTCCAGCCGGCGTTGTTGACCAGGACGTCGAGCCTCCCGCGGCGTCGCACGACCTCGTCGATCGCCGCGCGAACCGCCGTCTCGTCGGTGACATCGAGGGTGAGCGAGATGAACTCGCGCCCGTGCTCCTGCGACAGCCCGTCCGCCAGCTCGTTCGCGCGCCGCTCGTGCGCGTCGCTTATCACCACGTCCAGGCCGTCGCGCGCCAGACGGGCGACGATCGCCGCACCGATGCCCGCGCCGGCACCAGCCGTCACGAACGCGACCCTGTGGGCCTTCTCCCCGATCGATTGCTGGTTCATCCGCAGGCCTCCGCTATCGCCGCGGTCACGGCGTCCGGGTCGTCAACGTTCATCAGATGCCCGACGCCCGCGATCTCGACGTACCGGGCGCGCGGCAGCGCCTCGAGCATCAGGTCGGCAGCCCGGCGCGGGCAGAAGGCGTCACGCTCTCCGCCCACCACGGTCACCTCGCAGCCAACGTCCCGCAGGTCCGGAGTGAGGGGCTGGCCGTTGAGCGCCGCCATCGCGGCCGCTCCGTTGACGTACCCGTCGCCGTCTCCGACGGCCGCCACCCGACGCGCGGTCACCATGTCGACGTCGACATCCGGTCGCGCCAGCGCCGCCGAGGTGTCCTCCCGCAGCGCTCGCGCCAGCTCCTCGGGACCGCGCGCGCGCACCAGCTCGATCCGGTCGGCGTAGAAGTCGCGCGCCCGGCGACCGACGACCGAGGAAGTGGCTAGCACCACCGCGCGCCGGACCAGGTGGGGACGGTGCGCGGCCGCCCACAGGACGATGGTCCCGCCGAGCGAGAAGCCGACGCAGATCGCCGGGCCGGTCACCTCGGCGAGGAAACGGCCGAGATCGTCGCCGAGCTGAGCGAGGGTCCCGTCCGCGCTTCCCAGCGTGGTCCTTCCATGCCCGCGGATGTCGTACGCGAAGGTGCGATGCGGGCCGAGCCGGCCCAGCTGGGCCTCCCAGCTGCGGCCGTCCTCGGCCAGCCCATGGACCAGGACGACCGGCTCGCCGTGTCCGGAGGCCCTCCACGCAACCTCGATGTCGCCGAGGGCCGACCGCATCACACCATGAGCCCCGCCCTCGTCGTCCGAGCGCCGGTCCGCGCCGAGGGCACGGGCGCGCCCCCGTGGGGCGACGGTGCCGTCCTCTGTCGCGTCCCGCTCACGAGAACCGCGCCCGCCGCTGAGTGAGCCCATCATCGACACGGGCGTATGTTGATCCGCCTCGGCAAGATTGTCAAGA
>JAJZWB010000120.1 GCA_021846845.1 Actinomycetes bacterium | reverse complement strand
CGACTGCACTCTCGCGGCGAGCTTCGAGCTGCATGTCCCCGCGGGCGTCGCCGAGGTTCGGCTGCCGCTCCCAGGCCTCTACAACGTCTACAACGCGCTCGGCGCGGCCGCGCTCTGCCTGGCGCTCGGGATCGACCTCGGCGCGATCACGGCGGGCCTGACGGCGGTGGGCGCGGCGTTCGGGCGCGCCGAGCGGGTGGCGATCGGCGACCGGGAGCTGTCGATCCTGCTGGTCAAGAACCCGGCCGGGTGCAACGAGGTCCTGCGCACCCTCACGCTGGAGCAAGGCGAGCTCCAGCTGCTGGCGGTGCTCAACGACAGGATCGCCGACGGTCGCGACGTCTCCTGGGTGTGGGACGCCGACTTCGAGCTGCTGGCCGCCCGCGTCGCGGGCGTGACCTGCGCCGGGACGCGGGCGGCCGAGCTGGCCCTGCGACTCAAGTACGCCGGCGTGGACGAGCGCCGTCTGCGCGTGGTGCCCGAGCTCGGTCCCGCCCTTGACGCGGCGCTGGCCGCTGCCGGCACGTCGACGGTGTTCGCGCTGCCGACCTACACGGCGCTGCTGGAGCTGCGCGCCGAGCTCGGGCGTCGAGGCCACGTCGATCCGTTCTGGGAGGCGCGCCGGTGATCCCGCCGGCCTCCCGGGAGGCGATCTGGCATGAGCTGGAGTGTGGCTGCTACGCGGCCGATCTCCCGATCTGGCTGAGGCTCGCGAGCATCGCCCGGGGCCCGATCCTCGATGTCGGCGCCGGCACTGGCCGGGTTGCGCTCGCGCTCGCCGGCGCGGGGCACGACGTGACCGCGCTGGACGTGGACGGCGCCCTGCTGCAGCGGCTGCGCGCGCGCTCTCTCGATGCCGGCCTGGAGATCCGAGCCGAGCAGGTCGATGCGCGGGCCTTCGAGCTCGGAGCCAGGTTCGCTCTGTGCGTGGTGCCGATGCAGACGATCCAGCTGCTCGGGGGCGCGGCGGGGCGCGCGGCGTTCCTGCGCTGCGCCGGCCGGCACCTGGCTCCGGGTGCGGCGGTCGCCGCCGCGATCGTGGACGAGCTGGAGGGATTCGAGGTCGCCGACGGCGACCCGGCGCCGCTGCCCGACGTGTGCGAGCGGGACGGCGTCGTCTACAGCAGCCTCCCGGTCGCGGTCCGCGTGCTGGGCGATCGGGTCGTGCTCGAGCGCCGCCGGGAGATCGTCACGCCGTCCGGAGAGCTGACGGTGGCCGTCGACGTGACCGTGCTGGACCGGGTCGACGTCGACACGCTCGAGCGCGAGTGCCGCTCGGCGGGACTGCGTCCCGCCGAGCGGATCGAGATCCCGCCCACGGATGAGCACGCGGGCAGCACGGTGGTGGTGGCGCGTGTCTGAGGCTCCGACCCTGCGCGTCTGCGCGCTGTACCCGGACCTGATGAACATCTACGCCGACCGCGGCAACCTGATCGTGCTGCGGCGCCGCTGCGAGTGGCGCGGACTCGGCTTCCGGCTGCGCAGCGCCGGGCTGGGCGAGCCGCTGGAGCCCGGCACCGCCGATCTGTACTACATCGGCGGCGGGCAGGATCGGGACCAGGCGCTGTGCGCGCGGGACCTGGCCGAGCGCAAGCGCGACGTCCTGCGCGCCGAGGCCGCGCGCGGCGCCGTGGTGCTGGCGGTCTGCGGCGGCTACCAGCTGCTCGGCCACGAGTACGAGCTCGGCGGGGAGACGCTCCCGGGGGTCGGGCTGGTCGACCTTCGCACGGTGCGCGCGCAGGGGCCGCGGCTGATCGGCAACGCCGCGATCGAGGTTGAGCTCTCTCCTGGGCAGCGGCGGGTGCTGGCGGGGTTCGAGAACCACGGTGGCCGGACCCATCTGGGCCCGGACGCGCGGCCGCTGGGCAGGGTGCTGTCCGGGCACGGCAACAACGGGACCGACGGCCAGGAGGGCGTGCGGTCGGGAAACGTGATCGGGACCTACCTGCACGGGCCGCTGCTGCCCAAGAACGCCTGGTTCGCCGACTGGCTGATCGAGACCGCGCTGAGCCTGCGCGAGCCGCTCGCCCCGCTGGACGACGAGCTAGAGCAGGCGGCGCACGCCCTGGCCCGGCGCGCCGCCGGCCTGCCCTGAGTGGCGGATCGGCGCCACGGGCGCCAGGAAGCGGGGCGCGGCTGCCCGCGCCGCAGAGCCGGCGGCGCGCGGCTCGACGGGGATCCCGGCACGCCGGTCCGGCTAGCATCGCCCACGCCGCTGACGATGCAAGCCCGACGACGCCTCGCCCAGACCGCCGGACGCCGGCTTGCCATCGTGCTGGTGGCGCTCGGATGCGCCGCCTGCGGCGCCACACGGAGCTCATCCACCACGACCGCGTCACGCTCGGCGAGCCGGGCCGCCGGGTCCGTCACCCGGGCGAGCGGTGCTACCTCGACGAGCCCGCAGGCGACGACCCAGGGGGACGGATCGACGACCAGCGCCGCCGCCAGCCCGTCGCTGCCGGGCGCGGGGAGACCGCCGGTCGCCCTCGGCGACAAGAACTACACGGAGCAGTTCCTGCTCGGACAGCTGTACGCGCAGGCGCTGGAGGCGGAGGGCTACACGGTCACGGTCAATCAGAACATCGGCCCCATCTCGGTCACGATGCAGGCGCTGAAGGACGGCTCGCTGATGGCCTACCCCGAGTACCTGAGCACCTTCGACACCCAGATCGCGGGATACCGGCACGGTTTCCGGAGCGCCTCCGCGGCCTACGAGGCGGGTCTGCGCTGGGCCGGCCGCAACGGCCTGGTGCTGCTGACACCGACGCCGTTCTCCGACACGCAGGGGATCGCGGTGACCGACGCATACGCTGCCGCCAACGGCCTGCGAACGATCCTCGACCTCCGCCGCGTCGCCCCGGCCATGACGATCGGCGGGCCGGCGCAGTTCGCGGCCGACCCACCCGGTCTGCAGCAGATCACGACCGCGTACGGCGTGACGCCGGCCGCGTTCAAGCCGCTGGCGATCGGGGACCAGTACGCGGCCCTCGACGACGGGACGGTCCAGGCGGCCGACGTCAACACGACCGACGGCCAGCTGGCGAGCGGCGACTACGTCGTGCTGCGAGACCCGGCCAGGGTGTTCGGGTTCGGCAACGTCGTGCCTGTCGTCTCGGCCGCGGCGCTGGCGGCGGAGGGGCCCGCGTTCGCCGACACGATCTCGCGGGTGGACGCGACGCTGACGACCGGCGTGATGCGCGAGCTCAACCAGCTGGTCGACGTGGCGCAGGAGCCGCCGGCGACGGTCGCGCGCCAGTTCCTGCAGACGCACGGGCTGCTGACCCCGCTCAGCGCCGGGGCCCTCGCGGTCGCCGTGACGCCCGTGCCATGAGCGCCCGCTCGGCCCGCTGACGGTAGGGTCCTCCGATGGACATGTCCGACTACCAGGAGCGCTCGCGGGCCACGGCCGTGTACCCGGACGCCGGCGCCAACCTCCTCTACCCCACGCTCGGCCTGTGCGGGGAGGCGGGCGAGGTCGCCGAGAAGATCAAGAAGATGGTGCGAGACGACGGCGGCAGGCTCAGCGGTGAGCGCCGCGAAGCGCTCGCCAAGGAGCTCGGGGACGTGCTGTGGTACGTGGCGCAGCTCGCGACCGAGGCCGGGCTCGACCTGGGCGCGATCGCCGATGCGAACCTCCGAAAGCTGCTCTCGCGCATGGAGCGGGGCGCGCTGCACGGAAGCGGGGACGATCGCTAGCTGGTCACGCGGACCCGCGTGAGAGCGCGAACGGCGCGAAGCGGGCGGCCACCGCGGCGGGCAGACGGACGGTGACCCGCACTCCCTCGGGGGTGTCCTCTCGCTCCAGGTCGCCGGCGAGCTCGTGCAGCTCGGCGAGGCGAGCGCCCTCGTCGTAGGGCAGCAGCAGCTCGACCTCCGACAGCGTCCGGGAGAACTCCTCGGCGACGCGCTCGATCAGGGCCGGGATCCCCTCGCCGGTGTGGGCTGAGACGAGCGTCGCGTCCGGGTGGCGGTGGGAGAGCTCCAGGCGCCGCTCGGGCTCGATCACGTCGGCCTTGGTCGCCACCAGCAGGCGCGGCGCCTCCTCGGCGCCGATCTCGTGCAGCACGTCATCGACCGCGCGGATCATCGCGCACAGGTCGTCCTCGGGCGCGGAGCCGTCGACGACGTGCAGGATCAGATCGGCGAGCCGGGTCTCCTCCAGCGTCGCGCCGAACGCGTCGACCAGCTGGTGCGGCAGCTTGCGGATGAACCCGACGGTGTCGGTCAGCAGGTAGTCCCGGCCGCCGGCGCGCAGCACCCGGGTCGTCGGGTCAAGCGTGTGGAACAGCCGGTCGCGGACCGGCACGCTCGCTCCGGTGAGCGCGTTGAGCAGCGTCGACTTGCCGGCGTTCGTGTATCCGGCCAGCGCGATCTGCGGGAGATGCGCGCGCTCACGCTCCGCGCGCATCACCGAGCGGGTCGAGCGGACGTGCGCGAGCCGGCGCCTGAGGGCGGCGATCCGGTCACGGGCCAGGCGCCGGTCGGTCTCGATCTGGGCCTCGCCCGGCCCGCGCGTGCCGATCCCGCCCCCGAGCCGCTCCAGGTGCGACCAGAGGCCGCGCATCCGGGCGAGGTTGTACTCCAGCTGCGCCAGCTCGACCTGGAGCTTGCCCTCGGCGGTGTGTGCATGGGCGGCGAAGATGTCGAGGATGATCGCCGTCCGGTCGATCACCGGCACTCCGAGCGCCGCCTCGAGGTTGCGCTCCTGCCGCGGCGACAGCTCGTCGTCGGCGGCGACCAGGTTCGCGTCGTCGGCGGCGATCGCGGCCTTGAGCTCCTCCAGCTTGCCGGGGCCCAGGTAGGAGTTGGGATGCGGGTGCTCGCGGCGCTGGACCATCTCGCCGACGGTCGCCACACCCGCGGTCCTCAGCAGCTCTCGGAGCTCGTCGAGACGATCCTCCTCGGTCGGCGGGACCGAGGCGATCATCAGGGCGCGCTGCCGGGCCCGGCCGCCACGCGGTCTCTTACCCGGTCCCGCCGGCGTACTCGTGTGCGTATCGGACAACGCTCTCGATGCTACCCGGGCGCTGGAACACCTCGTGCGCTAGAGCTTCGCGAGACGGTGGACCGCCTCCAGCAGCCGCTCGTCGGGCGTGGTCAGCGAGATGCGGAAGAAGCCCTCTCCGCTGGGACCGTACGCGCCGCCGGGCGAGATCACGACCCCGGCTCGCTCGAGCACGTGCTCGCAGTAGGCGGCGGCGTTCGCGAACCCTGCGGGGATCGGCGCCCAGACGTAGATCGTGGCCCTCGGAGGCGTGACGTCGACCCCCGCCTGGGCAAGCGCCTCGCAGACCAGATCGCGCCGTCGGCGGTAGATGTCGTTCATCGCCGCCACCGCGGAGTCGACCTCAGGCGACAGCGCGGCGGCGCCCGCGAGCTGCACGGCCTCGAAGTTGCCGGAGTCGACGTTGGACTTGAGCCGCCAGTAGTGCTCGATCGCCTCGGCGTTGCCGACGATCGCCGCGCAACGCCAGCCGGTCATGTTGTAGCCCTTGGAGAGCGAGAACACCTCGACTCCGACCTCTCGCGCGCCGGGCGTCGCGAGGAACGACGGCGCCACGTAGCCGTCGTAGGTGGTCTCCGAGTAGGCGCTGTCGTGCACGACCAGCAGGTCGTGCTCGCGCGCGAGCTCGACCACAGCCTCGAACAGTCCATCGGGGACCACCGCGCCGGTCGGGTTGTTCGGATAGTTGAGGAACAGGAGCCGGGCGCGGCGCAGATGGTCGGGGTCGATCGCCGACAGGTCCGGGGCGAAGCCGAGCTCCGGCAGGAGCGCCAGGCGAACCGGCTCGGCGCCGGCCATCAGCGGTCCGCCCGTGTAGACCGGGTAGCCGGGGTCGGAGGCGAGCGCCACGTCGCCCGGGTCCAGGAAGGCGAGGCTGAGGTTGAAGATGCACTCCTTGGCGCCGATCGCGGCCATCACCTCGGTCTCGGGGTCCAGCCGCACGCCGAAGCGCCGCTCGTAGAACTCCGCCATCGCCCGGCGGAACTCGATCCGGCCGCGGTTGGTCGGGTAGGTGTGCGTGCTGGGGTCGGCCACGGCGCGCTGCGCGGCGGCGACGATCGGCTCGAACGTCGGCGTGTCGGGGTCGCCGATCCCGAGGCTGATCACGTCCACACCTGCGGCCCGCTTCTCCGCGATCTTGCGCTCCAGCTGTGCGAACAGGTAGGGCGGGATCTGCGACAGACGGCTACTCGGCCTCATGAAGCTCCTTCTCAAGCTCGTGCGACAGCGTGCCACGGAAGACCGGCACCGCCCACCCGGTGAGGGTCACGTCGAGATCCTCGGACACCTCGACCTCCAGCTCGCCGCCGTCGAGCTCGACGGTCAGCGGCGACCGGCCGCCGTCGAGCACGTGCGCGACCGCCGCGCCCGCCGCCCCAGTGCCGCTGGCCGAGGTCTCGCCGACGCCGCGCTCGAAGATCCGAGCCCGGATCCGGTGCTCGTCCGAGGGGGCGTACCACGAGACGTTGGTCCGGTTGGGGAACAGGTCGTGGCGCTCGATCCCGGGGCCGATCGCGTCGAGGTCGAGCGCCTGCAGAGCGTGAACGTCGCCGACCCTGATCGCGCACTGTGGATTGCCGACCTGAACGTGCTGGAAGCGCCAGACGGTGCCGTCGGCGTGAAGCTCGCCGCGGCCGTCCTCGGCGCCCGACGGGTAGTCGTCCGAGCGCGGGGTCGCACGCCCGAGCTGCATGCGGACCGTCGAGGGCGACATGATCTCGCAGTGAACCTCGCCCGCGGCGGTCTCGATCGAGAAGGTCGGGTCCTGCGCGCGGCCCTGGCGGTAGAGGTAGAGCGCCGCCTCACGCGAGCCGTTGCCGGAGAGCGCGGCCTCCGATCCGTCCGGGTTGAAGATCCGAAGCCGCGCGACGCAGCCGGGCCGCGCCGCCGGCGAGATCAGCAGCACCCCGTCGGAGTGCACGCCCGTGTGCGGGGCGCAGAGCGCTCGGACCCGGGCGCCCGTCAACTCGAACGCGAGCCTGTCGTTCTCCACGATCAGGTAGTCGTTGCCAAGTGCCTGCCACTTTTCGAAGTACACGCGGGCGCAGTCTACGTGTACCGTCGCCCCGGCATGGTCTGGGCCCGAGACGCACAAGTCCCGAGCGTGCCCCGCCGGCTCGATCCGCTGCGCCGGTTCGCCGCCCGGCCGCGCGCGCCGCTGCTCGTGCTCGCGCTCGTCTCGCTTCTGTCGCTCGGCGCTCGCGGGTTCATGCTCGGCGAGCCGTGCCAGTCGCCCTGCACGAGTGCCAACGCGCACACGCTGATCTTCGACGAGGCCTACTACGTCAACGCCGCCCGGGTGATCGCCGGGATACGCCCGCCGGTCGGCGACCACTACGCCCACTCGCCGCTCGGCACCGACCCCAACGCCGAGCACCCCCAGGGCGCGAAGCTGATCATGGCGGCGGCGATCGAGCTGTTCGGCGATGGGCCGTTCGCCTGGAGAATCGGGAGCCTGCTGATGGGCTCGATCGCGATCCTCGGGATGTTCGCGCTCGTGCGAGCGGCCGGCGGGGGTTCGTGGCCGGCTGTCGGCGCCAGCGCCCTGATGGCGTGCGACAACCTGCTGCTGGTCCACGGGCGGATCGGCACGCTGGACATCTACGCCGTGGCGATGATGGTCTGGGGCGTCGCGTTCTACCTACGCGGAAGACCGGTGCTGGCCGGGATCGCCCTCGCGGTCGGCACCTGCTTCAAGGAGCTGACGCCCTATGCGCTGCTCGCGATCGTCCTCCTGGAGCTGGGGCGCGTGCTCGTCGCCCGCCGGGACCCCAACGCGCCGGCTCACTGGCGGGCGCGCCCGGCGCTCGGCCGGGCGGCCGCCACGATCTTCGTCACGAGCGGCGTGTTCGTTGGCCTGCTGGGGGTGATGGGGCTGATCGCCCAGCCCTACGCGGACGCCGAGGGCAAGCTGATCACAGGGGGGCCGTTCAACGAGATCCTCCACATCATCCGCTACGCGGCTTCGCTGACCAGCCCGAACGGGCCCAAGGGGATCGCCTCCTACCCATGGCAGTGGCTGATCGACCTCAAGCCGATCGTCTACCTGAGCGTCTCCGCGCCGCTGCCGGGCCACGCCGCGGGCGCGATCCGGCCGCCGGTGCTGTTCCTGGGGATGATCAGCCCGCCGATCCTGGCGCTCGGAATGGCCTCGCTGCCCGTGTTCGCGTTCCGCCTCGTCCGCCGCCGAGCCCCGTCGCTGTCCTTGGCCGCGGGCGTCTCGGACGTGCAGCTGATGCTGCTGGCACTCGCCTGGTTCCTGGGCACCTGGATCCCGTATGCGCTCCAGAGCCTGATCGACCAGCGCACGAGCTATCTGTACTACATGGTGGTCGTGATGCCGGGCCTCTACGTCGGCGCGATCCACCTCGCCTCGCTGGGCTGGCGACGGGGCCGTCGTTGGCTGCGTGCGCTGATCGGCGCCTGGGGAGTGGCGGTTCTCGCCGCGGTGGTGGTGATGTACCCGCTCCTGGCGCTGTTCTGAGCACCCGGGGGCTTGCGACGATCAGCCGCGCCGCCACAGATCCAGCACAGCGGCCGCCACCTCACGGTCGTCGCGTCCCGTCCGATCGATCACGTGCGCACCGGCCAGCTTGCGCATCCAGGTCAACTGGCGGCGGGCATAGTTGCGCGTGCGCCGCTTCATCGCCTCGATATCGCCCGTCAGCAGCTCGTCGAAGCCAAGCGCGCGGCGGGCGGTGTCCGAGGCCCCGGCGGCGCGGGCGGCCCGGACCTCGGCCTCGGCGCCAGCCGCCACCATCCGATCAACTCGCGCGTCGATCCTCGCGTACAGGGCCTCGCGCTCCATCACGAGCCCGACGAGCAGCGTCGGGTGGCGGGTCTCGTCGGTCCACAGCTGCGACCTCTCGGGCGGCGGCTCCAGCTCGCCGGCGTCCATCAGCTCCAGGTAGCGGACCAGCCGGTGACGGTCGGTGGGCGCCACCTCGGCGGCGGCCCACGGCGCACGGCGCCTAAGGATCGCGTGCAGCGCCTCCGGGCCGCGTGACGCAAGCTCAGCCAGCCACCGCTCGCGGATCCCGGCGGCAGGCGGCGGGCGCAGGCTGAGCTCGGTCAGGGCCGCTCGCAGGTACAGCCCGGTGCCGCCGACGACGATCGGCAGCCGTCCCTCGGCCAGGAGCCGATCAATCTCCGCATGGGCGAGGTTCGCGTACTGTCCGGCGCTGAAGGTGGCGTCGACGGGCAGGAACGACAGCAGCCGGTGCTCGAGCAGCGCCCGCTGCGCTGGAGCCGCGGCCCCGGTCAGCGTCTCGAGGCCCCGGTACACCTGCAGCGCATCGGCCGAGACGGCCACGGGGCTCTCCCCCAGCGCTCGCAGGCCCGCCGCCAGCTCGATCGCCACGCCGGTCTTGCCGACCCCTGTCGGGCCGAACAGCGCGATCACGGCTGCCGGGCTGGTTAGGGACACGCCGGCCAGTATCGTGCAGCGATGGGCGCCGCGGAGGATGGAGTGCGATGAGGGTGGGAATCGGCCTCTGCGCCGAGCCGGACCCCGGGGCCGGCGCGTCCATCGCGGCGGCGCAGGCGGCGCGCGCCCTCGGCGGCGCGGCGCCGGACCTGGCTGTCGTGTTCGCCAGCGGGGAGCACCTGCGCGAGCCCGGGGCGCTGCTTGACGCGGTGCGGGAGCATCTGGGTTCAGTGGCGCTGGTCGGCTGCGGCGCCGGGGGCGTGCTCGGAGACGGACGCGAGCTGGAGTCCGGAACGGCGGTGGCGATCTGGGCGGCCGCGCTCGACGGCGCATCCGCGCTGCCGTTCCGGGCGCATGCCGACGGCGAGGGACGGATCTCGCTCACCGACGCGCCGCCGCTCGGGCGGGGCGACGCGGTGGTGCTGCTCTGCGATCCGTACACGTTCCACGCCGATGCGCTGCTGGAGGAGCTGGCGGTGCGAGCGCCCGGGGTGCCGGTGCTCGGCGGCCTGTCCAGCGGGCGGACGGCGGACGGCGAGGCGGCGCTGCTGATCGACGGCGAGGTTGTCCGCGAGGGTGCGGTCGGGCTCGTCCTGGAGGGGGTCGAGACGCTGCCGTGCGTGTCGCAGGGCGCGGCACCGATGGGCCCCGAGATGACGATCACCGCCGCGGAGGGCAACGTCATCCACGAGCTGGCGGGACGCCCGGCGCTTTCGGCGATCGAGCACGCGATCGGACAGCTGCCGGCGTCGCAGCGGGCACTGGTTGCGCGCGGGCTGCTGATCGGGATCGTGATCGACGCCGCGCGCCCCGAGTACGAGCAGGGCGACTTCCTCGTGCGAGGCGTGCTCGGAGCCGATCCGCGGACGGGAGCGGTCGCCGTCGGTGCCCCGGTCCAGGCAGGTCAGGTGGTGCGCCTGCACGCGCGCGACGCGCGCTCCGCCGACGAGGACCTGCGACAGGCCCTGCGCCTGCGGGCGCAGGCGCTGGGCGGCGAGCGTCCCGCGGGCGCGCTCGTGTTCTCATGCAACGGCCGCGGCCGGGGGATGTTCGGCGCCGCCGACCACGACGCGGCGGCGGTCGCCCGCGAGCTCGGCGGGGCGCCGGCCGCGGGCTTCTTCGCCGCCGGCGAGATCGGGCCCGTCGGACCGCGAAGCTTTCTGCACGGCTTCACGGCGACGATCGCCGTGTTCCCCCGCTGAGGCGCCGGCCCCGGTCGCGGGCAGGGTGAGTCATGTCAGACGGCCACGTGCTCGGCCTGACAGGCGCGGCCGCGACCGGCCGCCTTGGCCGCATACAGCGCGCGGTCGGCCTCCTTGAGCGCGTCAGCGAGCTCGGCTGCGCGGGCGAAGCCGATCGACACGCCGACCGCCAGCGCAGGGCTGTCGGCAAACGCCTCCGACACGTCCCGCACGATCCGCTCGGCGATCTCCGGCATGCTGTCCACGTCGGGAATCCAGAGCGCGAACTCATCGCCCCCGAGGCGCCCCGCGGTTCCGTGCCGATCGAGGATGCGGGCGATCTCGGTGAGCACGAGGTCACCGGTGGGGTGTCCGTGCGTGTCGTTGATCTGCTTGAAACGGTCGACGTCGCACAGCGCAACGCTGCCGACCTCGCCCGCTCGGATCGCGTCCCTGACAGTGGCCATCCAGTGGCGGCGATTCGCCAGCCCGGTCAGCTCATCCGTGCTCGCCAGGAGCTCAAGCTCGGCCACACGGTCGCCGAGACCGCTGGGTGCTGGCCGGCCGGCGGTCTCGGTCGCGCTCTCGCCCAGCGCGTCGAGCGCGTCAGGGCCGAGACCGAGCTGCGAGAGCGTCTCGTCAAGCAGCGTCTGATCGGGCCGCGCTCCCGCCAGCATCCCGACGACCACGTTCGCGAGCTGCACGCATGCGATCTCCGGGCTCGGGGTGATGCACCCGAACCGGCCACCGTGATGCCAGGCGATCGCCGCCACAAGCTCCTCAGGCAGCCCCGACTGCTCGGCGAACAGAGCGCCGGCATGGGCGTGATCCAGCCCGAACCGCTCCCACTCAGCCTCTGAGCGCTCGACTCCGCATGGATGCGCTCGGGCGATCTCGTCCATCGCGTCCTCGCCGAACGCCAGCGGCATCACCAGCTTGCCGCAGTCGTGCAGCAGCCCGGCCAGGTGAGGAAGCTCTGCGGACATCCCCACCATCCGCGCGGCC
>JAJZWB010000119.1 GCA_021846845.1 Actinomycetes bacterium | reverse complement strand
TGCGCCACCGCGCCCGGCCGCCGCGCCGCGGAAGCCCGGCCGCCCCGTACCCGCGCCCGCGCGGTCGCGCCCCCACGCCGGCGGCTCGCCGGGCTCGGTGAGCGACGATGATCCCGACGTGCGCGCTCGACAACGGTGCCCGTGAGCGAGGCGATCTCGCTGGTGGCGCTCGCCGCGTGCCTGGCCGCGGCCGTCGTCCGGCCACGCCTGGCTCCCGACTGGCTGGTCGCAGCGCTCGCGGCGGGCCTCGTCGTCGCCGTCGGCGCCGTCAGCCTCCGGGGCGCACGGGCGGCGCTGGGCTCGCTCTGGCCGACGGTTGGCTTCCTCGCGGCCCTGCTCGTGCTCGCGGACGGCTGCCGGCGCGCGGGCCTGTTCGAAGCGCTCGGGGAGCTGATGGCCCGTGGCGCGCGCGAAGGCCCGCGGCGGCTGCTGGCGATGGTGTTCACGGTCGCCGCGTGCACGACCGCGGTCCTCAGCCTCGACGCTACGATCGTGCTGCTGACGCCGGTCGTGTTCGCCACAGCCTCCCGCCTGCGCTGGGGTCCGCGCCCGCACGTGTACGCCTGCTCGCACCTGGCCAACTCAGCCTCGCTGCTGCTGCCGATCTCCAACCTCACGAACCTGCTCGCGTTCGCCGCCGCGAGGGTCTCGTTCACGCGCTTCGCGGCGCTGATGGCGCTTCCGTGGCTGGTCGCGATCGGCGTCGAGTGGCTGGTCCTGAGCCGTGCGTTCTCCGATGATCTGCGCGCGCCTCCCGCCCATCCCGCCGCGAGCGACGGCGCCGAGACCCGGGCGCTGCCCGCATTCGCGCTGTCCGTCGTCGCCCTGACGCTCGCCGGCTTCGCCGCCAGCTCGGCGATCGGTGTCGCTCCGGTGTGGTTCGCGGCTGCGGGTGCGATCACGCTTGCCGCGCGCCATCGCCCCGGCTCGCCGGGCGAGCTGCTGGGCGCGGCCGAGCCGGCGTTCCTGGTGTTCGTGCTGGGGCTCGGGGTCGTGGTCGCCGCCGCCGGCGCGCATGGGCTCTCGTCGGCCGTCGACTCGCTGTTGCCCGGCGGCGGCTCGTTTCCGGATCTGCTGGGGGTCGCCGTGGTGAGCGCCGTGCTCGCGAACCTCGTGAACAACCTGCCGGCGACTCTGATCGTCGTCGCCGTTGCGGCCGCGGCCGCGCCGGGGTCGGTGCTCGCCATGCTGATCGGCGTCAACGTGGGGCCGAACCTGACCTACGTCGGCTCGCTGGCGACGATTCTGTGGCGCCGGGTTGTCCACGCCCACGACGAGGAGGTCGACCTGCGTGAGTTCCTGCTGCTCGGAGTGGCGACCGTACCTGTCACGCTGGTGGCGTCGACGGCCGCGCTGTGGTTGGCTCTGCAGGTGATCTGATGGAGAGGCCGGTCGGTGATCACGGAGATCCGGCGATCCGCGCACTGGTGTGGAACGCGCGGCCCTGCTGATGCGCGTGCTCGTGTGGATCTCGGAGAGCTCGTGGCATGCGTGCGTCGATCTGGCGCGCGAGTCGCTCGATCCTGGCGCCGAGTTGACGCTGCTGCACGTCGCCGCGGGAGATGCGGAGCGCCTCGCGGAGGGGCCGCTTCCGGAGCGGCTCGGTCGCCACCGGCGGCCGGCGCCGCCCGGGCCGCCCGTCCGCGAGCTCGGCGAGGCGGAGGCTCAGGCGCTGCTGGCGGCCGCGCGCGAGCGTCTCGGCCGCCCCGCCGAGACGCTCTCTCTGCACGGTCGCGTCGAGCGGCTGGTCGTGCAGACGGCGGCCGGCGCCGACCTGCTGCTGCTCGCCCGCGACGGCCATCCCAGGCTCGGACCCCCCAGCCTCGGTCCGCGTGCAAGGTTCGTCGTCGATCATGCCCCGTGTGCGGTGCTGCTCGTCTGGCCCCAGGGCCCGCCGGCGCTCGAGACGATCCACTGGCCGCGGCACCTGCGCTGAGCGCACGCCGTCGCGGTTCGCGATCAGCCGCAGGGGGGCGGATCGGTTCACGGCGCGGCGCTGGCGCCTGATCGGCGGCTGGCGCCTGAAGGCCGGCGCCGGCGGTCCCCCAGGGAGCTGAGATCCACGCCCATCAACCGGAACGGCGCGGAGGTCAGGCCCGCAGCAGCCCCTCCGAGCGTGCCCACTCGACCGTCCTGAGGACCGTCTCTCGAGGGTCCGTGTAGCGCAGCCCCAGCTCCCGCTCCGCTCGGGAGCCGTCGTAGCGGTGTCCGTGAAGCAGCGTCGCGACCATCTCCCGGCAGACCGGCGGCTGGCGCCCACGCATGCGGAACGCATACTCGACGACCCCTCCCGCGATGCTCGCCAGGCGACCCGGTATGAGCCGCGGCCTGCCCTGGACGCCCGCCACCTCCGATGCCAGCGCTAGCGCCTCGGAGACGGTGACCCTGATCCCGCTGAGCAGGTAGCGCTCGCCCGCCACACCTCTCGCGGCCGCGAGCAGGTGGCCCTCGACGCAGTCGCGGATGTCGACCATGCTGACGTAGGTGTCGACGAACGCGCGCAGCCTCCCGTCCAGGAAGGAGATCAGCAGCCGCCCGGTCCCGCTGGCCCGCCCCGGGCCCTGAACCGAGGACGGGTTCACGAGCACCAGGTCCTGCCCGGTCTCACGCGCCGCCATCGCGGCCGCGCGCTCTCCCTCGGTCTTGGTCCGCTCGTAGGTCGACAGGTACCAGCCGCGATGCCCGGTCCACTCGTCGGCGACCGTTCCGGCCGGCTCGCCGATCGTCGCGGCCGAAGACGTGTGGACGAGCCTGGGCACGCCCGCGCGGGCCGCCGCTCGGACCGCGGCCACGGCCCCGTCGATGTTCGCGCGCTCCATCTCGCGCGGATCCGAGACGCAGAGGGTGTTGACCCCGGCGACGTTGAACGCCGTCTCGCAGCCGGCCATCGCGCGTGCCAGCGCCGCCTCGTCGGCGATGTCCCCGCGCGCGACCCGCAGACCTCGGTCGGCGAGCGCTCGCGCCGCGACGTCGGAGCGGGCCAGCGCGGTCACGTCGTCGCCCCGGGCGATCAGCTCGGTGACGAGCGCGCGGCCGATGACGCCCGTCGCGCCGGTTACGAACACGCTCGCCATCGGCGCTCAGCTCTTCAGAGCCGCCGCCGAGCGGACCAGGTAGTCGGCGCCCGACCATGCGGTGACGATGGCGGTGGCGACCATCGCCCACTCGTCCAGGTAGGCGTTGGCGATCGTGACGTCCGGGCGCAGGATCGCCAGCGTCACCGCGGCGAACTGAACGGTCGCCTTCCACTTGCCCAGCATCGATGTCTCGAACGTCACGCCGCCGGCCGCGACGGCCGCTCGCAGCCCGAGGATCGCGAACTCGCGGGAGATGATCACCAGGGCCACCCACGGCGATGC
This sequence comes from Actinomycetes bacterium, assembly GCA_021846845.1. Taxonomy (GTDB): domain Bacteria; phylum Actinomycetota; class Thermoleophilia; order Solirubrobacterales; family Solirubrobacteraceae; genus Palsa-465. Next base: position 8,338 of record JAJZWB010000119.1, on the reverse strand, counting down.
GCGATGGATCGCGACCAGCCCCATCAGCGCGGTGGTCACCAGCAGCTTGTCGGCGGTCGTGTCGAGGAACGAGCCGAGCTTGGTCGTGACCCCCCAGCGGCGAGCGAGCCGCCCGTCGAACCAGTCGGTGGCGGCGGCGGCCACGAACAGGATCGCGGCGGGCGTGTAGGAGCGATCCAGGAGCAGGGCCATGATCGCGGGCGAGACGACGATCCGGACCCCCGTGCCGAAGGCGAGCGCACGAGATGATCGCAACGCGGTGAGGGTACCCGCCTCCACGGCGACGAGACTAGCTCAACGGCGTGGTCGGGAGGCATCGCGGCGGCGCGGTCACAGCAGCTCCAGCGCCTGTGCTCGCGCGCCATCCGGCGTGTCCTCGTCGAGCGCCCGGAGCGCCGCTCGCCGCGCCTCGGAGAGCGAGATCGACCGCAGCGCGGCCTTGGTCTCTCCGATCAGCGCCGGGGACATGCTCAGCTCGGTCACGCCGAGCCCGGCCAGCAGCACCGCGCAGGCCGGGTCGCCCGCCAGCTCGCCGCATACGGCCACCGTCCGTCCGCGCTCGGCCGCGGCCTCGACGGTCGCGCGCACGAGCGTCAGCACCGCCGGCTGGGGGCCGGCGAGCAGCGGCGCCAGGCGGACGTCGCCGCGGCCCGCCGCCATCGTGTACTGGGTCAGGTCGTTCGTGCCGATCGAGAAGAAGTCGGCGTGGCGGGCCAGGTGGCGTGCGACCAGCGCCGCCGACGGTACCTCGACCATGATCCCCAGCGGCAGCGGCGATGCGATGCCGGTGCGGGCACGGGCATCGTCGAGCGCGGCGCGCACCGTGAGCAGCTCCGATACCGCCGCCACCATCGGCACCATCGCGCGCACTGGGTGCTTCTCGGCGACGCGCAGGATCGCGCGGAGCTGCGTCGCCAGCACCTCGGGGTGCGCCAGCTGCAGCCGGATCCCGCGCACGCCGAGGAACGGGTTGTCCTCCGGCTGCATCGGAAGCGACGCGAGCGGCTTGTCGGCGCCCGCGTCGAGCGTGCGAACTACCAGCGGCCGACCGCCGATCGCGGCCGCGATCTCGCGCAGGACCTCCACCTGCTCGTCCTCGTCGGGCAGCCGCGGGCGACCCGCGAACAGGAACTCGGTCCGCAGCAGCCCGACCCCGTCGGCCCCGGACGCCACGGCGCCGGCGGCCTGGCCGGCGGCGCCGAGATTGGCCATCACCTCGATCGTCACCCCGTCGCGGGTGATCGCGGGCTCGCCGGCATGGACCGCCGCCAGCGCACGCCGGTGCGCGATCCGTCCTTGGCGCTCTCCGGCTCGCTCCACCGCGTCTGCGGAGGGGCGCACCCGGAGGGTCGCGGCCTCGCCGTCGAGCAGCAGCTGCGTTCCGTCCACGACCTCGGTGATCGTGTCGCCGAGCCCTGTCACGGCCGGCAGGCCCAGCGCGCGGGCGAGGATCGCGCCATGTGAGGTGGGGGAGCCATGGGCGAGCGCGATGCCGAGCGTCTGCTCCGGGTCGATCGCGGCGGCGTCCGCCGGGGTCAGATCGACGGCGAGCAGGATCGCCGGACCGCCGCCGGCGGTGCCCGGCTCACGCGGGTGCAGCGCATCGATCACCCGGCGTCCCACGTCGAGCACATCGGCGGCTCGCTCCGCCAGCAGCGGGTCCGGCAGCGCGCGGTACAGCTCAGCGACCTCGCCGGCCGCCAGATACCAGGCGCGCTCGGCGGTCGCGCCGGCGTCTATCGCGCTGCGGGCCGGGTCGAGCAGCGCCTCGTCGTCCAGCAGCGCCAGATGGGCCTCGAAGATCGCGGCATCGGCCGGCGTGGCCCTGGCCGCGATCGCGTCACGGTCACGCTCGATCGCGGCGCGCGCCGCATCCAGCCCGCGTTCCAGCAGCGCCAGCTCCGCCGCCGGGGCTCCGGCCGGGCGCTCGGGCGGCTGATCCCAGGCCGCGCGGCGGAGTTGACGGGCCGGGCCGACCGCGACCCCGCCGGAGACCGCAACGCCGGTCAGTGTCAGGCCCGGGGATGGGGGCGCCGGTCGCTGCGCCGCGATCCGCCGCCGGGGCTCGGCTGAGATCCCGGGTCCGGTCGTCGGTACGGCGGGTTCGGTCGCCTGAGCGCCGGGTTCGCCCGCCGGGGCGGACGGGCCCGGTGCTCTGGTCGCGGGGACGTTGGCCGCGGCCGCGCGCGCGAGCGCGCCGGGCTCGACCCCGTCGCCGAAGCCCTCCTCGGCCAGCCGCGCGAGTGCGGCAAGCGCCGCCGTCGCCTCGGGTCCCGACGCGGTGACCGTGAGCGAGTCGCCGAGCCGGGCTCCGAGTCCGATGATCGCCGTGAGACTCGACGCGCGTACGGGTGGCCCGCCGCCCGTCTTTGCGACCCGCACGTCGGCATCGAAGCCCTGCGACGTGCGCACGAACAGGGCCGCCGGCCGTGCGTGGAGACCGATCCGGTTGAGCACCGGAAGCTCTGCGCGGACGCTCCCGCCGGCGCCCTCCGCCCCGCCGGCGCCCTCCGTCACGTCCGCGCCTCCCGTCCCGCTCATGCCTCCCGTCCCGCCGGCGCCCTCCGTCCCGCCCGCGCCTCCCGTCACGTCCGCGCCTCCGAGCGTCTCGACCACCTGCCCGCGCTTCATCTCGAGCGCCTCCCGAGCCTGCGCCGCTACCTCGGCGAGGCTCGCGCCACCGGCCGCCGCCACCGCGGCCGCTACCGCGCCCTCCACCAGCGGGCCGGCGCTCAGCGCCACCGGCCCGGCCGTCTCGCCGAGCAGTTCAACCGCCATCTCGGCGCTCATGAGCGCGCTGCCCAGGTCCATCAGCACGAGCACGCCGTCGGCCGCCGCGGCTCGCTCTATCGCGGCCCGCACGCGCTCGGCGTCGGTGCCCAGCACAGGGTGCTCCGGGTCGTCTCCCTCGATCCCGCCCGCCGGCTCGATCGCCAGCTCCGGTCCGGCCATCTCCCGCGCGAGCGCCACGACCCCGTCGGCGAGCTGCTCGCTGTGGGAGACGACGACCAGCCCTACCACGTCAGGCGCCGGCGTCGTCCAGGCCGTAGGCCCGGTGCAGGAAGTCGATCGGATGCACCGACCGGCGTCCGGTGCCGTGAGCGATCTGCCAGCGACAGGTCTCCGAGTCGCACGCGACGGTGGGCGCCCCCGAGGCGAGCACCTGGTCGAACAGGTCACGGCCGACGGCCATCGAGATCCCGTGCTTCTCGGCCTTGAGCCCGTAGGTGCCGGCGATCCCGCAGCAGCGCGCGTTCATCTCCCGCACCTCGAGCCCCGGGATCAGCGCCAGCAGATCGAGCGCCGGCTTGCCGATCCCGTGGCCCTGCTGCTGACAGGGAGCGTGATAGGCGACGATCTCCCGGATCGGCCTGAAGTCCGTGCGCAGCTCGCCGCGGTCGTGCAGGGCGAGCAGCAGCTCACAGATGTCGTAGGTGCGGCGGGAGACCAGACGCAGGTCCGGATCGTCCTCCAGGCCGAGGATCTCCCGGCCCTCTCGCTTGAGCATCAGCGTGCAGCTGGTGGCGTTGCCGACGATGATCGCGTCCGCGTCGTCGCGCAACGGCGCCGACAGCGATCGGGCCAGCCTCAGGACGGTCCGCCGCGCATCGTCGAACAGGCCGCTGGACTGGAGCGGCAGGCCGCAGCATCCCTGCCTGGGCACCGTCACCTGAAACCCGTTGTGCTCGAGCACCTCCACGACCTTCTCGCCCTCCCAGGGCTCGTAGAACTCGGTGCCGCAGCCGTGGAAGTAGACGACCCGGCGCGGCAGGCCACGGTGGTCCGGTGGCCCGGCGCCCGGCGCCGTGGCCCGGTCTGCTCGCCGCTCGCGCCCGCGGGCGCGAGCCCAGGTGGAGAAGCGCCGGCCGGCGAACCGTGGCGCGGGCGCGTCCCGGTGCACCCCGAGCGCCTTCTCGGCCAGGATCCGCGCCGGCCTGAGGTTGAGCGCGAGGTTCGCGATCGGCGCGACGGGGGTCCCGATTCGTCCCAGCCAGGTCGGCCGCGTGATGATCCGGTCGCGCAGCGGGACGCCGTGCTCGCGCTTGAGCGCGTCGCGCGCGCGCGCGTTGATCTCCGCGATCTTGACCCCCTGGGGGCAGACCTGGGAGCAGATGCCGCACCCGGAGCAGTAATCGACCGAAGCGTCCACGGACGGCTCGCCCGCGACCCGGTAGCGCTCGGACTGCGGTCCCGCGTACTTGGGGCCGGGGAACAGCGGGGTCGCGTTGGACACCGGGCACGCGGTCTCGCAGATCGTGCACTTGACGCAGTGGTCAAGGGAGCCGCGCAGCGACCCGTGCTCGATCATGTCGATCAGGTCGCTCACGTCGCCCGCGCCCCCGCGGGAGCTCCCGCGCCCGACTCACGCACGATCACCTGCGCGGCGCGGTACCCGCTGGCCAGCGCCACCCCCTCGCCGCATCCCTCGCGCCAGGGCGCCTGTCCCGGCAGCGCCGCGCCGGCGACGACGACGTTCTCCGCCCCCTCCGCTCGCAGCTGCGGGTCGACCGCCACGCCGACGCGCCCGAGCGGCTGCTCGGCGAAGAAGTCGGGCACGAATCGCGGCTCGCCCGCGTCCGGCACGCCGCGAAGCGGGAGGCCGAGCACCCGCTCGCTGGTCCGCCAGCTGGAGTCCAGCTCGATCCCGCCGGACGCCAGGCCGCCGGAGGCGAGCACGAACCAGGGCGCCGCATAGTGAGACTCGCGCCCGGCGGCTCGCGTCGCGACCGCGGCGATCCGTTCGCCGTGGCGCTCGGCCGCCACCACCTCCGCGCCGATCACGAGCCGTCCGCCGGCCGACCGCAGCGCGCGGCGGAGGATCTCGTAGAGGCGCATGCCGGGGACCGACGGCGGCAGCGTCGGGATCTCGAACACGCGCCGCCCGAGCCTCCGCTCCAGGTCCGCCAGCGCCGCGTGCGGGTCGCGCAGGCCGAGCATCGCCGGCAGGCCCACGTGGTCCTCCGAGCGCAGCGCGGGCGACAGCTGCGCGCAGAACAGCGCCCTCCAGGCCGGGTCGTCGAACCGGCGCGCGATCCCGAGCGCGCTCATGTCGGCACGCTCCAGCTCAAGCTCCAGAAACACGGGGCGCGCCTCGATCCCCGCCTCGCGCAGGTTGGCTGCGCACAGGCTCGGGTGGAAGTCGCGCAGCGCGTGCGTGCCGACGATCGCCGCCCGGTGCAGGGCGCTCGCCTCGCCGGCCGCCATCGTGATCGGCACCAGGGTCGAGGGACGCAGCGCGCCGACCGCCGTCGGCAGGAGCATGTTGCGCTCCAGGCCGCCGACGTACTCGTAGCCGCGCGGGGAGGACGCGGCCGCCGTCTCGAAGAACCAGCTCAGCGAGTCGGCGACGACGCCGCTCCCGAGCAGCGCGTACGGGTGGTCGGGGCGCGACGCGATCAGCCGCTCAAGCGCCGCGCCGGGTTCGGTGACGCGCTCCTCGCCGTCGATGCGTCCCAGCACGTCGATCGTCCCGGCCGCCAGGTGCGTGGATCCCACGCCCTTGGCCACCACGCACACCCTGGCGCCGGACTGGGCGAGGCGGATCGCCGCGGTCATCCCGGCCGTGCCGGCTCCGATCACGACGGCGTCGAAGTGCAGCGGACCGTCGAGCGCCGGTCCGGGACCGGTCATGGGGCCTCCCGCGGCGCCAAGCCGGACGCTCCCCCCGCGCCGGACGCTCCCCCCGCGCCGGACGCTCCCCCCGCGCCGGCCGTCTCGGGGGCGGTGGGCAGGCGCTCGACCCCGAGCACCCCCTGGAAGATCCATTCGTCGAGGCGCGCCTGCCGCAGCTGGTCGCCGTACAGGACGGGCCAGACCCCCTTCCACCTCTCCTGGAGGAACGCCAGCAGCGAGGCATCGGCCTCGAGCGCGCGCAGGCCGTCGCGCTCGTGCAGGATCCCCGTCGCACGGTAGGTGCAGAACCCGCCCTGGCAGGGACCCATCCCGAGGCGCAGCTGCCGGCGGATGTCGTCCAGGTCGGTGGAGCCGGTCTGCGCGATCGCTCGCTCCAGCTTGGAGCGCGGGACCAGCTCGCACTCGCAGATCAGCTGCTCGCCGCGCAGCTCCGCCTCCTTGCGAGCCAGCCGCTCGCCGAGCCGGTAGTGCTCGCCCGACTCCGAGCCCGGCAGCGGCTCGGTCTCGGTCCGGCACGGGCGGGACTCGCCCAGCTGGCGGCAGACGGCGTCGACGGTCTCCTGCGCCATCAGCCTGTAGGTGGTCAGCTTGCCGCCGGTGATCGTTAACAGCCCGCGGACGCCGTCGCGCTGCTCGTGGTCGAGGAGCGCGTGGGCGCGGGTGACGTCGCGCGTCGCGGTGCTGTCGGCCTTGGCGTCCTCGAACAGCGGCCGCACCCCGGTCCAGACCCGCAGCGCGCGCGCTCGCCGGAACCCGGGCACGAGCCGCTCGCCCTCGTCGAGCATCCGATCGACCTCCTCCTGCGGGACGGTGTGGTCGTCGGGGTCGTCGGTGTGCTGGTCGGTCGTGCCGATCACCGACACGGTCCGGATGGGGACGATGATGTCCCCGTCGGTCGGCATCTGGCAGCGGTTCACGACGGTGTTCACGAGCCGGTGGTTCATCGCGATCATGATCCCCCTGCCCGGGAGGACCCGGACCCCTTCGATCCCCGCCATCTGCGCCACCCGCCCTGCCCAGGCGCCGGTCGCGTTGACGGTCACGCGAGCCTCGATGCGCAGCTCGTCCCCGCTGCGCGCGTCACGCGCGACCGCCCCTCCGACCACGTCGCCGGAGCGGTCGATCGTCACCACCTCGTGATATGGGAGGATCCGCGCTCCCCGCTGCTGGGCGCCGTGGCTCATCGCCCAGACGGTCTTCCAGACGTCGATGCTGGCATCGGGGACGCGGAAGGCGCGCGAGATCCGCGGATTGAGGCGTGGCTCGCCGCGCAGCGCCTGTGACGGCTGCACCTCCTCGCATCGGACCCCGGTCTCGGCGCAGCCGGCGGCGAACCGGTCGGCGTAGCCGGGGTCGTCCCATGGAGTCGTGACGAACAGACCGCCGGTGTCCTCGATGCAGTCGGCCGCCACCCGCCGCAGGATCCGGTTCTCGGCCACGCACTCGCGCGCGGCCTGTGGATCCTTCACGGCGTAGCGCCCGCCGGAGTGCAGCAGGCCATGGAAGCGGCCGCTCGTGCCCTGCGCGAGGTCGTGGCGGTCGACGAGCACCACGTCGAGGCCGCGCAGCGCCGCGTCCCAGGCGACGCCGACGCCCGTCGCGCCCCCGCCGATCACAAGCACATCGGTCGAGAGCGTGCTCATCGGGTCAGGTTAGCTCCGCGTGTCAGACCTCGCGCGGGCTCGGGGCGGGGCGGTCGCCGTCGCGCCGCCCGCGCCCCGCTCGGTGCCCGGTCCGCGCCGTGCACGGTGCGTGGTGCCCGGTCCGCGCCGTGCACGGTTCCGGGTCCGTGGTCCGCGCCGTGCACGGTTCCGGGTCCTGGTCCGTCCCGCGTCAGTCGACCCAGTCGAAGGTCCGCGTCACCGCCTTCTTCCACTGGCGGTAGTACTCGTCGCGCTTTCCGGGGTCCATGTTCGGCTCCCAGCGCTTGTCCTCGGCCCAGTTGTCGCGAACCTCCTGCTCTGAGTGCCAGAACCCGGTCGCCATCCCGGCCGCGTACGCCGCGCCGAGCGCGGTCGTCTCAGCCACCTGCGGCCGGACCACCGGCACGCCGAGGATGTCCGCCTGGAACTGCATCAGCAGGTCGTTGGCGACCATGCCGCCGTCGACCTTGAGCTCGGTCAGCTCCACGCCTGAGTCGGCCTTCATCGCATCCATCACCTCTCGGGTCTGGAACGCCGTCGCCTCGAGCGTGGCGCGCGCGATGTGGCCGGCGTTGACATACCGGGTCAGGCCGGCGAACACGCCGCGGGCGCTGGACTTCCAGTAGGGCGCGAACAGGCCCGAGAAGGCCGGCACGATGTAGAGCCCGCCGTTGTCCTCCACCGACTTGGCCAGCTCCTCGACCTGCGGCGCGGCCTGGATCATCTTCAGGTTGTCGCGCAGCCACTGCACGAGCGCGCCGGTGATCGCGATCGAGCCCTCCAGCGCGTACACGGCGGCTCTGTCGCCGATCTTGTAGCACACGGTCGTCAGCAGGCCGGACCTGGACTGCACCGCCTCGGTTGAGGTGTTGAGCAGCATGAAGTTGCCGGTGCCGTAGGTGTTCTTGGCCTCGCCGGTGGAGAAGCAGGCCTGGCCGAAGGTCGCAGCCTGCTGATCGCCGAGATCGCCCGCGAGCGGGATGCCGGTGAGATTGCCCGTCTTGACCTCGCCGTAGACCGCGCTCGACGGCCTGATCTCGGGCAGCATCGACAAGATCGGA
>JAJZWB010000118.1 GCA_021846845.1 Actinomycetes bacterium | reverse complement strand
ACGAGGCCGAGGTCACCGATGTCGAGGGCACCGACGTCCGCGGTCTGGAGTCGACCGTCACCGCGGTCGCGTTCGACGGCTCGCACCTGCCCCTGACGGGGCGGCCGGACACGATCGCAGCCGAGGTCGACGGCGTCGCGCGCAGGGGGTTCAACACGCCCTCGCGCAAGCTGGAGCTCTACTCCGAGACGGTCGCCGAATGGGGGTGGCCGGAACTGGCCACGCCCGTATACGCGCGCTCGCACGTGCACCATTCGCTGATCGATCACGCCCGCGGCGAGTACGTGCTCTTGCCGACCTACCGGCTGCCGACGATGATCCACTCGCGCTCGGGCAACGCCAAGTACCTCAACGAGCTGGCGCACACCCACCCGCTGCTGGTCTGTCCCATCGACGCCGAGCGGATCGGTCTTCAGACCGGCGCGCTGGCCCGGGTCGAGACCGAGATCGGGTGGTTCGTGATCAAGGCGCTGGTGACGGAGGGCATCCGCCCCGGGGTCGTGGCGGCCTCGCACCACATGGGCCGCTGGCGGCTCAAGGAGGCCGAGGGGATGGAGCGCTGGTCCTCGGCGCTGGTCGAGATGGCCGAGTCGGGCGAGGCGGTCGACTTCCGCCAGGCTGCGGGTGTGCGCCCGTTCGTGTCGGAGGACCCCTCATCGCAGCGGATCTGGTGGAGCGACGCCGGCGTGCACCAGAACATCACCTTCCCGGTGCACCCGGATCCGGTGTCCGGCATGCACTGCTGGCACCAGAAGGTCCGCGTGCGCCCGGCGCTCGCGGGCGACGCCTACGGCGACATCCACGTCGACTTCGCGCGCGCGCGGGAGGTCTACCGCAAATGGCTGGCCGCGGCACGGCCGGCCAGCGGCGAGCTGCGCCGCCCTATATGGCTGTTCCGGCCGCTGAAGCCCGAGCTCGACGCGTTCAGCCTGCCAGAGGACGACCGCACGGCTCTGGCTCGCGCAGCCGGTGCGGACCGTGTCAGCGCCCTCGAGCTGCACCGCGCCGTCGATTGGGATCCCGCCCGCGTGTGGGGCGCGCTCGAAGGCTCCCCGGCGCGGGCGGCCGATACCGGATAACATTCAGCTAACTACACAACGGTTTAGCTGTGAGGTGAGATGACCGCTTTCAGGTCACAGATCCGCGGTCGTGGCGACCGGCGAGGGCCGGGACCGCGAGCTGGAGCGGACCCGGGCGCGGGGGCGATCTGATGGGCCTTCGCGACGCGCTGTTCGGGCCCTCGATCGGGCCCGAGGCTGCCGCCGACAGGCTGCGCACCCGTGGCGCGACGGTGCTCGACGTGCGCGAGCGCCACGAATACGACGCCGGACGCATCCGCGGTGCCAGGCACCTGCCCCCGCACCGCCTCGACGCCGCGGCGCTCAAGCCCGACGTGCTCTACATCACCGTCTGCCGCAGCGGAGCCCGCTCGGCGAGCGCGAGCCGGCAGCTCCGCCGGGCCGGCCTTGAGGTCTTGAACCTCAGGGGCGGGATGCTCGCCTGGCAGCGTGCCGGACTGCCGATGGATCCCCGCAACGGCCGCGTCCGCTGAGCGCTTCGCGCCGCGGGAGCCGGCGCCAGCCGGTCCCGGCGGGCGGTCCAGCCACACCGCGTGCTCGGCCGGCCAGGGCGAGCAGGGGACCGGCGTCAGCCGGTGCCGGTCGGCCGGTCCAGGCCCACCACGCTCCCGAGCCAGCCCGCGAACAGGCGCCGGCCCAGCGACACCGACTCGGCCTCGTGCCGGCGGACGTCCTCGATCAGCCGGTCGAGCGCTCCGGGTCCGAGCGACTGCTCGAGCGCGTCGGCGTACTCGGGGACGGCGGCCCACTCCTGCGCGAGCGCCACGTCGACCTCAAGATGGAACTGGAGCGCGTATGCGCTCCCGAACCTGAACGCCTGCTGCTCGTAGGCGGACGAGCGGGCGAGCGCGGTCGCGCCGGCGGGCAGCTCGAACGTGTCCTGGTGCCACTGGAGCGCGAGGAACTCCCGCGGCGCCGCCGAGAGCACCGGGTCAGCGGCCGCGGCGTCGGTGACCTCGACGGCGAGCACTCCCACCTCCGGCCTGGGTCCGGTGTAAACGCGCGCGCCGAGGCTCGCCGCGAGCAGCTGGGCGCCGAGGCAGACGCCCCAGTACGGAGCGCCGGACCGAACAGCCTCGGCGATCAGATGCTTCTCCGCCACCAGCCACGGAAGCCGGTCGTCGTCGCAGGCGCCCATCGGGCCGCCCATCACGATGATCCCGCAGAACTCGCGCCAGTCGGGCAGCGGCTCGCCGTCGCCGACCATCACGCGCCGCAGCTCCAGGCCCCAGGAGAGGAGCTCGTCCTCGTAGGCGCCTGGCGGCTCGCACGCGATGTGCTGGAGGACCAGGAGGGGCTTTGCGACCGTCTCGCTCACCGGACGCGTATCGTATCGGCCGCCTGGGTCGGATTCCAGGAGGCGCCGGCGGTCGCCACGTCGGTCGGGTACGTGCGCCGGGCTCGCAGCATGAAGATGCCCGCGGCGGCGAGCGTGACGAGCATCACCAGGAACGAGACCTGCAGCCCGGTGCCGGTCCTGGTGGAGACGATCTGATGCGTGTGCGTGCCGATCGGCGCCTGCTGCGGGGCCAGGCCGGAGACCAGGTCGGCGACGACGCCGAACAGCAGCGGCGCGAGCGCCTGCGCGATCGAGCGCAGGAAAGTGCGCACGCTCTCGGCGCGACCCCACAGGCCGGAGGGCATGATGTCCAGGCGCGCCGCGTCCAGCGGCGGGTTGGCGGCCGAGATCAGCGCCGCGCCCGCGACATCGAACCAGATTCCAGAGCCGAGGCTCGAGCCGAGCAGGCCCGGGATCAGCACCGCCACCGACGCCAGGTAGCAGATCGCCGGCATCCACACCCGGGCCTCGAACATCCCGCGGCGGGCGATCATGTCGGTGAGCGGGCCGCCGGCCAGCGTCCCGGCGAGCGCTCCGAGCACCAGCAGGCCCAGCATCGCGGTCGCGGTCGCCTCGCTGGCCTGATAATGGCCGCGCAGGAAGACGACGGCGAACGTCTGCAGGCCCGAGAAGAAGAAGTAACCGAGCGATGAGCTGATGATCAGCAGCACGTTGGTCGGGATCCGCAGGACGTAGCGGACGGCCGCGGCGAGCGGCATCGCGTCCGGGTCCGAGTCGAGCACGAGGTCGGGGTTCGGCGCGAAGCCGCGCTCCGTGACCGCGTCGAACGCCTCGCGGTCGCCCGCGTCGGCCGCCCCGGGCCCCGGCGACGGCGGGTCGGTCGCCGGGGCCGAGGCAGCCGGGCGCTCGGAGCGCCTGGCGTGACGACCGGCGGCCGCCGCATCGAGATCGACGGTGCCCGGGGCAAGGCGGCTCTGACCGCCGCGACGGGGCTCGGGCACGGTGCGCCAGAGCGAGCGGGCCAGCAGCAGGCCCGGGAGTCCGAGCAGGAAGAACGCAACACGCCACGAGAACAGGCTGGCGACCGTGCCGCTGACGACGAAGCCGGCGGCGGTGCCTGCGATCTCGCCACTCAGGATGTAGCCGTAGACGCGACTGCGCTCGACCGCGGGGAAGTAGTCGCCGGTCAGAGACGCGATCGCGGGGCCTGCGGTCGCGGTGACCGCTCCCAGGCCGACGCGCGTGAGCAGGAGCGTCGAGTATGAGGACGCGAACGCGCCGGCGATCGTGGTCGCGCTCCACAGGACCATGCTCGCCGCGAGCATCGGGATCCGGCGGAAGCGATCGACCAGCAGGCCTACGGGAACCACCGCGAGGGCGCCGATCACCAGCGCGACCGAGTTGAGCAGCCCGATGCGCGTGTTGCCGATGCGCAGGGCCTGCTCAAGCTGGGGCGCCACGGCGCCGATGGTCGAGATCTGGGCGCTCGACAGCGCGAGCACCCCGCCGAACAGCGCGATCACCCGTGCGCGCGCCGGACCGCCGACCAGATCGACCACCCGGCCGCGCGCCGTGCGGCCCATCCACCCAACCGCGTGCGCGGTGAGCCAGGCCGCCGCCACCGCCCGCCTGCGGGCCCTCCGCGAGCGTGAGTCGTTGCTCTCGCCGCCGTCGGGCCGCTCGGCGGCGTTCGGGCTGGAGTCGCCGTCGCTCATCTGAGGACCAGTCTGATGCACGCCGGTCGCGCGGCCGGCCCCGGCGTAATCGCCGGGCGCGAGCGGTCGCGCGCTCGGTCCCGGGCGTCATCCCCGGCCATGGGCGTTCGCGCGCTCGGCCCGGGCGTCATCCCCGGCCGTGAGCGGGTGGACGGCCGCTGGGGCGATGTCGACGGGCGCGACGCGGCGGGGTCGCGGGCGACCCGGCCTGCGGCGCCTCACTCCTCCGGCGGGATCCGCGTCGGCCCTCCGGAGGACTGCACGCGGGCGGCGTGGGGCGCCGGAACGCCCAGGCGTCCCACGAGCGCGTCGGACGCGCGGTCCCACGCGCCGCCGACGCGGTCCGAGAGCGCATCGATCCAGTCGCGCAGCGGACGCTGCCACAGGACCGTCGCGGAGGCGGCGCCGATCGCCGCTCCGCCGATCACGTCGGTGGGGTAGTGGTAGCCGAGCGCGACCCGTCCGAAGCAGAGGATCGCCGCGGACACGAGCGTGATCGTCCCCCAGCCGGTGCGCCGGCGAAGCAGGATCGCCGTGGCGATCGCGATCGATGCGGTCGCGTGGTCGCTTGGGAAGCTCGCGTCCGCCGGATGGGGCGCGAACAGGTGGATCTGCCCGGGATGCGCGACGAACGGACGGGCGCGGTCCCAGAACTCAGTGATGACCTTGCCGATCAGCAGCCCGAGGCCCGCGCTGAGACCGGCGGCCACCGCCGTACGCCGGACGGCCGCCCATCGGGGGTGGCGAGCCAGCGCGCAGACGAGCACGAGCATGCCCAGGAAGAGCGCCTCGGAGGCCTGGACGTAGGCGAGCAGCGGATCCTCGATCGCGTCGTGCGCCAGCAGGAAGGAGTTGAGCGAGTGGGCGACCGACCAGTCCATCCGGTCACGTTTACACCACGTTCACAACTGCGCCCAAGATGCGGGTCAGCGCGCTGACACACCGGGCGCGGGATCCGCGTATGGCGGCTGACAACGTGCCGGCCGCGGGTGACGGCCCAGGCGACTCGCTGCGTGGGCTCGGCGAGGAGCCGGCGGTTCGCGTGCCCGCCAACCTCCCCGGGCGCGCGCAGATCCTCGTCTCGCGCTCGACCGCCGGGGAAAGCGGGACGCATGGGGTGAGCCGCCGTTCGCCCGGTCGTCCTCAGAGGCGACGACCGGAATCGAACCGGTGTAGACGGCTTTGCAGGCCGCTGCGTAGCCACTCCGCCACGTCGCCGAGGGCGTCAAGGGTAGCGGCGGGCCCGCCGCGGCGCGACTCAGGCGGCGCGCAGCACGACCAGGTTGCCCGACGGGTCCCGTACCGCGAAGCCGCCCGGGGGCACCTCGGCACCATCGACCGCCGGCCGACCGGCGGTGCGTACCCGTTCCAGCACCCGCTCCAGCTCGGCCGCGTCGGGGAGCACGACATCGTATGAGCGCAGCCCGATCGCTCCAGCGCGCGCCGGGCCCGAGCCGGCGCTGTGCCATGTGTTCAGGCCGAGGTGATGGTGGTAGCCGCCGGCCGATACGAACAGGGCGCCCGGGTAGCTGCGGACCACGACGTCGAACCCGAGCACCCCGCCGTAGAAGGCCTCGGCCGCGTGCAGATCGGAGACCTGCAGATGGACGTGTCCGACCGAGGTTCCCGACGGCGCCGCGTCGGGGATCTCAAGCTCGCCGTCTGACCCGGCGGCGGCCTGCGCCTCAGCGACGATGTCGTGCAGGTCGAGCGGCAGCGTCGCCATCTGAAGCGCGTCGCCGTCATAGGCCCACTGCTCGGGCGGCCGGTCGCGGTAGAGCTCGATCCCGTTCCCGTCGGGGTCGGAGAGGTACAGGGCCTCGCTGACGAGGTGGTCGGAGGCTCCGTCCAGCGGCCAGCGCGAGCGGGCGAGCCTGAGCAGCGCGTGGGCGAGATCGACGCGCGACGGGAGCAGGATCGCGACGTGGTAGAGGCCCGGCGCGCGGCGGTCCAGCCTCGGGGCGGAGGCGTCCGCCTGCACCTCCACGAGCGGTCGCTCGCCGGGCCCGACCGGGCCGAACGCCAGTCGGCCGTCGTCGAGATCCCGGGCCGGGAGCCCGAGCGCGCTCTCGTAGAAGGCGCGCGCACGGCCCAGGTCAGACACCGTCAGCCGAACGGGTCCCAGGGTCGTTGCGGCCGCAATGGGTGCCGCGGGCGGCGGCGTGCCCTCGGTCGCGATCGGAGCGCTGGCCATGTGGTTCACCTCACTTGAACGAACGCTGCCGCGCCGGGCGCGAAGCGGTGCTGGTGGTCGAAGGGGCTCGCGCAAAGAGATGCTTGAGCATGCAAGTAAATGTAGCACGATTGGTTGTGCCGTCAAGCAACCTGGGCGGGGGGCGTCGGTCTGACAGTGTCCGTCTCCCGGGGCGGCCCAGCGGGTGGCCTCGCGCACGGCGGGTGGCCTCGCGCCCGGCGGACGCGCGCCCCCAGGCGCCCCCGGCGATCTGGCACGAGTGCCTCGGGCGGAGCGCGCCGCTCAGGCGGCGGCGCAGTCGCCCGGTCCCGCCGGCTGCCGGCCGCCGTCGGTCGACGCGGTGCAGCCACGGCCGGGCTGGGCGCCGGGGAGGCGACCGAGAAGCGAGGCGAGCTGCTCGATCTCATCAGGCGTGAAGTGCTCGAGGAACAGGCGGCGAATGCTTCGCACGTGTGAGCAGCCGGCCTCCCGAAGCTTCGAGTAGCCGCGATCGGTCAGCTGCGCGTACGACACCCGCGCGTCCTTGGGGCACGCGACGCGCTCTATCAGGCCGGCCTCGACGAGGCCGTCCACCAGTCGGGTTATCCCAGAGCGGGTGAGCATCGTGCTCTCGGCGAGCGCCGACATCGGCAGGTGCCGCTCATCGGCCTGGGAGAGGTAGAGGAGCACCTCGTAGTCACGCGTGGTGATGCCGTGCTCGGCGACGAGGTCCGCGTCGAGCATGCGGACGATCGACGCGTGGCTCTGGAGGTAGCTGCGCCAGGCCTCCAGCGCGGCTCCCTCGAGGATGGTGTCAACCGTGGCCGCCATGTTCACAATTGTAGTTGACGAATCAACGGTCTCCGCGGCGACAAGGCGTCGGCATAGACTGGGTCCGGCGATGAGGCACCACGCTCACGTCGTGCTGATCGTATCGATCCTGGTGCTCGCGTCGGCAGGGTGCGGGCGCGCGTCGTCGCCGGAGTCGACCGCGGGGGCGCCCGCCGGCACCGCGGGGACGGTCTCGCGCCCCGGTGCCGCGGGGACGGTCCCGCGCCCCGGTGCCGCGGGGACGGTCCCGCGCCCCGGTGCCGCGGGGACGGTCCCGCGCCCCGTCCCGCTGCGCGTCTCGCCCGCGGTCGGAGGGCCGTCGACCCGTTTCACGTTCGGATTCCGGGCCCCGGCGGCTCGCGTCGCCGCCACCGGGACGGCGACGTCGCTGTCGCTGAGCGTGGTCGGTGCACCCGGGTCGGGGTGCGTCGCGGCGCGCTCGCTGGCGCTGCGCTCGCCGGCCCCCGGCGTCGAGGTCCGCGCGGCGATCGGCCCGGCGCAGCTTGGCGGGCGCTGGTGTGCGGGAGGCTGGACGGCGCGGGCGGTCGAGCTGGAGCGCGCGGTCTGCGCCGCCGGACAGGTGTGCCCGCAGTTCATCCGCGTGGTCGCGGTCGCCGGGCCGGCCAGGTTCCGCGTCGCCGGCTGATACGTCTCGGCCCGGGTGGGAGCGCCGGCCCGGGTGCGGCCTGGGTGGGAGCGCCGCCGGCCTGGGTGGGAGCGCCGCCGGCCTGGGTGCGACCTAGGTGGGAGCGCCGGCCCTGGACGGGTTGGGGGTGCCGCCGGAGCTCGGCTCCCCGACGGCGATCCGCTCGCCCCGCAGGCGGGCTGCCGCCTGGTCGCACCAGCCGATCGCCCACTCGTTGAAGCCGAGCGCGAACTCGACCGTCATGCGGTGCAGCGGGTCGTCGAAGTGCCCTGCGCCAAGGCGTGCCCGCAGCGTGGTGGCGCGATGTTCGTGCGCCTGCCGCATCCGGCCGACCAGCTCGAGCTGCTGACCCAGCTCCAGCACGCCCGCGAAGCGCAGCCGCAGCAGTGCTTCGTGGCGCATCTCCAGAGCCGGCTCCGAGGTGTCGTTGAGCCATCGCCCGAGTGCGTCGTGGCCGGCGTCGGTGAGCTCGTAAGCGTGTCGGGTGGCGCCCCCGCGCGGGTCGTCGCGAGCGGTCACCAGCCCCGCCGCCTCGAGCCGGCGCAGCTCCGGGTAGATGCCGCCGATGCTCGCTCCCCAGTACAGGCGCGTGGAGCGCTCGATCTCGGCCTTGATCGAGTAGCCGGCCGTGTGGCCCTCGGCGATCATGCCGAGCACCACTCGCGCGGTGTTGTTGAGCGCAGGCAGCCGGTCGGTGCCGGGGTTGGGCACGGCCGCAGTATGACGGCCGGGTGACCCGTTGACAATCAGCCTGATGGCTCGGACGGATCGCTCAGCCCGACGGATCAGGTCGGGGGCTCAGGCCAAGGGATCAGCATGCGCGGATCAGATCGAGACGTAGCGCTCAGGCCGACACATCAGTAAGAGCGCTCAGAGAGATGGGTCAGTCTGAGCTATACTCAGGTCATGCGACGCCGAGGAGCACAGACCAGACGATCCGGCCTCGGCGACCGCGCCGCGACCGAGCGGTCGCGGCTGACCCATTGGAGGTATCCATGAACTCTCGTTACCTGACCAACATCGGTCTCGCCCTGATGGGCGGTCTGCTGATCGTCGGTTCGCAGGTGTGGAGCGTTCCGGCGTTCATGTGGATCATGTTCGGGATCGGCACCGGCGCGATCGCCCTGACGGCGGCGGCGATGCTCCCCCGGCGGGGCAGCGCGCAGCGCGCGCTCGATGGCGTAATCGGGGTGCTCGGCATCTGGACCGTGGTCGCCAGCCTCGTGTTCGCGGGCGCCACGGTGACGTGGCTCGGCTTCGCGTCCGGCGCTGCGTTGCTGGTCCTGGCGATCGCCGGCCTCACGCTGCACGAGCTCTCGACCGAGCGCGTGGTGCACTCGCTTGAGGTGCGGACTCCAGCCTCGGATTCCCAGTTCGCCGAGATCGGCTGAGCTGAAGGCGACCACCTCCGGGTCAGGCCCCGCGGGAGGCTCTTCGCCCCCCGCGGGGCTCCCGCTTGCTCGGCGGCCGGCTTCGCCCCCCGCGGGCTCCCGCTTGCTCGGCGGCCGGCTTCGCCCCCCGCGGGCTCCCGCTTGCTCGGCGGCCGGCTCTTCGCGTCGCAGGCCCGCTCTCGCATCGCTCCCGCGTCGCAGGCCGGCTCCCGCATCGCAGGCCGGCTCCCGCATCGCTCCCGCATCGCGGGCCGGCTCTCCGCGTCGCTCCCGGTGTGCGAACCCTGCCCTCAACGGCGCCCGACGGCGCCCGGCGTCAGGAGGTGGGTTGCGCGGACCCGTCCGAGAGCGCCCGCCAGACGCCCTCGGTGGTGATCGGCAGCCGCCTGGGGCGCACCCCGCCGGTCGCCGCCGCGACGGCGTTGGCCACGGCACCGGCCACGCCGACGACCGGGGCCTCGCCGACCCCCTTGGCGCCGTACGGGCCGTTCGGAGCGGGGACCTCCACGATCAGCGCCTCGATCGGCGGCGTCATGTCCGGCGAGGGCAGCGAGTAGCCGGCGAGCGTCCCGGTCGTCAGCTGACCGTGGTCGTCGTGCACGAGCTGCTCCAGCAGAGCCCAGCCTATGCCCTGGGCCGCGCCTCCGTGCATCTGGCCCTCGACCAGAGCGGGGTTCAGCGCCCGGCCAACGTCCTGGGCGACGACGTGGCCCAGGACCTCGACGGCTCCGGTCTGCGGGTCGACGCGAACGTGGGAGAGGTGGGCCGCGGCCTGCGGAGCGGGGGACTGGGCGGAGCGCCCATGCCCCTCGACGGGCATGTGGCGGCTGCCGAACCGCAGGATCCTCCCCGCCAGCTCGTCGATCTCGATCGCCTTCGCGGGGACGCCGCGGGGCATGATCGATCCGCCGACGATCTCAAGGTCCAGCGGGGAGATCTCAAGCTCTTCCGCCGCCACCTCCAGCAGCCGCTCGCGGGCCTCGGCGGCGGCGCGCTCGACGGCGCGCCCGACCGTGTAGGTGATCTTGCTGCCGCCGCTGGTCCCTGCGTAAGGCGCGCTCGACGTGTCGGCGGCGACCACGCGGACCCGGTCCGGATCGACTCCGAACGTCTCTGCGGCGATCGCCGCGAACGCGGTCTCGACGCCGGTCATGTCGGCCGCGCCGGTGATCACGGTCAGCCTGCCGTCGGAGTCCAGGCGACAGACCGCTGCTGCGGGCTCGTAGCCCCCGGGCCACCACCCGATCGCCAGTCCGACGCCCTCGTTCGGCGGCAGGCCGGCGCGCCCGGTCCACAGGGGGTGCTCGCGCAGGCGCTCCAGGCACGCCTCTGCGCCGAAGACCGGCAGCGTCACTCCCGCGACCGTGCGGTCGCCCTCGCGCAGCACGTTGCGCATTCGCAGCGTCAGCGGGTCGATTTCGAGGCGCTGCGCGAGCTCGTCGATCAGAGACTCCACCGCGAAGGCGGCCGGCGGTGCCGTCGGAGCACGGTAGGCCCCGAACGTGACCCGGTTGGTGGCCACGCCGAGGGCCTCGATCCGGTGCGCCCTCCATCGATACGGGCCGGCGGAGAGCAGCGCGGCGATCGACTCCACGCCGAAGTCCTCCGTCGAGCCGCGGTCGACCAGCACCCTGCCTCGGATCGCCGTCAGCGTGCCGTCGGCCTCGGCGCCGAGCTCCAGCTCCAGGATCTGCGCGCCGGCGGGGTTGGCCGCGGCCATGTCCTCGCTTCGTGTCAGCGCCAGGCGCACGGGGCGGCGCAGGGCGACGGCGGCGGCTGCGGCCAGCGGCTCGACGACCATCATCTTGCCGCCGAAGGCGCCGCCCAACGGTGCGGCTCGGATGCGGACCCGCTCGGTCGCGATGCCGAGCAGCTTCGCCAGCGCGTCGCGCGTCGCGAACGGCGCCTGCGTGGAGCAGGTCACGAAGAGCTCTCCGTCGGGGGTCATCCATGCGGTGGCCGTCTGCGTCTCCAGGTATCCCTGGTGGATCCAGGGGGTCTCGAATCGACCCCTCACCACCGCGGCGCTGCGCTTCAGTTCGCCGGCGACGTCGCCGTCCTCCAGCAGCGCCGTGCCCAGCACGTTCTCCGAAAGCTGCTCGCGGTCGAGCCCCGCCGCCTTGACGGCTGCGTGGGCGTCCCCGATCTCGGAGCCCGTTCCGGAATCGGCCGTCCCGACCCGCGCCCGCGGGGCGCCGGGACGCGCGGCCGCCTCGAGGTCAAGCACCGGATCGAGCGGCTCAAGCTCGGCCACGACGAGTCCCGCCGCGTCCTGTGCGATCGCCTCGCTCTCGGCGACCACGAGCGCGATCGGCTGGCCCGCGTAGCGCACCTCGTCGCGGGCCAGCGGCTCGTAGAGGCGCCCCCGCCCGGAGGCGGCGAGCGGCAGGTCGGCGGCCTTCAGGACCGCGACGACGCCCGGCAGCGCGAGAGCCTCGTCAACGTCCAGGGCCGTGATCAGGGCATGCGCCTCGTGAGCGAGCACGGGACGGGCATGGAACAGGCCGGGAACCGGGATGTCAGCGGTGAACCGTGTGGCTCCCCTGACCTTTGGGCCGGAGTCTCGGCGGGGGGTTGGAACGCCGATCGTGGACACGCCCTGAACCTAGCAGCGGCGTTCGCCGGCGCGGGGGCGCGGCGAGGGCCCACGGCCGCGCCATGCGGGCCCGGAAGGGTCCTGCGCCAGCGTGCCGGCCG
>JAJZWB010000117.1 GCA_021846845.1 Actinomycetes bacterium | reverse complement strand
GGCCGGGCTCGGGCCGAGCGACGGGTTGGAGCGACCGTCCGGCGCAGACCCGGAGCGCGGCACGCGTCGCGTCTCGCCGCCGGCGCCACCCGGCCGCTCGTGCCGCTCCTCAAGCGCGGAGATCCGCTCCGACAGTCCTCGAATCGCGTCGGCGACCGGGTCAGGGAGGTGGATCCAGTCGGTGTCGGGACCCTCCGGCCGGCGACCCTCGACGCGCACCGGGTGCCCCGGGTTGCCCACGACCGTCGTGTTGGGCGGCACGTCGTGGATCACGACCGTGTTGGCGCCGACCTTGGCGCCGTGCCCCACGGTGATCGGGCCGAGCAGCCTCGCCCCGGAGCCGATCGTCACGTTGTCCTGCACTGTCGGGTGGCGCTTGCCGGTCGCAAACCCCGTGCCGCCGAGCGTCACCCCCTGATACAGGGTCACGTCGTCGCCGATCTCGGCGGTCTCGCCGATCACGACGCCCATCCCGTGATCGATGAACAGCCCGTTGCCGATCCGCGCGGCCGGATGGATCTCGATCCCCGTCACCGCCCTGGCCAGCATCGCGAGCATGCGCGGCAGGACGGGCACGCCGGCGCGGTGCAGCGCGTGCGCCACCCGGTGCGCCAGCAGCGCGTGCACTCCGGGCCAGGCGGCGAGGATCTCCAGCGCGCCGACGTCACGAGCGGCCGGGTCGCGGGTCTTCGCCGCCGCCACATCGCGCCGGATCTCGGCGATCGTGCGCCCGATCGGCCCGTTGCGCACCATCCCCGACAGCCTAGCCCGCGGACCCACCGGCCGCGCCGGCCGCGACCGCCCCCGGGCCCGGGGCGAAGAACGGCGTCGAGACGTAGCGCTCGCCGGAATCGGGAAGGATCACCGCGATCCGCGCGTCACGGCTCTCCGGGCGAGAGGCGACCTGGAGCGCGGCCCAGACCGCCGCGCCGCACGAGATGCCGGCCAGCACGCCCTCCCGGCGAGAGAGCAGGCGCGCGGTCTCGATCGCGTCCTCGTCGTCGACGGCGATCACCTCGTCGAGCAGCTCGCGGTTGAGCACCGCGGGAACGAACCCGGCCCCGATCCCCTGGATCCTGTGCGGGCCGGGGCGGCCGCCCGACAGGACCGCGGACGTGCGCGGCTCGACGGCCACCACCCGCAGGCGCGGGTTGCGGTCGCGCAGGTACTCGCCGGCGCCGGTGATCGTACCGCCCGTCCCAACCCCTGCGACCAGCACGTCGACGCGGCCGTCGAGCGCCTCCCACAGCTCGGGACCGGTCGTGCGGCGGTGCGCCTCGGGGTTGGCCGGATTGGAGAACTGGTCGGGGAGGAACACGTCCTCCCCGCGCGCCAGCTCCCGGGCCGCGTCGACCGCCTCGTTCATCCCCCCCATCGACTCGGTCAGCTGAACGCGCGCGCCGTACAGGCGCAGCAGTCCCTCCCGCTCGCGGCTCATGCCCTCCGGCAGCGTCAGCACGAGGTCGTAGCCGCGCGCCGCGCAGACGAACGCGAGCGCGATCCCGGTGTTGCCGCTGGTCGCCTCGACGATCGTGGTGCGGCCCGGCTCGATCCGCCCCTCTCGCTCCGCGGCCTCGATCATCGCCACTCCGATCCGGTCCTTGACGCTCCCACCGGGGTTGAACCACTCCAGCTTGGCGAACAGCCTCCCGCCTCCCTCGGGCACCACCCTCCTGAGCTCAACGACGGGGGTGCGGCCGACCAGCTCCCCGATGCTCGCGCACGCGCGCCGGACGGAGGCGTGCATCAGATGTGGTACATGGGCGCCGCGGCGGCGCTGAGCTCGAGTTCCGCGACCGACGCGACCGTCGCCTCGGCGAGCACGCCGGCGGCCGCCCGCGCCGCGTCCGCGAACACCCCGGAGGAGCCGGCACCGAGAGGGCCGTCGAGCAGCTCGACGAGCTCCAGCACGGTGATCTCCTCTGCCGGGCGGGCGAAGCTGTAGCCGCCCTTGACGCCGCGCTGGGAGCGCAGCACCCCCGCGCGACGCAGGGTCGCGAACAGGTGCTCCAGGAACTGCACCGGTATCTGCCGCCGGCGCGCGAGCTCGGCGATCGGGACCGGCTCGGCACCGCCCTGGAGATGGAGCTCGACCAGGGCGCTGAGTGCGTAAGGCGACTTGCTGGTGATCGAGATCATCGCCGAAGGATGCTAGGCCACCGCCGCCGGGTCCACCGTCGCGCGCGGGCGCCGACCCGCGATCGCGGCCCTGAGGCGCGACGCGGGGACTCAGATCCAGCCGCGCTCGGTCGCGATCAGGACGGCCTGGGCGCGATCCATCGCCCCGAGCTTCCCGTAGACGTTGTGCAGGTGCGTGCGGATCGTGCTCGTCGACAGTCCCAGCTCGAGCGCGATCTGCTTGTAGACCATTCCCTTCGCCAGCCGGCGCAGGACGTCGACCTCCCGGCTCGACATCGGGCAGGGCTCGACCTGGCGCGGGCGCTCCCCGGAGGCGGGCAGCGGCAGCTCGTACATCACGCGGCGCAGGCTCGCCGGGCTGAGGCCGATCGTGCGTGCCACCGACAGCAGCTCCGAGGGGGTGATCGCGCCGCCGAGCACGTAGTGGGCGAGCATGTCGGCGAGGCGCACGATCGCCGCCTCGCCGCTCGCGTCCTCGGCGTGGTGACGCTCGATCACGCTCGCGATCGATTTCGGCAGCGCCCAGCGGCGGGCGAGCACGCCGCCCACGAGCGCGTGGTCGACGCCGAGCTCGCGCCGCTCGCGCTGCATGCGCTCCTCCGGGGTGCGGGCGTCGCCGTGGACCTGCGATGGGTATCCGGGATACGCGTGGACCAGCACGAGCTTGCCGATGTCGTGCAGCAGCGCCGTGACCATCAGGCGGTCGCGGGCCTCGAACTCGACCTCGCGCGCCAGCCGGTCGGCCGCCCGCTGGGTGGCGACCGAGTGGAGGCGGAAGCGCTCGGGGATCCCCTGCCAGACGGCGGTCCGCTCAAAGAAGTCAAACGTCCGCGCCCGGCTCGCGATCGCGTGCACGGTGCGCGGCGAGAGCGTGTCCACCCCGGCCACGACGCTGTCGATGCGACCGCGACCCGGTCCCTCGATCTGGTTGGCGAGCCGCACGACGGTGACAGCCAGCGCGACGTCTGCCTCAACCGCCGAGACGACGTCCACGATCGAGGGCTCTCCGTCCTCGAACAGCCGCAGCACCCGGTTGCGCGACTCGACCAGCACGGGGTAGGCCTCGAGCGCCTCGAACGCCATCGTCAGGCGCCGGCCATGACCCTCGTTGTGGTGGCGCTCCCGTGCGGCGTAAGGGTCGGTCGGCACGGCTCTCAGAGCAGCGCTAGCCATCGGATGCGCGTCCAAATGCCACGGAGCCCGGACGCGCCGAGCCGGCCAGTCTGATCTGTTCCCCAACCATCGGCCCGGTTATCGGCAGGTGTCCGATCCCGGTTTAGCCGGGATGTCAGCGTGCGGTCAGCGGCCGTCCAGGCCGCCCATCCGCGCCGGCCGGGTCGCCGGGCGTCAGCCTCCCCCACTGGCTCGGGCAAGCGCGGCGTCGATCCTGGCAAGAGCCTCGTCCCTTCCCAGCAGCGCAAGGCTCTCGAAGATACCCGGCGACACGGTCTGACCGGCGATCGCAACCCGCACCGGCTGGAAGACGCGCGCCGGCTTGGCGCCCAGCCGCTCCACGACGGCCCGCAGCGCGGCCTCGATCGTCCCGACCGCGAACGGCTGCGCTGCGGCGAGCGCGTCGCGCGCGGCGGCCAGCGCCTGCGCCCCTCCCTCACGCCTGATCGTGGCGTCGAATGCCCTGGGATCGTCGACCGGGCCATCGAAGATGAACGAGACGAGCGGCCAGAAATCCGCCAGCGTCTGGATCTTCTCATGCGAGATCTCGGCCGCGCCCCGCAGCCCGTCTCGCCCGGTGAACCGCTCCAGGCGCTCGGTCAGCTCGCCGAGCGGCAGCGCCCGCAGGTGGCGGCCGTTGAAGTGGCGCAGCTTCTGCTCGTCGAACACGGCGGGGTTCTTGGAGACGCGCTCCAGGCGGAACCGGCGCGCCAGCTCGTCAAGCGTGAAGAACTCCTCGTCGGGAGCGAACCCGGCACCCAGCAGCGCGATGTAGTTGTCGACCGCCTCCGGCAGGTAGCCGGCGTCGCGCAGCTCCTGCACCGACGCCGCGCCGTGGCGCTTGGAGAGCTTGCGGCCATCCGGGCCGTGCAGCAGCGGCAGGTGCGCGTAGCGCGGCGCCGGGGCGCCGAGCGCGGCCAGCACGAGCAGCTGCTTGGGCGTGTTGGAGAGGTGGTCCTCGCCGCGCACGACATGGGTGATGGCCGCGTCCAGGTCGTCCACGGCGACGGCGAAGTTGTACAGCGGCGAGCCGTCGGCGCGGGCGATCACGGGATCGTCGAGGCTCGCGTTCGGGAACCGCGTCTCCCCGCGGATCACGTCGTCGACGACCGTCTCGCCGTCGTCGGGGACCCGGAGGCGGATCGCTCCCGACCGCTCATCCTCGCCGCGGAAGCCCCGGTCGGCGCCGTGCCTGGCCTTGTAGTCCCGGACGTCGTCGGCGGTCGCGCTGGACCGGTAGGCGTAACCGCCGTCCAGGAGCCGCTGGAGCTCCTGGGCGTGCCGGTCGACGCGCGCGGTCTGGAAGATCGGCCCCTCGTCGTAGTCGAGCCCCAGCCATTCGAGGGCGTCGAGGATCTGGTCGACGTTCTCGGGCGTCGAGCGTTCACGGTCGGTATCTTCGATCCGCAGCACCAGAGTCCCGGGCGGGTCGGACCCGCGGGCCATCAGCCAGTTGTACAGGGCGGTCCTCGCGCCGCCGATGTGAAGGGCGCCGGTGGGCGACGGGGCGAATCGAACACGGATCGACATAGACCCAGGCATGCTAATCGGCGCCCACGTATCACCGGCCGGCGGTCTGGCCAAGG
This sequence comes from Actinomycetes bacterium, assembly GCA_021846845.1. Taxonomy (GTDB): domain Bacteria; phylum Actinomycetota; class Thermoleophilia; order Solirubrobacterales; family Solirubrobacteraceae; genus Palsa-465. The sequence goes on along the minus strand of JAJZWB010000117.1, from coordinate 6,956 downwards.
CGATCGATCGGGGACGCGAGCGCGGCTGCGAGGCGATCCAGATCTTCAACCAGTCGCCGCGCATGTGGCGCCCCACCGCCTACGGCGAGGACGACTTCGCGGCGTTCCGCGAGGCGATGGCCGCCAGCCCGATCCGCGCGGTGATGATCCACGCGGTCTACCTGATCAACTGCGCCTCCGACGATCCGGAGATCCGAGACCGGTCGCGCGCCTCGCTGATCCAGTCGCTGCGGGTCGGCGACGCGATCGGCGCGGTCGGCGTGGTGCTGCACCCTGGGTCGGCGAAGACGGGGGACGTGGGCGCCGCGATCGCTCGGGCCGGCGAGGTGATCTCGCAGGCGCTGGGCGAGTCCGAGCGCTGTCCGCTGCACCTGGAGGACACGGCGGGCGCGGGCGGGACGCTCGGCCGCTCGTTCGCCGAGCTGGCCGCGCTGATCGAGGCTTCCGGCGGCGGCGAACGGCTCGGGGTGTGCCTTGACTCCTGTCACCTGTTCGCCTCCGGCTACGACATCCGCACCGAGGCCGGGCTGACCGCGACGGTCGACGAGCTTGACCGAGAGCTCGGCGTGCGAAGGCTCGGCTCTCTGCATCTCAACGACTCCCTGGCTCCTCTGGGATCGAACCGCGATCGCCATGCGGACGTCGGCGAGGGCGAGCTCGGCGAGCGTGGCTGCGCCGCGTTCCTCTCCGAGCCGCGGTTCGAGGACCTTGCGCTGGTGCTGGAGACGCCGGGCCCGGACCGCAAGGGACCGACGCGTGAGCAGGTCGAGAGATGCCGGACGCTTCGCCGGCGCGGGCAGGCCGCCCGGGCGCGCGCGGCCCGGGCTTCGGCATCCCGAGGGGCGGCGGGCGCGAAGCCGGGCCCGGGCGAGCACGGCCCGCAGGCCGTGCCGCCGTCCGCGTCCCCCTTGGCGGCGAGCGGGCGGCCGGGCCCGGCCGAGCAGGGGCGGGCCGTCCCGCACGCACGCACCGGCCGATCGAGCTAGCTTGCAGGCGATGAGCGACTCTCCGCGCCCCGGTGACGCGCTGGTGGTATTCGGGATCACCGGCGACCTGGCGCGCAAGATGACCTTTCGCTCGCTGTACCGGCTCGAGCGCCGCGGCCTGCTCGACTGCCCGGTGATCGGCGTCGCGGCCGAGAAGTGGAGCGACGACCGGCTGCGGGAGCACGCGCTCGAGTGCGTCAAGGACGACGGCGAGCAGATCGACGGCGCGGCCTGGAGGAGGTTCGCGGCCCGGCTGTCGTACATCGGCGGCGACTTCAACGACGCGGCGACCTACAGGAAGGTCGCCCGTGCCCTGTCGGGCCGCGGCAACCCGGTCTTCTACCTGGAGATACCGCCGTCTCTGTTCGGCCTGGTCGTCGGTGGCCTGGCGGGCGCCAAGCTGGTCGGCGACGGCCGCCGCGTGGTGCTGGAGAAGCCGTTCGGCAACGATCTGGCGTCGGCCCGCGCCCTGACGGCCGACCTGCACGAGCACCTCGACGAGTCCCAGATCTACCGGATCGACCATTTCCTGGGCAAGATGGGGCTCGAGGAGTTCCTCTACCTGCGCTTCGCCAACGCGATCCTCGAGCCGGTCTGGAATCGCAACTACGTCTCAGCGGTGCAGATCACGATGGCCGAGAGCTTCGGCGTCCAGGACCGCGGCCATTTCTACGACCCCGTCGGCGCGCTGCGAGACGTGGTCGCAAACCACCTGATGCAGCTCGTCGCAGCCGCGGCGATGGAGCCTCCGGCGGACGGCGACGCGCGCTCTTACAAGGACGCCAAGTTCGCCGTGTTCGCGGCGATGCCCGAGGCCGACCCGGCCCAGTGCGTGCGCGGCCAGTACGACGGCTACCGCAAGGTCGACGGCGTCCAGCCCAGATCGGACACCGAGACCTACGTCGCGCTGCGCCTGGCGGTCGACAACTGGCGCTGGGCGGGCGTCCCGTTCTTCATCCGTACCGGCAAGCGGCTGCCGGTGAGCCAGACCGAGCTGCGGCTGATCTTCCGTCCGGCGCCCAGGCTGCCGTTCATCGCCTCCAGCCGCCGCGGCCCCGCCCCGAGCCAGATCGTCGTCCGCGTCGACCCGCACACGGGGGTGCGAATCATGCTGGACGCCAAGCGCGCCGATCGCCGCAACGCGAGCGAGATCGAGCTGGACATGCAGTTCGCGAACGAGGGCGGCGACGGCGCGACCCCGTACGAGGTGCTGCTCCATGCCGCGCTGATCGGCGACTCGAGCCACTTCACGCGGGAGGACAGCGTCGAGCAGTGCTGGCGCGTGATGCAGCCGCTGCTCGACTCCCCGCCGCGGGCGATCCGCTACGCGCAGGGCTCCTGGGGCCCGAAGGAGGCGGCCAGGCTCACATCCCGGTTCGGCGGCTGGCGCTCGCCCTGGCTGCCTGGCTGACGCCCTCGCCAGTCGGCCAGGCTCACGCCCCGCGGTTCGGCGGCCGGCGCTCAACCTGGCTGCGTGGCTGACGCCCTCGCCTGCTCGAGCCACTCTGATGCAGGGGCCGTCCCGCGCGTGATGCGGGCGCTCAGGCGACGGCCGCGACGTCCGGGGTGCGCCGGCCACCGGCCGGCAGCAGAGCCGGGCCCAGCAGCGCGTCGAGCTCCGTGTAGAGACCGGCGGTGCGCGAAACACGCCAGCTGGGTCCGAGCTTGAGCCGCCGCCGGCCGACGGCTGTGTGCAGCTCGATGACGACATCGGAGTCGCCCGGGAAGCCCGCGAGCAGGTCCTTCAGGTCGCCGAGCGCGGACGCCGGCAGGGCGGTCGCGTCGAGCCGCAGCCGCAGCGGGTCCGGCGCCGGCGGCGGAGCCTTGGCCGCCTCCTGGGCCTCCTGGACCTCCTGCTCGCTCGGCTCGAAGAGCTCGACCTGCTGAGCGATCAGGCAGGTCGTCTCACGGTCCTTGTGATCGACCTTGCCCCGCACGATCACGATCGCGTCGTTCTGCAGAGCGTGCTCGCACACGGCGAGCACCTTGCCGAACACGACGACCTCCACCGAAGTGTCCAGGTCGTAGATCGTCGCGAACATCATCCAGTCGCCCTTGCGGGTCTTGATCCGTCGAGTGGCGGTGACGATCCCGCCGACCGTGACCCAGTCCCCGTCGCGACGGGAGGCGACCTCCGCGAGGCTGCCGTCGCATCTGGCCCGCAGCGCGGCCCCGACCTCCTTGAGGGGATGGGCGGAGATGAACAGCCCCAGCGACTCCTTCTCGGCCGCCAGCAGCTCGGTGCGCTCGAACTCCCCGGCGGGGATCGGCACGTGCGCGGGCGCGGCGAACCCGGACTGCGGCGAGCCGCCGCCGGACGGCGCCGGCTCCAGATCGAAGATCGAGGCCTGCCCGATCTCCGCGTCCTGCTGCGCCTTCTGGCCGGCCGCCTGCGCCTGCTCAAGGACCGCGAGCATGCCCTTGCGCGTTGCCCCGGTCGACCCGAACGCGCCGCACTTGATCAGCGCCTCGATCGCCTTCTTGTTCACGGCGCGGTTGTCGACCCGCTCGCAGAAGTCGAACAGGCTGGTGAACGGCCGCAGCGCCGGACCGGAGCCGTGCCGTTCGGCGTCGTAGTCGCCGCGGGCGCGCTTGATCGCCTCGACGGCCTGGTGGCCGACGCCCTTGACGGCGTCGAGGCCGAAGCGGATGTTGCCGTCCACGACCACGAACTCGTGGTCTGACAGGTTCACGTCCGGCGGCAGGATCTGGATGCCCATCTGCTCGGCCTGGGCCACGAAGAACGGGACCTTGTCCTTGGTGTCCATCACCGAGGAGATCAGCGCCGCCATGTACTCGGCCGGGTGGTTGGCCTTCAGCCAGGCCGTGCGGTAGGAGATCAGGGCGTAGCAGGCCGCGTGGCTCTTGTTGAACGAGTAGTCGGCGGAGCGCTCGTTCGTGGTCCACAGCATCTCGATCACCGACTCGCTCGTACCCGAGGCGCGGCAGCCGGACACGAACTCGGGCCTCAGCTTGGCCATCGCCTCGCGGTTCTTCTTGCCGATCGCCTTGCGCAGGTCGTCCGCCTTGGCGCCGCTGAATCCGGCGAGCTCCTTGGCGATCCGCATCGCCTGCTCCTGATAGAGGATCACGCCCTTGGTCGACTCAAGGATCGGGCGCAGCCGCTCGTCGGCATACGCGATCGACTCGGGGTCGTGCTTGCCCCGGGCGTACGTCGGGATCTGGTCCATCGCGCCCGGCCGGTAGAGCGCGACCAGCGCGACCAGGTCGTCGAACTCGGTCGGGCGGACCTTCTTGAGCGCCTCCCGCATGCCCTCGGACTCGAACTGGAAGACCCCGATCGAGTCTCCGGCGGAGAGCATCTCGTACGTCGGGGCGTGGTCGAGCGGGAGCGTGCTCATGTCCGGGCGCTCGCCCGTCGAGCGCTCGACGATGTCCAGCGCGTCCTCGATCACGTCGAGGTTGCGCAGGCCGAGGAAGTCCATCTTCAGCAGCCCGAGCTCCTCGACCGGCTTCATCGAGAACTGGGTCACGGTCCGGAACATGCGCTCGCCGTCCTCGTCGGCTCCGGCGTCGGCGATCTGCAGCGGGAGGATGTCGGTCAGCGGGCGGTCCGAGATCACCACCGCGGCAGCGTGGATCGAGGAGTTGCGGACGATCCCCTCCAGCCCCCTGGCGACATCGATGATCTGCTTGGCGGTGCCGTCACGTTCGACCTCGGCCCGCAGCGGCTGCCCCGGCGCCAGGCACTCCTCGAAGCTCGGCGCCCGACCCATCACCGGGTCGGGGATGAGCTTCGCGAGCCGGTCGCCGACCCCGTAGTCGTGCCCCAGCACGCGTGCGGCGTCTCGCGTCGCCGCACGCGGGAACATCTTGCCGAAGGTGATGATCTGCGCGACGGAGTCACGACCGTACTTCTCGGTCACGTAGCGGATCACGCGCTCGCGGCCTCGGACCGAGAAGTCCATGTCGATGTCGGGCATCGAGACCCGCTCGGGGTTGAGGAAGCGCTCGAACAGCAGGTCATAGCGCAGTGGGTCCACGTCGGTGATCTGCAGGCAGTAGGCCACGATCGAGCCCGCCGCCGAGCCGCGTCCGGGGCCGACCGCGATGCCCTCGTCCTTCGCGTACTTGACGAAGTCCCACACGATCAGGAAGTAGGCGTTGAAGCCCATTCGCGCGATCACGTCCAGCTCGTAGGCGGCCCGCTCGGCGGCGGCCGCGGGCACCGGGTCTCCGTAACGCCGGCGCAGCCCCTGGTCGACCAGCCTGCGCAGGTACTCGCCCTCGTCGCTGCCATCGGGCGTCTGATAGCGCGGGATCAGCTGCCGGCCGAGCTCCAGCTCCACGTTGCAGCGCTCCGCGATCTCGACCGTGGACGCGAGCGCCTCCGGCCACTGCGCGAACGCGTCCGCCATCTCCTCGGTGGAGCGCAGGTAGAACTCGTTGGTGTCGAAGGTGATCTTCGGCTCCGCGAGCGTGGACTTGGTCTGCACGCACAGCAGCGCCGCGTGATCGCGATGATCCTCGCGCCGCAGGTAGTGGACGTCGCCGGTGCCGACCAGCGGCCGCCCGAGCTCTCGCGCGATGCGCACGATCTGCTCGTTGCAATCGTCCTGCACGGCGAGCCCGTTCCTCTGGACCTCGAAGTAGACGCTGTCGGGTCCGATCGCCTCCATCAGCTCGCGCGCGTGCGCCCGCGCGAGGTCCGGATGGCCGTCGATCAGGTGCTGGCAGAAGCGTGACTGCAGGCACCCGGAGAGCGCGATCAGCCCGTCGCCGTGCGCAGCCAGCTGCTCCATGTCGACCGACGGCTTGCCGCGCTGGTAGCCCTCCAGGAAGCCGCGTGAGGAGAGCTTGATCAGATTGCGGTAGCCCGCCCCGGTGGCCGCGAGCAGCGTCAGATGGAACCGCTCCAGACGTCCCGGGGCGCGCCGCGCGTGGTCCTCGACGATGTAGACCTCGCAGCCGATGATCGGCTTGATCTGGTGCGTGCGACAGGCCTTGTAGAGGTCGACCGCGCCGTTCATCACCCCGTGGTCGGTCAGCGCCAGCGCCGGCTGCCCGAACGAAGCGGCCCGTTCCGCGAGCGCGTCGATCTTGCACGCACCGTCCAGCAGCGAGTACTCGGAGTGGACGTGGAGGTGAGCGCAGGCTGGCGGCATGACGGCTTGGACAAGGGTAGGCGCCGGACCGGACGTCGAGCGCCCCGGCGGCGTCCCGTCAGCCGCCGATCGCGCGCTGCAGCCAGGTGCGCACGAGCCGCAGCGAACGCTCGTCGCCGGACACCGCCAGACCGTCGACGGGTTGACCCGCGAGCGCGAGCAGCATGGTGCCGGCGGGGCATCGCAGCGTGGTCGAGGCGCCGCCCGCAGGCGCCTCCAGCCTGACCGCGGGCGGCCGGCCGCCGCCAACCACGAGGTAGACGGCCGGCGCTCCCGCCTCGGCGCAGGCGAGCGTGAACCGTTCGCCCTCGGTCCAGGCCGGCTCGACCGCGGCCGCCACCAGTGCCAGCGTCGTCGAGGCGTCAAGCCGCACCCCGCCCGCGTGCAGGGCGCCGGGATCCAACGGCGTCGAGAGCAGGGCGGCAAGGGCGGCCAGCCGGTCGCGGCGACCGCGCACCCGCGCCACGCCCCAGCCTGTCAGCCGGCGCAGCCGTCCGGCGGTCGGCAGGCGCCCGATCCTGGCGAGATCGCCCGTGATCCGCACGTCGGCCTCGCCCGGATCACGAGGTGAGCGCCTGACGCTCACCTCGGTCCTGCCGGAGCCCGCGGTCAGGCAGACGCATCTGTCCGGCGCGAGCACCAGGTCGTAGGCAACCGGCTGCGGCCACGCCGAAGCCTGCAGCGGCAGCAGCGCGATGAGCAGCCGCCCGGCCGCCGTCGGGTCCCGCCGCGCGAGCCGGCGGAAGGCGACCTCCACGGGGCGGCGAGCCGCCCCGGGCTGCACGGGCGCGTCGGCCGGCTCGGAGGCGGGCTCAGCCGGCGCGGAGCCGGCGGGCCCCCCGGG
>JAJZWB010000116.1 GCA_021846845.1 Actinomycetes bacterium | reverse complement strand
CCGATCTCCCCGCGCCCCCGACCGGCCGGGAACGCCAGGGTCCGGGGAGCGACCGCTGGGCCGGGGCTCCGAGCGAGTGCCCGAGCCCGCCTGATTCGCCCGGAGCCGGCGCGGGGGGTCCCGAGCGGGCGGTCCCGAGCCGGCGGCCCGCGCGGACCCGCAAGCTAGAACAGGCAGAGCTGGTCGGCGGGCGGGGGCTGCGCCGAGGTCTCCTCAGGGACCATGGACCCCTCTGCCCCGTGCGCCGGCGGTCCGACGCCGCTCCCGGCCCCGTCCGACGCGTCGGCCCGCGTCCCGTCTCCGGGTCCGCCGGGCGACGGGCGCGCGCCATCGCCGGGGGCGCGGCTGGACGACGCGCGGCGCGCCTGGACCGGCGCCGCGGACCCGAGCTGATCTGTCGCCTCGACCGGCTCGTCCGGCCCGGCCTCCGGCTGCGGCGGGTCTCCCATCGCCAGCAGCTCCGGAATCCGCCTGAAGTCGGCTCGCAGCAGCTCCAGAGTCGTCGGCGTATAGAGCGCCGCGGCCGGGTGATAGAGCGGGTACAGCCTGACGACGCGGGCGCCGATCAGGCGGACCTCCTCCTGGCCGTGCAGGCGCGAGATCCCGGTCTGGTCCCGGCGCAGCAGCTTGGTGGCGAAGTTGCCCAGGGTGCAGATCACGCTGGGCCGGATCAGCTCCACCTGGCGGTGCAGGTACTCGCTGCAGGCCTCGATCTCCTCCGGATGGGGGTCACGGTTGTTGGGTGGCCGGCACTTGAGCGTGTTGCAGATGAACACCTCATCTCGCGCCATGCCGATCTCCTCCAGCAGCTTTGAGAGCAGCTTCCCCGCCTGCCCGACGAACGGCAGCCCCTGGAGGTCCTCGTTGGCACCCGGAGCCTCACCGACGAACATCAGGTCCGCGTCGGCGTTCCCGGAACCGAAGACGACCCGGGTCCGCGTCTGATGCAACGCGCAGCGCGTGCAGTCACGTGCCTGCTCGAACACGGACTTCAGCTGCTCGCGGCGCTCGGCAGCGCTGATCACGGCACCCGATGGTAATCGTGATCGCCGACGAGTATCCTCCGGCCCGAGGCCGTCACCACGACGGGCCGGACCTCCGCCACACCGCAAGCCAAGCCACTCTCACCGACCGGTATCTCGATGCGAGAACTGGAACGGCCCTCAGAGCCCTCCGTCCGCCCCACCCCGCCCCGCGTTGCGGTCGTCGGCGACGGCAGGCTCGGCAACGCCCTGGCACGCGCGCTCGACGCCGCCGGCGCATCGGTTCGCGGGCCGCTGCACCGCGGCGCCGCACCGGCAGGCTTCGACGCGGTCCTGCTCTGCGTTCCCGACGGCGAGATCGCCGCGGCCGCAGCGAACGTCCCCGCCGAGGAGTGGGTCGGCCACTGCTCGGGCGCGTCCGGGCTGGAGGTCCTGGGTCGGGCGCGGGCGTTCTCGCTGCACCCGCTGATGACGGTCCCCGGCGCCGGCGAGCCGACCACCGACTTCTCCGGTGTCACGGCCGCGATCGACGGGGCCAGCACGGCAGGGCTCTCGATCGCGCGCGAGCTGGCGCTCATGCTCGGGATGCGACCGATCGAGCTGTCCTCGCAGGACCGCGTCGCATACCACGCGGCGGCATCGATCGCGTCGAACTTCCTGGTCGTGCTGGAGGCGGCGGCCGAGCGGCTCGCGGCCTCCGCGGGGCTCGAGCGCGACCACCTGGTGCCACTCGTGCGGGCCACTGTCGAGAACTGGGCCCGGCTCGGCCCGGAGCGCGCGCTGACGGGACCGGTCGCGCGCGGCGACACGGAGACGGTGGCGCGCCAGCGCGCAGCCGTCGCCGAGCGGGTCCCGGAGCTGCTGGCGATGTTCGACGCGCTCGTGGACGCGACGGCGGCGCTGGCCAGGCCGGTGGGGGCCGGGCGGTGATCACCGTCAGGGAGATCGCCCGCCTGCGAGCCGAGCTCGCGAACCACCGGCGCGCCGGACGCTCGATCGGGCTCGTGCCCACCATGGGTGCGCTGCACGACGGGCACGTGTCGCTGATCCACCGCGCTCTGGAGCAGACGGACGTCGTCGTCGTCTCGCTGTTCGTCAACCCGGCCCAGTTCAACGACGCCGACGATCTCAGCTCCTACCCGCGCGACCAGACGCGGGATGCCGAGCTGGTGGCGCGGCTCGGCGTCGCGTACCTGTTCGCCCCACCGGTGGCCGAGATCTATCCACCCGGGTATTCGACGACCGTCAGGGTCCACGGTGTCAGCGAGGGCTTGGAGGGGGCCCAGCGCGGCATCGGCCACTTCGACGGAGTCGCCACCGTGGTGACCAAGCTGTTCAACATCGTCGCCCCCGATCGCGCCTACTTCGGGCGCAAGGACGCCCAGCAGGTGGCCGTCATCCAGCGGCTGGTCCGGGACCTGGACATCCCGGTCGCGGTCGAGGCATGTCCGACGGTGAGGGATCCCGATGGGCTGGCGCTCTCCAGCCGCAACCGGCGCCTCGGGCCGGCCGGGCGAGCGCGGGCCACGGCGCTCAGCCGCGCGCTCGCGTCCGTCGCGCGCGCAGCCGCCGACGGCTGCGACCGGACCGCCGCGCTCGCCGCCGGACGCAGCGAGCTGGAGCGCGCCGGGATCGAGGCCGAGTACCTGGAGGTCGTCGACCCGGCCACGATGCTGCCCTCGGAGCTTGACGGCGACGAGCGCCTGGCCGTGGTGGCCGCGCATGTCGGCCCCGTCCGCCTGATCGACAACCTCCCCGTCCGAAGGTTCTCGCCGGACCCACACAACCAGGTGGCGACCCCGATCGGGGCGCCAACCGACAGATAGGAGCGATCCGTGTCAGCGACACCCCGCAGCCCCGTACCGCACGGCCTCGACGAGCCGCTGCCGATGACGCTTCCCCGCCTGGCCGAGAAGCGGAGGATGCGCGAGCCGATCGTGATGGTGACGGCCTACGACTACCCCTCCGCGCAGGTCGCGCAGGAGGCCGGCGTCGACGTGGTGCTGGTCGGCGACTCGGGCGCGATGACCGTCCTCGGCCACCCCTCCACCATCCCCGTGACCGTGGAGGAGATGCTGATGCTCGCGGCGGCGACGCGGCGTGGCCTGCGCACGCCGCTGCTCGTCGCCGATCTGCCGTTCGGGTCATACGAGGCATCCGACGAGCTGGCGATCGCGACCGCCCAGAGGTTCGTCAAGGAGGCCGGCTGCGACGCCGTCAAGCTGGAGCGCGGCGGCGCCAGCGCGCGTCGGGCGCGCGCGATCGTCGATGCCGGCATCCCGGTCATGGGGCACGTCGGGCTGACGCCGCAGACGGCGACCGCGCTCGGCGGCTACCGGGCACAGGGACGCACCGCCGAGCAGGCGCTGTCGGTCGCCCGCGAGGCGCTCGAGCTGGAGCGCGCGGGCTGCTTCTCGATCGTGCTGGAGGCCGTCCCGGCCGCGGTCGGGAGCGAGATCACCGCGCGCAGCTCGGTGCCGGTGATCGGGATCGGAGCAGGTCCGGACACCGACGGGCAGGTGCTCGTCTTCCACGACCTGCTCGGCATCCACGACGGTCACGTCGCCCGGTTCGCCAAGCGCTTCGCGGACGTACGGGCCCACATGGTCGCTGGGGTCGCCGAGTACACCGCGGAGGTTCGGGGCCGTTCGTTCCCGGCGCCCGAGCACTGCTACTCGATCGACGAAGCCGAGCTTGAGACGTTCCGCGCGCTGATCGGCTGACCGACGGTCACACGGACCGGCGGGCACAGGCCGCCCCGGCAGCCCGAGCAGCCCGAGCGGCCCGGCGGCGACTAGCATGCGGCCGGCATGCCCCGCTTCAGCCTCGCCTCCCGAGACCGGGTCTACTTCGAGCTCTTCGAGCAGGCCGGGGCCAACATCCTGCAGGCCGCGAGTCTCCTGCATGAGCTGCTGAGCGAATACCCCGACAGCCGCGAGCTGGCTGCCGAGATCCGCGACCTCGAGCACGAGGGCGACCGGATCACGCACGAGATCATCAACCGGCTAAACCACACGCAGGTGACGCCGGTCGACCGGGCGGACATCCTGGCGCTGGCATCGGCGCTCGACGACATCGTCGACTACACAGAGGAGGTCGCCGACTACCTCGGCCTCTACAAGATCGAGGCTCCGATGGAGCAGGCGATCGTCCAGTCGCGAGTGCTGCGCGACGCGGCCGCCCAGATCGCCGAGGCGCTCTCGCGGCTGCGCAGCTCCCAGAGCATCGCCGACCACACGGTCGAGGTCAACCGGCTGGAGAACGAGGGCGACCGGATCATCCGCGAGGCGGTCGCATCGCTGTTCGACGGCGGCATCGACCCGATGGTCGTGATCCGCTGGAAGGACCTCTTCGAGCGCCTGGAGGCGGCGATCGACGCCACCGAGCGCGCGGCGAACATCATCGAGGGAATCGTCATCCAGAGCTCCTGACCCGGATCGCATCCGTTCGCAGGGTTGCGAACGGTGGATCGACGGGTTACGATGAAACCGCCCGAGCGGAGGTGGGAGTGAGCTGAGGGTCAGGTGCTTCTGCGTTTCGGCAGTGTTCGCGTCGGTCGCGGCACTGGTTGTGACCCCGGCTGCGTCGGCTTCGATCTCGCCGACGATCGCGCTCGACCAGTCGGCCGGCACGACAGCGGGATCGACGGCGAGCCTCGGGGTGAGTCTCGGCTTCGAGCCGACCGGCACCGACTCGCCGCACCGGCTCACGCTGGTTCTGCCCCCTGGCCTGCTCGCAAACGCGTCGATCGACGGCGGGGCATGCCTGACGACCGTCGATCTGACCGACTCGTCCTGCCAGATCGGCACCGGCACGGTAACCGCCTTCCCCAGCGGGCTCGACATCCCGATCACCGTCCCGGTCACGTTCGATCTCGTGCCACCGCCCACGGCCGGCGATCTGGCGGGGATCGCGGTCAACAGCAACGGGACCCAGATCGGCGCGACCGCGGATGTCAGGGTCCGGCCGTCGGGAGACCCAGCCGGTGTCGGGGTGACGATCGGATTCGTCCTGCCCGACGCACTCGACGGGGTACCGATCTCGATCTCCTCGATCGACAGCACGTTCAGCGGCCTGCGCTACCCGGCGACCTGCCCAGCCAACCCGCAGGACGTTACGGTCGCGGCCGACTCCTATGCCGATCCCACGGTTCGCACGGCTTCCGCGCCGCTGCTGGTGACCGGGTGCTCCGGCCTGCCGTTCGCGCCGGCGCTGCACACGACCGCGACCCGCGATCTCGGCGACGACCGCGTGGTGCTGGTGGCCGACGTGACCCAGGGCGCGACCCAGTCGCCGGCCTCCGCGATGACGCTCGCATTTCCGATCTCCGTGCTCACTCCCAACCTGAGCTCGCTTCGCGCGCTGTGCTCGACGCCGGGGCCGGCATGCGCCGCCGTCGGCTCGGCGACCGCCATATCACCGCTGTATCCGCGCCAGCTCACCGGCGATGCCTACCTCACCGGCTCCTTCACCGCCCTGTCGCTGACGATCGTGTTCCCGCCGCCGCTCCCGCTGACGCTAACGGGGCGCATCGACCTCGCCCTGAACGGCACCGTCTTCACCGGGCTGCCCGACATTCCGCTGAGCGGCCTCAGGGTATTGATCGACGGCGGCCCCAACGGACTGTTCCGCGCTGACTGCCGCTCTCGGACGGGGACCGCGAACGCCACTCTGACCGACCAGAATGCGGACCGAACGGTGACCGCCGCGTCGACCTTCACGGTGGCCGGCTGCCCCAACCGGCGGGTGTCCGATCACGGGCGGCCGCGCCTGGCCCGGGCGTCCGTCACACGGCTGCGCGACGGACGTTTGCGGCTCGCGCTGCGCATCGCGGCCACCCGCGGATCACCGCCGCTGGCCAGACTCTCGATCGCGCTGCCGCGCGAGCTGGAGCTGGTGGCACACCAACATGGGCGCCGGACCGTGGTCGTCGACGTATCGCTGTCGGGAGCACGGGTGCGAGCGGCGTCGCGCCTCCACGGGCGGCTGGTACTGTCGCTGCGCCGGCCGGCCCGCTCGGTTGCGGTGACCCTCGGGCCCGGCGCGCTGCGGATCCGTGGCGCCCTCATCGGGCGCCGGCTGACCGCGGTCGTGGTCGCCCTGACCGCCAGAGGCTCGCGCTTCGTGCTGCACCGGAGGCTCAGGATCCTGGAGGCGAACCGGGCCGGCTCGAGACGATGAACAGGAGGCCCGACGTGCGCGCATCGTTTACGACGGCCGTGAGCGTGGCGGCATGTGCCCTGGTCGCAGCGCTGGCGCCCGCGGCCAGGGCCGCCATCTCCCCCTCGATCGCCCTCGACCAGAGCGCAGGGCATGCGGCCGGCGCGACGGCCGATCTGGGAGTGAACCTGAAGTTCGCCCCGACCGGGACCGACTCGCCCCGCAACCTGACGCTGGACCTGCCGCCCGGCCTGCTGGCCAACGCATCGATCGACGGCGGCGCATGTCTGAGGGCCGTGGACCTCTCCGGGAGCGCGTGCGAGGTTGGCAGCGGCACCGTCAGGGCGACCGCCGTCCCGGGCGGGCTGATCTCGGTGCCCATCCCCGTCTCGGTCCCGGTCACCTTCCATCTGGTCCCGCCGCCCGCCGCCGGAGACCTGGCCGGACTGGCCGTCGAGGGCCTCGGGGAGCAACTCGGACCGACGGGGGCGATCACGATCCGGCCCACGGGCAGCCCCGAAGGCGTCGGAATCGAGATCTCTCTGTCGCTTCCCGACGAGCTTCCGCTCGACCTGCCGGCCGTGGGCCACGTGAGCCTTGCACGGATCTCGATCGGTCAGATCGACGGCGTCTTTGACTCGCTGCGCTACCCCGCGACCTGCCCGCCGCAGCCCGCCGACGTGGTCGCCACGGTCGATTCCTATGACGACCCGGCGGTTCACCGGATCGGCGCGCCGCTGAAGGTCACCGGCTGCGGATCGCTGAGCTTCTCGCCCGCGTTCCGGCTGACCGCCACACGTGACGGCTCCGACCGCCAGGTCGCGGTCACGACCTCGGTGACCGAGGCGAGCGGGCAGGCGCCGAGCGGCTCCATCTCGCTCAGGCTGCCGGCGGCCACGCTCGCGCCGAATCTGGCCTCGATCCGAGCCCTCTGTGCCGGGGCCCCGCTGACCGGCTGCCCCGTGGTGGGATCCGCGACGGCCACCTCCCCACTTTACCCACGGCCGCTGACCGCGGAGGCGTACCTGACCGGCTCTCCGGCGGGGCTCGCCCTGACGCTCGCGTTCCCGCCCCCGTTCCCGCTCACGCTCACCGGCCGGGTCGACCTGGTCGCCAACTCGGCCACCTTCAACGATCTGCCCGACATCCCGCTCAGCAGACTCGGCGTGTCCCTGCAGGGCGGTGCCGAGGGCCTCTTCGCGTCGACCTGCCGCACACCCGAGGGCACGGCCGTCGCGAGCCTGACCGATGTCAACGGCGACCGCACCGTGGTTGATCGAGCCCCCTTCAGCATCGCCGGCTGCCCGGGGGTGGGCGTTCCGGGCGTGAGCGGCCCGGGCCGGCCATCGGCGCCTGCGGGCACCGGCGGGACCTCGCGGGGCGGCCGGCGTGGGCCTTCACGGGCGCGTGCAGGGCACCCGAGCCTGCGTTTCGGGCTCGAGCTGGATCACGGCCGGCGGCGGTTCGTCTCGTTGACGATCTCGCTTCCGCGCGGGCTGTCGTTCGCCGGCCGCCGCGCGGGCGGCAGGACGCGGGTGCTGGGGCTCTCGATCGCCGGAGGCCGCGTGCGCTCGGCGTGGCTCTCACGCGAGCGGCTGACGATCGTGCTGAGCCGTCCCGCGCGCGCCGTGAGCGTGTCGCTGCGATCAGCCGCGCTGCGGGAGAGCGAGAGGCTCCGGACGCGCGCCGCGAGCGGCGCCGTCGCTCGACTGGTGGTGAGGGTCCTCATCCGCGACGCCCGCGCCCGGCGCACGATCGTCCGGGTGACGATCGACCATCCGCATCTGTGATCGACGAGCTCGGCGCCGGCCCGCGCGCGGGACGCGGGAGCCTCACGACCGGGAGAACCGAGGACCGGCTGGCCGGCAACCTGACGCCGGGTGCGGGAACGCGTCCTGATCAGGCGGGCGGGAAGGCGCCCTGATCAGGAGCGCGGCACCTCGCCGACGACCCTGGCCGGCGCGCCGACGGCGATCGAGAACGGCGGCACGTCCCGGGTGACGACCGAGTTGGCGCCGATCACGCAGCGCCGTCCGACCGTGACGCCGCTCGTGACGACCACGTTTGCGCCACACCAGACGTTGTCGCCGATGCGGGTGGGCCCCCGGCCGCTGAACCCCTGCCATGTGACTGGCAGCGTGGGGTCGTCGAACCGATGGTCGGCGTCGGTGACGACGCAGCCGTTGGCGAGCATGCAGTGGTCCCCGATCTCGACCAGCTCCAGGGCCGCGACCATCACCCCGAGGTTGAGGAACGCTCCCGACCCGATGGAGATCCTGCCCGGCGCGTTGGACGTCAGCCAGACGCCCGGCTCGAACAGCGTGTGCTCGCCGATCCGCAGGCGGTCGTCACGCAGCATCTCCAGAACGTTGCCGTGCAGCGGCCACCGGGCGAACGCCCGCCTTCGCATCATCTCCCGATGGATCCTGACCCGGTTCCAAGGCAGCGAGTTGCGCTCATACCAGCGCCACTTCTGCAGCCAGAGTCTGAGGTCGTCGATCGGTGCGGTGGCGTGCTCGGTCAGCTCTTCTCCGTCGACCGCCGACGGGACGCGGTCGCGGCGCCACGCCTGGACGATGCGGTCGCGGCGGGACGCCTGGGGCCCGCTTCCGTGGCGCCATCGGCATCGATCCCACCGGCCGCCTTCCCGCGTTTGGCCCCCGAGCCGTTGCCCGACGGCTTTCGCCTGGAGGCCGAGCCGTCGCCCGACGCCCTTCGCGCCCCCGCAGCCGCTCTCCCGCGGCCGTCGACCGGAGGCGAGGGCAGCAACTCGGCGAGGAACCGGCCGGTGTGAGACCCGTCCACCTCAGCGACCTGCTCCGGCGTTCCGGTCGCGACGACCTGGCCGCCCTCGTCGCCGCCTTCGGGGCCCAGGTCGATGAGCCAGTCGGACACCTTGATCACATCCAGGTTGTGCTCGATCACGACGATGGAGTTGCCCGCCTGCACCAGCGCCTGGAGAACCTCCAACAGCCGCTGGATGTCGGCGAAGTGCAGGCCCGTCGTCGGCTCATCGAGGATGTACATCGTGCGGCCGGTCGCCACCTTGCTCAGCTCCGCCGCGAGCTTGACTCGCTGGGCCTCCCCACCCGAGAGCGTCGTCGCCGGCTGGCCGAGGCGCATGTAGCCGAGCCCGACGTCGACCAGGGCCTGCACCCGGCGGCGGATCTTCGGAATGTGGGCAAAGAACTCGAGTCCCTCCTCGATCGGCATCTCGAGCACGTCCGCGATCGTCCTGCCCTTGAAGCGGACCTCCAGCGTCTCCCGGTTGTAGCGCTTCCCGTGGCACTGCTCGCAGGGCACGTAGACGTCGGGCAGGAAGTGCATCTCGATCTTGATCTGACCGTCGCCACGGCAGACTTCGCAACGCCCACCCTTGACGTTGAACGAGAACCTTCCCGGCTTGTAGCCGCGCGCACGCGCCTCCTGGGTCCGCGAGAACAGATCTCGGATCTGGTCGAACAGCCCGATGTAGGTCGCAGGGTTTGAGCGGGGCGTCCTACCGATCGGTGACTGGTCGACCGAGATGATCTTGTCCAGCTGCTCCAGGCCGGCGATCCGCCGGTGGGCACCGGCCCTGCTGACCGAGTAGGAACCGCGCGGGCGCCCGCGATTGAGGTGGTTGGAGACGGCCTTGAGCAGCACCTCGTTGACGAGCGTGGACTTGCCCGAGCCTGAGACGCCGGTGACGGTGCACAGGACGCCGAGCGGCACGCGGATGTCGACATCCCGGAGGTTGTGCTGCGCAGCGCCCTCGACCGTCACCCAGCCGGATGGCACACGCCGCTGTGACGGCAACTCGATAACGCGCGTGCCGGCGAGGAACTGGCCGGTGAGCGATTCCGGCACCTCGGCCACCTCGGCCGCAGTGCCCTGTGCGACCACGTGGCCGCCATGCTCGCCGGCGCCCGGCCCGATGTCGACCAGGTGGTCGGCGGCCCGCATCGTACCCTCGTCGTGCTCGACCACGAGCACCGTGTTTCCGAGATCACGGAGTCGCTCCAGCGTCCCGATCAGCTTCTCGTTGTCTCGCTGGTGCAGCCCGATCGACGGCTCGTCGAGGATGTAGAGCACGCCCACGAGCGACGATCCGATCTGGGTCGCGAGCCTGATCCGCTGAGCCTCGCCGCCCGACAGGGTCGCGGCCGCTCGATCCATCGACAGGTAGCCCACGCCCACGTTGTCAAGGAACCGCAGGCGCTCCTGGATCTCCCGCAGCACCAGGCGTGCGATCCGTCGGTCGTGCTCGGACAGCTCCAGGCCGTTCAGCCATGCGAGCGCCCGGCGAGCCGGCAGCGCGGTGAACTCGTGGATCGCGGTGCCGGCCACCAGGACCGCGCGCGACTCGGGTCGCAGGCGCGCGCCGCCGCACTCAGGGCAGGGCCGCAGCGTCATGTACTCCTCGATCTTCTCGCGAGCCCAGTCGGAGTCGGTCTCCCGGTAGCGGCGCTCCAGCCCCGGGACGATCCCCTCGAACTGCGTCGCGTAGGAGCGACGGCGGCCGAACCGGTTGCGATAGGAGACCTGAAGGCGCTCGCCGTTGCTTCCGTGGAGGAAGAAGTCGCGCGCTCCGGGCTCCAGGTCCTGCCACGGTGTGTCAAGGTCGACCCCGTAGCGCTCGGCGACCGCCTGCGCCAGCTGGTCGTAGTAGTCGGAGGCGCTCGCCGCCCAGGGCGCGATCGCACCCTCGCCGATCGAAAGGCTCGGATCGGGCACGACGAGCTCGGGATCGATCTTCATCTGCGAACCCAGGCCCGTGCAGTGGGGGCAGGCGCCGTGCGGCGCGTTGAACGAGAACACCCGTGGCTCCAGCTCCACGAGACTGGGGCCGTGCACGGGGCAGGCGAACTTCTCGGAGAAGGTCAGCGTCCTGGGCGGCCCGGCCGAAGGCGCGTCGGCTGTTGCCACCAGCTCGATCTCGACGAGTCCGTCGGCAAGCGAGACCGCGGTCTCGATCGAGTCCGCGAGCCGCTTGCGCAGGTCCGGCTTCATCACGAGTCGGTCGACCACCACCGCGATGTCGTGCTTGTACTTCTTGTCGAGCACGATCTCCTCGTCCAGCCTCCGCAGCTCGCCGTTGACCTTCACGCGGCCGAAACCCTCGGCCCTCAGCTCCTCGAACTGGCGTCCGTACTCGCCCTTGCGCCCGCGAACGATCGGCGCCAGGACCATGAACCGAGTGCCCTCCGGCAGCTCCATGACCTGGTCGATGATCTGCTCCGCCGACTGGCCCGCGATCGGGCGGCCGCACACGTGGCAGTGCGGATGCCCGACACGCGCCCACAGCAGCCGCAGGTAGTCGTAGATCTCGGTGACGGTGCCTACGGTCGAGCGAGGGTTGCGCGACGTGGTCTTCTGGTCGATCGAGATCGCCGGCGAGAGTCCCTCGATCGAATCGACGTCCGGCTTGTCCATCTGCCCCAGGAACTGGCGCGCGTAGGCGGAGAGCGATTCGACGTAGCGACGCTGGCCCTCCGCGTAGATCGTGTCGAACGCGAGCGACGACTTGCCGGAGCCCGAGAGACCCGTGATCACGGTCAGCGAGTCACGCGGGATCGCGACCGTCACATCCTTGAGGTTGTGCTCGCGGGCACCCGATACGACGAGCTTGTCCACCGCATTCGATGGTAGTCGGCCGAACAGACGTTCCCACCCGATCCCGGCACCGCAAGCGAGATCGCACCGCCGCCGCGCTGCACGGCCGCCGCGCTGCACGGTCGACGCGCTGCACGG
>JAJZWB010000115.1 GCA_021846845.1 Actinomycetes bacterium | reverse complement strand
AACCCCATCACCAACGGCCCCCTCCAGGCCCTCCCCAACACCACCACCGCCAACGGCCTCTACGCCTACAGCCGCACCAGCACCTTCCCCGCCAACACCTACGACTCCATCAACTACTGGGTCGACGCCGACTTCCAGCCGGCGCCGCCGCCTGCGCCTCCGGGGCAGGTGACCGGCGTGAGCGCCACGGCGGGGGTCGGGTCGGCATCGGTGTCCTGGAGCGCGCCGTCGACCGGCGGGACGCCCACGAAGTACACGATCACGCCCTACATCGGCTCCAGCGCCCAGCCGGCGACGACGGTCACGGGCTCGCCGCCGGCGACGACCGCGACCGTCACCGGACTGATCGCCGGGACCGGCTACACGTTCACCGTCCAGGCGTCCAACTCGGCCGGCAGCGGCCCGGCGTCGACCCCGTCCAACTCCGTCACCCCGACCGCCGGCTCGCCCCCGGGCGCCCCGACCAGCGTCCAGGCCGCCGGCGCCTCAAGCCAGGCCCTGGTGTCGTGGTCGGCTCCGTCCAGCAACGGCGGCAGCGCCATCACCGGCTACACCATCACCCCCTACATCGGCTCGACCGCGCAGACCCCCGTCAACGTCGGCGGCTCGACGACCTCGGCGACCGTCACGGGGCTGACGAACGGGACCAGCTACACGTTCACAGTCGCTGCCACCAACACGACCGGGACCGGCGCGGCATCCACCGCCTCAAACGCCGCCACCCCCGAGGACACGATCTTCGACTTCTCCGCACCGACCGTCACAGCGATGGACTCCGCCGATCCGCAATCGGTCGAGCTCGGAGTCGCGTTCTCATCCACGACCGCAGGCACCATCACCGGAGTCCGCTTCTACAAGGCGCCGACCAACACCGGCACCCACATCGGCAGCCTGTGGACCGCCGGCGGCACGCTGCTGGCCTCCGCGACGTTCACCAACGAGACCGCCTCGGGATGGCAGCAGGTCAACTTCGCCCAACCGGTCCCGATCTCGCCCAACACCACCTACGTCGCCGGCTACCTCGCACCCGCAGGCCACTACTCCGCCACCCTCGCCGCCTTCGCCACCAACCCCATCACCAACGGCCCCCTCCAGGCCCTCCCCAACACCACCACCGCCAACGGCCTCTACGCCTACAGCCGCACCAGCACCTTCCCCGCCAACACCTACGACTCCATCAACTACTGGGTCGACGTTCTGTTCGCGCCCTGATGGATCGCCCGGCCCGATCGACAGGAGACGTGCACGCATGAGCTCCAGCTCCCGGAAACAGCGAGCACACGAGGAGGCGAGCCTGCGCCCCGCACGCCCGCACCTCCCGGGGCGGCGGCCGCGACTGGCGGCGAGCTGCGCGCTATGCCTGGCGTCGGTGCTCGCCGGGTGCGGCGGCGCGGCGCACTCCCCGGCGGCCCGGTCCTCGACCGCCTCGGCGACGACCGCCGTCGCGCCGGCAGGCGCATCCGCCACCGCCCCAGCAGCGGAAGGCTCGGCCGATCAACGCTCCGCCGGGGGCCGCGCGGGCGCGGCGGGCGGCTCCGCGCGCTCGGCGGGCGGCTCCGCAGTCGGCGCAGCCGGCTCGGCGCGCTCGGCGGGCGGCTCCGCGCGCGCGTCAGCCGGCTCGGCGCGAGCGGCACGCGCCGGAGCGCGGCCGCGCGCGGGATCGGCGCGGATCGTGGCCTCTCACGATCGGATCACGACCGGCACGCATGTCCAGCACGCGGCTCCCGGCACCGGCGGGTCAGCCGTCGACGCCGAGAACCCGGGCCGCGGAGCGGCCGCCAGATCCGGCCGCGGCAGGATCATCGCCGCCGGGACCAACCCGTGCTCGCTCGTGCCCGAGGCGGCCGCTCGCGCCGCGGTCGGCGGGCTTGCCGCGGCGCCCGTCGAGGCGCTCCAGGGCCCCACATGCATCTACCGGCCGGCTCGCGACAGCAGCTACGTGACGCTCACGGTCCAGACGCTCGACCTCACCCAGGTCCGATCCCGCATGCACCGCCTGACCAGGATCAGCGTCGGCGGCCGGGCGGCGTACTGCGGTATCTACGGGCGGGAGACCACGTTCGTCCCGCTGACGGGTGGGCGGGTCCTCACGATCACGGCGACCTGCGCGGTGGGTCGCCGGCTCGCCGCCCTGGCACTCCCCAGGCTGGCGTCGTGACGCCTGCCGAGAGCGGGACGGCGATCCGCGGCGGACCGCGCCGCAGCTCGCCTCGCTGACGGCGGCCGCGCGTCTGCACCGGGCCTGAGCCCGCCGGCGACCGCGCCCCCGGCAGCCGTCTTCGTGCCTGAGCCCGCCGGCGACCGCGCCCCCGGCAGCCGTCTTCGTGCCTGAGCCCGCCGGCGACCGCACGGCCGTCTCCGTGCCTGAGCCCGGCGGCGGTGAGCGCCCGGCGGTCACCCCCCTCGCACCTCTCGCCTGACACTTTTTCGATGTGTCAGAGAAGTTCGTGACGTCACCGCCCGCGTGTACAGTCGCGCCGAATTATGGGTCGTGATCTCGCGACTTGCCGCCGCGCTTTGCGTTACTGTTCCGCGCCGCCGAGTCCCTGGCCGTGCCAGGGAGCGGGGGACCCAACTGAAGTTGGGGCGAATCTCGCGGTGATCCGCGGGGAGCGCACAGCGCCAGCCCGTCAGCTAACCCCGCAGGCGCAAGAGAAGGGAAGTTGACAGATGCACTCCAGCTTGTGTCTGGGGGTCCGCCGTGGCTTGGTGGCCCTCCTAACGATCGCGGCGTTGGTCGTGTCGGCGACCGCCGCCGCGGCCAGCTCCACCGCGGCGGCCGCGCGCGCGCCACAGGCCCGCGCAGCCGCAAAGCACCGCAGGACCACGCACCGAAGGAGGGCGCGTCGGCACACCGGCCGCAGATGCGCGTCGGCGGCACGCAGCCATCACCGCTCCGCGAGGCGCCACGCCGTGAAGTGCACGGCCAGGCGCAAGCCCAGGCCGGCGAGGCGCAACCACAGGGCCACGAGCCGGGGCCACAGGCCGACGAGTGGACACCGCACGGCCACGGCCGGACACCACGGGTCGACGGGCCGCAACCACCGGCCTACCACTCGCAACCACCGGCCGACCACTCGCAACCACCGGCCGAGCACTCGCAACCACCGGCCTACTGCGCAGCGGCCCACATCGGCCGGCGGGACAACCAGCCCGCCATCGAGCAGGCCTGCGTCGGCGGCCCCCGCTCCCAGCACCCAGAGCGGCGGCCAGACCGGGTCGGCTTCGTCGACTCCCGCTCCGGGGGTCGCGACCGTGCCGGTCGCCCAGGTCCCCTGCACGACTACGCTCGGCTCCGGCGCCAACGTCGCCGCTGCGATCGCGTCGGCCCCGGCCGGCTCCGGGATCTGCCTCGGCAGCGGCAGCTACCCGCAGATCAGCGTGTCCGGCGCCAACCCGTCGAGCTACGTCACGATCGAGCCGGCGCCGGGCGCGTCGCCGACGGTGGCGGGCATCCAGATCTCCAACTCGTCGTTCCTGCGCTTCCAGCAGATGAACCTGACGAGCGGGGTGAACATGACCAATTCGGGTCATGACTTCCAGTTCCTGGACAACAACATCGGGCCCGCCACGTACGGGATCGTGCTCAGCGGGTCGCCCGGCCCGATCACCAACGTCGTGATCCAGGGCAACGCGATCCACGACATCGATTTCTCGGGGTCGTCCGCCGGCTACGCAGGCGGCCAGGGTGTGACGCTGTACTACGGGCAGAACGTCCTCGTCAGCCACAACACCTTCTGGGCCAACAGCTGGCACTACATCCAGTGCGGCGGTTGCAGCGGCCTCACGGTCGACCACAACCTCTTCCGCTGCCCGTGCAATCAGCACGCCGGGGCGCACCTCAACGTCCTGCAGATCTGGCAGGGCGGGTCCAACGACTCGTTCACCAACAACATCGTCGTCGGCAACCCCAACCAGGTCGGGACCTCGGGCGAGATCTGCGGAGGGTGCGTGCTGCTGGAGAACGGCGCCGGAGGCGGCACCGCCTCTGACACGTTCTCGAACTACGACATCAGCAACAACCTGTTCGTCGATGCCGGCGGGTCGACCCCGATCCAGGTCCAGACGACCAGCGATGGAACCGTCAGCAACAACACGATCGCCGACGGCTTCCAGTACGGCGCCTTCCTGGGCTTCAACTCGGTGACGGGCGTCAGCAGCACCAACCTCACCTCCCAGTACAACGTGATCGCGGGCCAGGTCGGCAACGGCCAGGCCTACGCCTACGGTTGCAGCAGCGGGTGCGTGAGCGATCACAACGTCGCCGACTCGCACGGAGGGACCTCCGGCACCGGCTCCGTCAACGGCTGGAAGGAGAGCTGGCAGACGACGACATGGAATCCGGCGAGCGGCAGCGCGCCTCCCGCCGGCTACTACCGGCCCAATGGACTGGCCTCCAGCTACGGCTACCAGGGCGTCATCGGACCGTGGGGGTAGCGCCCCGCTCGCCACGGCGATCTCCGATCGGCTGCTGACGTCCCGGCCGGCCGGGACGTGATGCCCGGGCCGGCCGACCGGTCCCCGCGCGCGCGGCGCGCCGGGACCGGTCGGCCCGGGTGCGACACCGATCGGACCCGTCGCGGGTCGGCCCCGCCAGGCACGAGCCGGTGGGGCCGACCCGCGACCCGAGCCGGGCACGCCGCTCATGGCGCCGTCCCGGCCCGAGCGCCGGCGTCGATGCCCAGGCCGACGGGCTCGTAGTAGCCCGCCGGCGGGGTCGCGAGGCGACTCGCGTCCCACTGCGTGGTCACCCATCGCGGGGACCAGTCGGTCACCCAGCGCGCCGCACCCGGAAACGCCGAACGCGCCGAGCCGTCGTCGGAGACGTTGCCGTCGCCGCAGGCGCCGGAGGCTGGGCACAGCACGCGGAAGCGGGCGCCGGGGTTTGCATCGGCGACGACGATGTTGCCCGAGATGTCGTATCCGGTTCCCGGCCGATCGAACCCCGCCGCACAGGTGCAGCGGCCGCGGACCAGCAGCCCGTAGCCGGAGCCCACGATCGTGTTGTCGGTCACGGTCAGCCCGCTTGAGGCCGCCAGGTCAAGCGTCGTGGTCGAGTCCTCGTCCACGAACAGGTTGTCGCTCACCGTCATGTCGCTGTAGGAGTCCGAGAGCGTCGCGCCGCCAGGTCCCGTCTCCCACAGGATCGCGCCGTCCGCGATCGGCGCTCCCGGGGCTCCGATGACGGCGTTGTCCGTGAAGGAGTCGCCGGACCCGCCCTGCCAGATCTGCCAGACGTTGAGGTGGGCTCCAGGATGCGCGTTGGACGGGCCTGTGAACAGATTGTGCTCGACGGCCATGTGATCGCAGCTGCCGCACTGGATGTAGTGCCAGCTGTTGGCCCAGAACGCGTTGTCGCGAACCGTGATGTACGAGCCCCAGTAGACCGTGACCCCCTGTCCCCCGGCGTAGCCCGGCGATGGACCGGAGAAGTCCAGGTCGTGGATCGAGTTGCCCTGGATCAGGACGTTGCGGATCGGCGCGCCGGCCCCGTTGACCACGATCCCGTACGTCGTGTGCCCGATGTCGTTGTCGATGAACTGGAGGTCGTGGCTCGCCGCACCCGGACCGACCAGATCGAACCCGGCGGTCATCGTCAGGCCCCTGAAGCGCAGGAACGTGTCGGCGCTGGTCTGGACGCCGTCGACGACCGCGACGGCGCCCGGCGCGGGAGCGACCGTCACATAGCCGCCGTGGTGGGCATTCGACACGTCGATCCTGGCGTAGCTGCCGCCCTCCAGGCAGATCGTCTCTCCGTCATCGGCGGTCACGATCGCCTGCGCCACGTCGGCGCCCGGCCGCAGCGTGACCGAGCACCGGGTCGCCGCCGGCTGGCGCCGGGTCGGCACCGGCGGCCCGGAGCGACGGCCGATCAGGGCACGGACAGAGACGTAGATCGCCACGCCGGCGATGACGACGACCGCCAGAACCGCCCACCTTCTCATCTACGCGGTGGTCGCAGCCGGAGCTGCGCGAAGGGCGGAGCGGGCCAGCGCCCGGTCGTAGGCGGCCAGGAGGCTGCGCTCGGCGTGCTCCCAGCCAAGATCGGAGGCCGCGCGCTCGGCCGCGAGCGCGCCCATCCGTTCGCGCCGGGCCGGGTCCGAGAGCAGCCGCTCGAGGCACCGGCCCAGGCCCTCAGGATCGTCGGCGTACAGCGCCGCATCCCCCGCGGTCGCCCGCGACTCGGCGAGGTCGTAGCCGACCACCGGCCTGCCCATGGCCATGTACTCGGAGAGCTTGATCATCGTCGAGACGTCGTTGAAGGGGCTCGGCGGGTCGGGAGCGATGCAGACGTCGGCGGTGGACAGGAGGCTGCGCAGCTCCCGATCCCCCAGCCAGCCGGCGAACTCGACGTGGCCGTCCAGCGCGAGCTCTGAGGCGAGCGCTCGCATCTGCCCCATCACCTCGCCGGCGCCGGCGAAGATCGCGTGCCAGTCCGTGCGCCGCCCCCGCAGCCAGGCCAGTGCGCGCAGCGCGTGGTCGATGCCGTCCTGCGGTCCCATCACCCCCACGTACGCGAGCAGGTGGCCGCGCCCCCGCCGCAGCGCCGGATCGGGGTCCGTGGGCCTGAAGCGGCGCAGGTCCGGCCCGTTGCGCACCACGAACACGTTCTCCGGCCGCATCCGGCCCCGCCTGAGGGCGACCTCTCGATAGGTCTCATTGCTGGCGAGCGTGACGTCGGCCATGCGGAACGCCAGGCGTTCGACGGCGAGCATGGCGAGCTCCAGCGCCCGGCCGCCGTCCGCGAACCGGGTCCTGTACAGCTCGGGCCCGAGATCGTGGTGGTCGAACACGAAGCTCGCCCCCCGGCGGCGCGCGCTGCGCGCCGCCAGCAGCAGGAAGTCAGGCGGGTTGCTGGCGTGGACGACGTCGAAGCGCCGTTCCTCGGCCAGCCGGCGGACGATGCCGCGGATCCGCCAGACCGCCTGGGAGTACTCACGCAGGTAGCCGGCCACCCCGCCGGCGGACGGATGCAGCTGGAAGCGATGGATCTCGACGCCCTCACGCACCTCGCGCCCCGGCTGCTCGAGGCCAGGCTCGGCGGGGCTGACGATCGTCACCTCCCACCCGGCGGCCGCCAGCGTCCGAGCCTCGTTCCAGACCCGCCGGTCGGCGGGCACCGATTTGTTCTCGGTGATCATCAGCACCCGGCCCGCGAGGGCCTCCCCGCCGCCGGCGCGGCGGTCGCGCCCGGCACGCTCGGTGGCGCGATCGCCGCCGCCGCCGGAGCCGCTCGGCGCATGCGTGCTCGTGCTCACACCGGATCAACGGCGTGAGCGCCGGGCCGCTCACGCGGGAGAGCCACACCCCCACGCCTGGACGCCGCGCCGCCCGTGCCGGACGCCCCGCGCACAGGGGTGGCGCGCGCTCCGCACGGTGAGAGGAATCGGCGCGCGCACCCGTTTCTCGGTCGCATGACTCACGCCGACGTAGCCCCAGCAACCGTGGCGCCTGGGTCACGTGCGGTCAGGATGGGCCGGCGCCTGGCCTCGGCCCCCTGGCCCGCGCGCCTGGCGCCCGTGCGCGCGGGGGCGATGAAGCTCGCGTGGACGCTGCTCGAGGCCCGGCTGGTGAGGACCCCGGTTCGCTACTCGCTGCGCGAGCTCGTGACCCACACGAGCGGCGACTACGTCCTGCGCCCGGCCCGCGGGAGGATCACCCTGCGCCACAGCACCGGCGACATCGACATCTTCCGCAAGTTCTACGGGTACGACTACTACCGCTGGCCCGATGAGGTGGTCGCGAGGCTCAGCGCCCTCGGCCGTCCGGTGAACGTCCTGGACCTCGGCGCCAATGTCGGCCTGTTCGACGTTCACGCGCAGCAGCGGTTCACGCTCGGGAGCGTGGTGGCGTTCGAGCCCGATCCCGACAACGCCCGTGTGCTCGAGCGCGTGAGGGACGCCAACGGCGCCGGCTGGACGCTGGTGCGAGCATGCGCGTCAAACCGCGACGGGACCGCGATGTTCGAGAGCGGCAGGCAGAACTTCTCCCGCATCGGCGGCGGCGAGGGCTCGCCGGTGCAGACCGTCGACGTGCTGCCCGAGGTCCTGCGGGCCGACCTGGTGAAGATGAACATCGAGGGCAGCGAGTGGGAGATCCTCCAGGACCCGCGGCTCGCGGACTCGTCGGCGATCTGGATCGTGGAGTACCACCGGATCCGCAACCCCGAGCCCGACTTCCACGGTCTCGTCACGCAGCTGTTCGAGCGCAACGGCTTCGTCACCCGCGTGCAGGTGCGAACCGCCGACAACGGCCTGATGTGGGCATGGCGAGCTCAGCCCTCGACGGCACCCCACGAGCACGGCCAGGCGGCGCCCGGGAGGCTTGGCGGAGGCTCCCCGACGAGGTGACCGGTCAGGTGATCACGCTGCGACCGCGACGGCCCGTGACACGCGGGCGCGCTCCCCTGGAGCCGCGGATCCTGATCGTCTCCCCGGTCCGCAACGAGGGCGCGCACATCGAGCGCGTGGTGCGCGCGGTCGCCGCGCAGGAGCTGCAGCCCGCCCTATGGATCGTCGTCGACGACCGCTCCGAGGACGAGACGCTCGCGGTGCTGCGACGCCTGGAGCCGGAGGTGCCGTTCCTCCGCGTGATCGAAGCGGACGACCGGCCGGCCGCGCCGGTGCGCGACCGGCTGGCCGCCGGAGCCGCCCCGCGCAACTTCAACCGCGGGCTGGCGACGGTCGACTGGCGCCGCTACACGCACGTGATGAAGCTCGACGGCGACGTCGAGCTTCGCCCCTCATACATGCGTGAGCTGATGCGCAGGTTCGCCGCCGACCCGCGCCTCGGGCTCGCCGGCGGGGTCCTGCAGGAGACGACGCCAGGCGGCGCAACCAGGCTCATCCGGATCGCCCCCAACCACGTGCACGGCGCCCTGAAGTGCTACTCGCTCGCCTGCTTCGAGCGGATCGGAGGCCTGCAGGAGCGCCTCGGCTGGGACACGATCGACGAGACATACGCGAGGATGCGCGGCTTTCGAACGCGCACCTTTCCGGAACTCGTCTCGGTGCACCATCGCCCGATCGGCAGTGCGGACGGCACGCTGCGAGGTCACGCTCGTCACGGCGAGTGCGCCTACATCGGCCATCAGACGGCCGTGTGGGTGATGCTGCGCTCGCTGCGCGTCGGCCGGCGCCGGCCGGCCGCGATCTCCGGGCTGGCGTTCCTCTACGGGTACGCGCGCGCCGCGGCCCGCGGCGTGGAACGCGTGCCGGACCCCGAGTACAGGCGCTTCGCCCGTCGCGAGCTGAGGCGTCGGCTGCTCACCCCGGGCGCCCGCTAGACGGACGGCGACCGAGGTCGCGGCCGCGGCCGGCGCGGCGGATCGTCGGCCGGCGGGGCCGGCGCGCAGCAGCGGCTCCGTAACGCATTGCCAAGACTCAGGCGAAAAGGTCCCGCGCGCGGTCGCGTTGCTCCCGTGACTGGAGAAAACCCGACGCATCAGGCTGGTCAAGGACAGATATGGAACTAGCGCTCGTACTGAGGGAGCTGTGGGGACGGCGAAAGCTGATGGTCGCAGGGCTGCTGGTCGCCATCGTCGCGGCGGTGATGAGCGTGTACAAGCCCAGCGGCTTCTCGCTCAAGCCCCGCTCGCTGGTGTACGCGGCGGCGTCCACCCAGGTGGTCGTCGACACGGCCTCGTCGGCTCTGGGCAACTCGAATCAGGTCTTCGACGGGCCCGACGCCCGAGCCACCGTGTTCGCCAACTTCATGACGAGCCCCGCGGTGCTGGCGCTCATCGGCCAGCAGGCCGGGATCGCGGGCGATCGCATCTATGCCGCCGGCCCGGTCAACACGAACATCCCCCGCGCGATGCAGGAGCCCACCTCCGTCCAGCGCAACGTCGAGCTCTACGGAGAGACCGCACCGTTCCGCTTGAACTACAACACCGATCCGACCCTTCCGATCATCAACATCTACTCGCAGGCCCCGACGGTCGGGCAGGCGGTGGCGCTCGCCACCGGCGCGGTCAAGGGGCTGCAGGAGTTCGTCACGCGGATCGAGGTGTCGGACAGGATCCCGACGTCCGAGCGCGTCGTCGTGCGCGAGCTCGGATCCGCCACGGGAGGGATGGTGAACCCCGGAGTTCGCAAGTCCCTGGCCGCGATGGTGTTCGTGCTGGTCCTGGTCGTGTGGTGCGTGCTCGTGCTGCTCGGAGCCAGGTTCAGGGAGAGCTGGAGGGCGAGCGCAGCGGTCGCGAGGCAGTCCGTGGCGCCGCACCGGCACCCGGACGGCGATGGCACGCGCATGCCGATGATGCCGGCCGACCCTGATCCGGCGGGCGCCGGCACGCCGCAGGAGGACCATGAGCGCTCCTCGGCGGAGACGCACGAGCAGACGCTCGTCCCGTCCTCACGCCTGCGCCGGTAGCGGTGGGAGCCCCGACCCCCCTGGTCACGCCGGAGCTGGACGGCCGCCGGCGGGAGCTCGCCGACCGCGCCGCCGACGGCGAGGACGTGGCCACAGCGCCGGCAGCCACGACCGTCAGAGACGCCTTCCCCCACACGCGCCGGCCGCTCCCGTGGTTCCTCGCCGGCTTCCTGCTGATGCTGTTCCTCGTCCCGATCGACTCGACCGAGGTGAGGATCCATCTGCCGGTCGGATCCGAGATCGACCGCTTCGGCATCGCGGTCCTGGTGTTCGCCTGGATCTGGTTCGGAGGCGATCAGCGCGCGTTCCTGCGAACGCCGCGCTCGAAGCTGTACGTGACCGCCGCGTGCGTGTTCCTGCTGGTGGCGATCGCGAGCCTGCTGCTGGATGCCGGTCGGATCGTCAACGTCGGGGAGTTCACCCTCGCGGAGAAGCGGTTCGCGCTGCTGGGGTCGTTCCTGATCCTCTCCTGGTTCACGCTCACCGCGCTGCGCTTCGAGGACGTCCACGGGTTCACCACGTACCTCATCGGCCTCGCCTCGATCACGGCGGTCGGGATCATCGTCGAGCGCAAGACCGGCTACAACGCGTTCTACAACCTGAGCGGGATCGTCTTCAAGCCGATCGCGACCGTCGCGCCCTCGCCGACGATCATCACGCCCACCGTCCAGACGGGCGGTCGCGTGTTCGTGGTCGGTCCCACCCTGCACGGCCTGGCCGCCGCCACGCTGCTGGTGGTCGTGAGCCCGTTCGCGTTCGTCCGGATGCTGCACGCCAGATCGCGGGCGTCCTGGTGGCTCAACGCGATCGCGTTCTCGCTCATGTTCACGGGCGCGATGGCGACCGAGAAGAAGACCGCGCTGTTCGTCCCGCTGGCCGCGATCGCCTACATCGCCATGCATCGGCCGCGTCAGGTCATGAGGCTGGCTCCCGCGGGGATCGTCGCCCTCGGGATCGCGGTCCACGTAGCCTCGCCCCACTCGCTGGGCCTGATCCTCAACGTCAACAACGACCTCAACAGCAACTCGACCGGCCACAGGATCATCGACTTCCAGCGCCTGATGCCCGACATCGCCACCCATCCGGTGCTGGGACGCGGTTACGGCACGCTCAATCCGGACCAGCCGAACCTCTTCCGGATCAACGACAACGAGTACCTCGACGAGCTCTGGGAGGTCGGCATCGTCGGCCTGCTCGCATACATCGGGATGGTTCTCTCGCCCGTGATCCTGGCGCGCCGGGCGATCCGGGCCCGGGATCCCGTGGTCGCGCCGCTGGCGCTCGCCAGCTCGGCGGGCTGCGTGGCCTTCTTCGTCGTCGGCGCTCTGTTCGACGCCTTCTCCTACCCGCAGGCGCCGTACATGTTCTTCCTGGTCGCTGCGCTCACGACGATCGCCGCGGCCGGCCCCGAGGGAAACGTCGCGCCGACCCTGGCGGTCAAGCGGCGGCTGGAGCTCTGGCGGCGGCCGGCGCGGACTCCCGCGCCGGCGACGGCCGCCCGGGCGGCGGCACACCCGCCCGC
>JAJZWB010000114.1 GCA_021846845.1 Actinomycetes bacterium | reverse complement strand
CGCGTGCACGGGGCAGGGCGGGCCGATCATCACCAAGCTCCAGGGCGCGATCAGCTCGCAGAACCTCCAGCTGATCGCGAGCGCCACCGGCTCCGATGGTGGCATCGGAACCGCCTCCGCGCCGATCCAGATCACGATCGACAACGGCGGCACGCTTCTGGCTCAGGGCAACTCCGCCGGCGTCTATCTGAACCTCGCGACCGGCGCCAACATCTCCGGCCTCAGCGCGCAGGACGCGAGCGGCTACGGCGACGTTGTCGTCACCGCCCAGGGTTCGCTTCAGCCGACCTCCCCCAGCGTGCAGGTGATCGGCGACAACATCACGCTCTACACGACCATCGGCGACATCGGTTCCACGTCGTCGCCGTGGCAGATCGACGCCCAGCCCCAGACCGCCTCCAGCGGCGGCTACATAGGCGGCGTCGTCAACGCCAGCGCACCAGGCAACATCGGGCTTGACCAGGTGGAGGGGGTGCTCCTGGTCGGGCAGCTAAGTCCAGGGCTCGCATCCAGCGGCCGCTGCTACGACGCCGCCGATCTCAGCAATGCCGCGACGCAGGGACTGCCGCAGACCGGCATCTGCTCCAGCGGCGGCAACGTCGTCCTGGAGGCTCCGGGCGGCTCGGTGCTCGACGCCAGCGGCCAGACCGCCGCCTCGACCCTGACAGCGTCCCAGGTGGCGGCGATCCAGTCTCGGCTGCACCTGCTGGATTCCACCGGCGGGATCGAGAACGGCTTCGCCACGGAGGTTCAGGCCAGCTACCAGCAGTACTGGCTCCTTCTGGACAACGGCAGCGCCAGCCCGAGCGCCGGCTACACGCTGAGCTCCTCCTCGGCCGCGCTGGACGCCCTCGCTCCGCTCGCCGCCGCGGGGCTGGGCCTCAGCTCCGACGTGCCCAATTCGCCATCGGGTCCGAGCACGGCGCAGGTGCAGGCGTATGCGTCGCAGCTATACGGGTCTCTGATCGACTTCTTCAACAACCAGGCGGATGTGTAGACGGGAGCCGGGGCGCCGCTGCCCGGCTACGCGGGCCCGCTGGTCGGTGGCGGCTGCACCGCGCTGAACTGCTGGCAGGCGACGCCTGACTTCCAGTCCCAGAACGGCGCGTTCACGTTCACGCTCTCGGGGGCGCAGGACGCGGCGCTGAAGGCCGACGCGGTCTGGAGCGCCAACCAGTTGCTGTACGCGATCAACGCCGTCGGCCTGCAGTCATCGGCCGGCACGCCCGTCGGCGTTGGAAACCCCAACATCTCAGCGCCCGGCACGGTCACGATCATCTCCGGAGGCTCGATCGGCGAGCTGGCGGCGCCCGCTCAGATCTGCCTGGGCAGCCTGAGCAATCCGAGCGTCTGCACCGGCGATCTCCGCGCGGGCACGCTCAGCTCCCAGCAGGCGGGAGCGCTCGCGATCGCCAACGCGCCGGGTGACGTGACGCTGACCGGAACGGACACGATCGCCGGAACGGGCGTCGTGCCGGTCGTCTTCTCCCTGTCCAGCCAGGCGGGGTCAGGCACGCTGGTCGGCACCGACGCGAGCGGACAGACGCTGGCATTCACGTTGCTCAGCGTCGACTCGCAGGGAGATCTGGTCGGCGTGGACCAGAACGGCAACCAGGTGGTCCTGACGACCGTCGCCGTCGCTCAGACCGCTCCGTTCTTCATCGACGTGCTCGGCGTGCTGACGACCGTCGCCAGCACGTCGATCCAATCGCCGGGCGCCACCTACCTGCAGAGCACGACCCAGGCGCCGCTGAAGCTCGGCTCGGTAACCGCGGGCGGCGACGTCAGCATCACCGCTCCCGGGTCGATCAACAGCGCCGGCACCTCCGCCGTCCAGGTCACGACCGCGGGCAATCTGCGCCTGCTCGCCGGCAGCGGCGATCTGGCCGGTTCGGTCAGCGGCGACACGATCACGCCGTTGGTGCTCGACGTCGCCGGTCAGCTGCGCTCGGCAGTCGCCGGCGGAAACGTGTCGCTGCAATGGAACAGCGGAGACCTCCGCTTCGGCCGGATCACCGCGGGCAAGTCGGTGGCGCTCTACATTCCCAGCGGCGGCCTTTACCAGACGACGCCGGGGATCATCGCGATCGGGGGCTCTGCGCTGTCGGTGAACGCGGCTACTCAGGTCGGGACCGCCGTGAACCCGGTCGAGCTGCAGATCCCCGGCCAGGTGAACATCACCGCTCCCAAGGGCGTGTATCTCGGCACCATCGGTCCCGACAGCCCGCTCTCGGTCGGCAGGATCGCCGCGACCGCCGGCGACGTGACGCTGGGCGCGCAGGGCGACGTCACGCTCGGACAGGTGATCGCGCAGGGGACGGCGACGATCGACGCGAGCGGCACGATCTCCGAGGTGGGGGACGCAAACCCGCCGCCGACCGGCGTCCCGAACCCCAATGCGAACGTGATAGCCGCCAACGCCGTTCTGCAGTCGCTGAAGGCGGTCGGCGCCTCCGCCGCGCCCGTGGAGACCTCTGTCGGACGCCTCGTGAGCAGTTCCTCGGGCCCGATCTGGCTGGTCAACTACGGCGACCTGGTCGTCGGCGCCGTGCCGGGAAGCTCGGTCGCCGGCATGCGCAGCAACGGCGCGCTCAGCCTCGCCGACCATGGCTCGCTGACCGTCGAGCAGCCCGTCGACTCCGCGGGCGGGCCGATCACCATCACCGCTGACGGGACGATCACGGACGCCGCGCCGATCACCAGCGAGGGAGGCGCCGTCGCGCTCCAGGCCGGCCAGAACGTCCAGTTCACCGCCACAGGCAGCATCGACGTCGGCTCGGGCACGCCGCAGGTAACCGTCACGGCGCTGGGATCGACTGCCCCCGGCGACGTCACGATGGCGCCGGGCTCCCTCATCAACGGCGCAGGCGGACCGATCGAGATCACGGGGCTGGGCGACGTGACCCTGACCGACGTGACGAGCACGGGAGCTGTGACCGCGACCAGCACCAATGGCTCGATCCTTGACGGCAACGCGGGCTCCGCGGTCGACATCACTGGCGGCCAGATCACGCTGACCGCGGGAGCGATGATCGGGCAGGCGTCCGATCCGCTGCTCGTCGACCACACCGGCGCCGGCGACATCGGGCCGCTGACCGCGGGCACGGGCCTGTATCTGACGCAGACCAACGGACCGCTCCAGATCGCCACCGCCACCGCCAAGACCGGCGACGTGGTGCTCACCGTCGCCAATGCGGGCGCGGGCCCGCATGACCTGATCCTCGCCGACCCGACCGCCTCTGTGACCGCGATGGGCGGGTCGATCACGCTGTCGACGCCTGGCGGAGACATCACCCTGGACCCCGGCTCCTCGGTCTCGGCCCTGACGACCGTCACCGGCGCGGCGGGCGGAGCGATCGACATATCCGGGTCGGCGGTCACGGCAGCGACCGGTGCCATGTCGCTGACCGCGCAGGGCGACGTTACGGTCGATGCCACGAGCACGTTGGGTGCGGGCGCGACGATGACGCTCGACGGCGGGCAGAACGGCTCGCCGGCATCCATCTCGCTGTCGGGCTCCTTGACGGCGCCCCTGATCGAGGTGCACGCGGGCGACGGCGGCGATCTCGTGACCCTCGCTCCGGTGGCCCTCAACGGCTACACCCAGCTCTGGGGCGGTGCGGGCAACGACACGTTCTCGCTCACGCTCCCTTCGATCGACACCACCCACATCACCGACTCCGCACTCACCGGGCCAGGCGCGCTGATCAACGGCACGACCGCGCAGGACGCGCTGCCCGGGATGACGCGCTCGGTCCAGGGCGTAACACTGCCGCTGCGCAACATGGTCGACGTCAACGGTGCTGCCGGCAACAACACCTACGACATCCACCTGTCGGGCGTGACCGGGGCAGCACCGCAAGGCACCAGCTACATCGTCAACGTCAACAATGTGGGCACACCGACCGGCGTCGACACGCTCAACGTCGATCTGCCGGTCGCGCAGGCCAACGACCTGCTGATCCGCGCCGGGTTCGTGGCGCTGGTGCATCCGCTCCCGGGCAACGGCGCCGCCGGTCCATACACGCCCTACTACGAGCGGATCAACTACAACCCGACCGTCGGTCTGACCCTGAACGGCGGGCAGGTGGGAGACCACTTCTTCTTTGTCGACAACGGCGCTCCGACCACGGTGAACGCCGGCAACGGCGACAACACGTTCCAGTTCGGCGGCCTGTTCGGCTCGCCTCAGACCGCCGCGGGGGGCAACGTGGCCGTCGGAGACAGCGTGTCCACAGTGCAGACGACGGCCGGCTATCTAAGCCGTGGCATCAGCTACGCCACCACCGTCAACGGCGGCAACGGCGCCGACACCTGGGTTCTGTACTCCTGGCAGGCGCCGTTGAATCTGATCGCCGGCACCGGTGACAACGGCTTCCAGGTGCGCGCCTTCGCGCTCGTCGGGCCGCCGCCCGCCGACCACCTGGATGCGCCGCTCGCGATCGTCGGTAACGGCGGTCACGACAGCCTGCTCGTGGTCGGGACCAGCCTCAGCGAGCAGTTCGTGATCAGCTCCACGCAGGTGCTCGGCGCCGGGCTGAACATCTCCTACCGCGGCCTTGACTGGGTGCAGGTCAACGGCGGCGGCGGCAGCGACACGTTCACGGTCCTGTCCACCGCCGCGGGCGCCGTCACGCAGCTGGACGGGGGGATCTCGGGCTCGGACACGTTCAACGTCGCCGCCGACGTGATCGTGCCGCCGGTCGCCGACACGGCCGCGGGCACGCCGGTGATCGCGGCGCCGCTCGCCGGGCCGCAGAACACGGGCGGGCTTGCCGGCGAGCTGGTGATCGACGGGACCGCGGTCCCGGCTCCGGACCTGGTCGCCGGCGTTCGGCTGCCGACCGAGCTCGACACGCCGCTGCCGGTGCTGCCCTCCCAGCAGGCCGACCCGAACCGGATCGCCACGCTCAACGTGTTCAACGACCAGGCTCCCGCCGGGCAGACCGGCACGCTCGGTCAGATCTCGGCCGGGCAGTACGCGGCGCTCGGCGTGCTGCTGGCCGGCGCGCCGGCGGCAGCTCTGCCGCTCGCGGACTTCGGGGCGATCGGAGGTCTCGGGATGAGCGCCGCCGGCTCGCTGTCGCTGGGCGCCTCGGTGTCGCCCTCGGCGCTGTCGCTCGATGGCGGGATCGTGTACGGCTCGATCGATGTGGTCGATCTGCTGCTGGGCTCCACCGCATCAAGCGTCGCGACCGAGAACGTGTTCACGGTCACCGCGACAGCGCGCAACACGATCACCGTCGTCCAGGGCGGCGGGGGCTACAAGAAGCTCGTCGCAACCGGTGGTGGCGGCTACTACTCGCCGCTGATCCTGCTCGGGAACACGACACAGGACGGAAGCTTCTACAACTCGACGCCGGGGAGCCTCACGGGCGGCGCGCGCATCTATGCCAGCCCGGGCCAGAGCGTGATCGACGCCTCGCTTGATCCCAACAACGTGATCATCTACGGCGGGGTCGGCGACTCAATGATCTTCGGCGGCGGCGGCGGCGACCAGATCTTCGGCGGCTCGGGCTCCGACCTCATCCAGGCCGGCAGCGGCAACGACATCATCCACGCCAACGACGGGATCAACCTGGACCTGTCGCACACCCTGGCGCAGGACATCGCGGGCAACCTCCCTGCGATGACCGTCGTCAACCAGCCCGACGGGCCCCCCGCATCGCCGACCGCCGATCCGCTGTACGCGACCTCAGACCAGATCTATGCGGGCATGGGGCACGACATCATCATCATGGATCACGGGATCGTCGACCAGCTCAACAATCCGATCACGGGTACGCAGGGCG
Source organism: Actinomycetes bacterium (assembly GCA_021846845.1). Classification (GTDB taxonomy): domain Bacteria; phylum Actinomycetota; class Thermoleophilia; order Solirubrobacterales; family Solirubrobacteraceae; genus Palsa-465. The sequence continues at coordinate 6,171 of JAJZWB010000114.1, read as the reverse complement.
TGATCGACGCGTACACGGTGGATCCGATCACGGTCGGTCTGAGCTCGGTGTTCGGCGCCTACAACGGCTCCGCGGTGGTGCTCGCCGGCTCTGGCCCCCAGACGATCAACCTCGGCCACACCAAGTACGCCAACGTGGTCGTCAAGAACGGCTATGTCTACTTCGCCGGGCCCGACAGCTGGATCGGCAAGCTGGCGAAGGTCGGCTCGACCGCTCCGGGAGCCGGGGGCCGTGACACGATCACGCTGGGCAACGGCAACGACATCGTCGTGGCCGGGACCGGATTCGACAGGATCATCGGCGGCGGCGGTAACAAGATCGTGCTCGGCGACGACGGTCAGATCACGTGGAAGGCCAATGCCCTGGTCTCGATCGTCTCTCAGGACCCGAGCGTGTCGCTGCACAGCACCCAGGCGAACACGATCACGCTCGGCAACGGGAACGACATCGTCTTCGGCGGCTCCGGCGCGAACACGATCACGCTCGGCACCGGCAACGACATCGTGGTCGGCGCCGACGGGCAGCTGACGTTCGCCGCCGGGGTGCCGCAGACGCTCCAGACGATCTACCCGACCTACGGGGGCGCGAACAGCATCACGGTCGGCGGCGCTGACGGCGTGGTGATCGGCGGTCCGGGAGCGAACGTGATCACGGTCGGTCCGGGCGCTGTCGGAGCCTCCAACGCGGTCGTGTTCGGGATTGGGAGCGCCAGCTATGACCCGGCGACTGGTGCGTGGGTGGTCGTCTCGCCGGCGCCGGCGATAGCCCCGGCGCAGACCGGAGCGGTGACCGGACCGGCGCCCACGCCGACGGTCTCCCCTGCCCCGCAGCCGAGCACGAGGACGACGACGACCCCGCCTCACAGGGCCCGGAAGCACAGGCGTCACAGGGCCAGGAAGCACAGGCGACACGCGCACGGCCGGTCGGGTCGGGGGCATGGTGGGCATGGCCGGTCGGGTCGCGGGCATGGTGGGCATGGCCGGTCGGGTCGCGGGCATGGTGGGCATGGCCGGTCGGGTCGCGGGCATGGTGGGCGCCGCAGGCCGGCACGCGCCCGCTGAAGCCTGGCCCAGCGATTCCCTCATGGCCTACGACGAATCCGCGACAGCGGGGGAGGCGCCGGCGACCAGCCGTGCATGGGCCCCGACACGGTGACGGTGGGAGGGCCGTGGTGCGGTCATCGACAGCGCGCCACGGCCGGCGACGTGTTCGCGCTCGAGAGCCCGCGGAGTCCGGTCCCCCAGGCCGGCGATATCCTGAGGCGCATGCCGCGTGAGCGTCGTCGCTCTGCCCGGCGGGCGGCGCTTTGGGGGCTGTGCGTGCTGGCGGGCTCGCTTGCCGCGGCCACGCCGGCGTCGGCCGCGATCTCCTGGTCGGGGCCGATCGCGGCGGATGCCGCGGGCTCGGGGCCCGCGCTCACGGCGGTTGCGTGTCCGTCCGGAACCTCGTGCACCGCGCTGACGATCTCCGGCGGCGCCGTCTCCTTTGACCCGTCCAGCATCGCCCCCAGCTCCCCGACGCCGGTCGACCGGGCCTCGCCATTGGCCGTCACCTGCGAGTCCCCGCACCTGTGCGTCGCCGTCGACACCAGCGGCGGCGAGATCACCTACGACCCCGGAGATCCAGGCGCGGCGCACATCGCCACGATCGACCCGGGCAGGGCGCTGACGGCCGTCGAATGCCCGGCGTCGTCGGCGTGCGTCGCGGTCGACGCGTCGGGCGACGAGGTCACGTTCGACCCCCAGGCGCCCGCCGCCGCGAAGGTCGTCGCGATCGACCCGGGGCAGCTGCTGAGCGACGTGGCGTGCTTTGCCGCTCCCAGCGCCAGCCAGCCGGACTGCGTCGCCGTCGACGCCGGCGGCGCCGAGGTGACGTTCAACTCGCAGACCGGCACGGCCTCCTCGCCGAGCCAGATCTCGTTCTCCTCCAACCGCGCGCTGACCGCCGTGATCTGCCCCACCTCGACGCAATGCATCGGGTTCGACAGCGCCGGCAAGCAGTCTGTGTTCTCCCCCGCCGGAGGCAACCTCTCGCAGCAGGCGTTCGATCCGGGCCACTCGATCGTCGCGGTCGTCTGCCCCTCGGCGACCAGCTGCACCGCGGTGGATTCAGGCGGCGCCGAGCTCACGTTCGCGCCCGGCTCCACCGTCGTCAGCCGCGTCGGCCTTGGCGATCCGCAGGCGATCACGGACCTGGCATGCGCCGACTCCGCCCACTGCATGGCGGTTGACGTGCAGGGCCGCGAGCTGAGCTTCGACCCTGCCACCGGCGTCGTCTCGCCGCCGTCGCTGATCGACGTGATCGGCTCCTATTCGGCGGTCGCCTGCGTGTCCGCCGCCCAGTGCACGGCCGCCGATCAGACCGGGAACGTGCTGACCTTCGATCCGCAGACCGGTGCGACGGTCGCATCCGGGGCTGTGGACCCAGGGGCGGTGACCGTGTACGCGCTCGCCTGCCCGTCCGCCGGACAGTGCACGCTCGTCGACCAGCACGGCAACGAGGTCTCATTCAACCCGCTTGCGCCGTCGGGCCCGTCGGTCAGGCAGCTGGTCGCCGGCCATCCGCTGCTCGCCGTCTCCTGCCCGTCCACCACGCAGTGCACGGCGGTCGACGACGATCGCGACGAGATCACGTTCAACCCCGGCGACCCGTCCGCCGCGACCTATGCGCTGCTTGCGACCCCCGCTCAGACCGAGATCACGGGGATCGCGTGTCCATCGACGACCCAGTGCACCGCTGTCGACGGCGCCGGCGACGAGGTCACGTTCGACCCGCAATCGCCGGGTCGGCCGCCGGCGGTGCAGGTGCTCGCGGCCGCCGCCGTCTCGGTGGCCTGTCCCTCCCTGGATGAGTGCGTCGCGGTCGCTGCCGACGGCGTGCGTGCGACGTTCGATCCGCTCGCGGCGCAGTCGCTGACCACGGCGACGATCGATCCCAGCCAGCCGGAGGCGCTGGCCTGCATGACCGCCACCTGGTGCGTGGAGGCCGATGCGGCCGGCAACGCCGTCGAGTTCGACCCCCACGGACCCGGCGCGCTCGCCACCTCGGCGATCCAGACTGCCGGCTCGCTGACCGGCATCGCCTGCGGCTCGCCGCAGGCGTGCGCCATCGTCGACACGACGGGCCACGCCTTCTATGGCAGCGCCGGCCCGCTGCCCGCCCCGCCAGCCGGCTCCGGTCGACCGGCCGTCGTCGGGCGGGCGGTGGAGGGCGCGCTGGTGTCGGCATCGCTGTCTGCCTGGGCGCCGGCCCCGACGGGGTACGCGTTCCAGTGGCAGCGGTGCCTGCGGCATCGCTGCATCCCGATCCCCGGCGCCGTCCAGCGCAGCTACCGGCCGGTCGCCGCGGACGTCGGGCGCTCGCTCCGGGTGCTTGAGTGGGCCTCGGATCGCGGCGGGATCGGCGGTCCCGGCGTCTCGGCCCCCACGCGCACGATCGCCGCGCGGCCACAGCCGCCGTCGCTGATCCATCCGCGGCTGACCCTCATCGGGGGCGCCCGCGCGCGGCTGTCGGTGACGATCATCGCGGCTCGCTACGGACCGTCCCTGAGCCGGCTGCTTGTCTCGCTTCCGTCCGGTCTGCGGCTGCATCTGCGGTTCCGGCGGGTTCGTCATCGCCGCCTGGGGCCGGAGGGAATCATCCTGCGCTGGCGCGGGCGGCGGTTGCGCTTCACGGCCGGCATGTCGCACGGCCGGCTGGCGCTGCGGCTGGGTCGTCCGGCCTCACGGGCGCAGCTCGAGCTCGCCTTCCCGGCCGTGTCGGTCGACCGCGCGCTCGCACGGCGGATGCGGGCGGCGCGCAGGCGGCCGGCAAGGCTGTCTTTGGCAGTCGCGCTCGAGCGCTTCCGTGCCCGGCCGCTGCGCGCGAATCTCGGCTGGTTGCAGCGGTGATCGAAACGTGCGTTACGCTCGGCCGGTCGTGATCTGGATGAAGCGGCTGATCGCGGGGGGGCTGACGTTGGTGGCCGCGGTCATGGCGCTGGGCGGGATCGCAAGCGCGGACGCATGGCTACCGGACCCCCCGGGCGCCCAGTGGCAGTACCGCTGGACGGACTCGGCCTACGACCCCGGCGGGACGGTCGAGAACGTCGTGGTCCAGCAGCAGCAGGGCGGCTCGTTCACGCTCGCGTGGGCCGATCCGGCTGACACGCCGCCGGCCGCCAACGCCACCTCGCTCGCCTGCCCCGCTGGCGCGGACGTCGGCGTTATGTCGTTCCAGGACAGCAACTCCGGGCTGTTGAACACCAGCTGGAGCAGCTGCCCGCCGCCGCCACAGGACCCGATCCTGTGCCCGACGACGCAATGCGCCAACAGCCTCTCCAGCGTTCTCTACGACGTGATCTGGGGCAGCCGCGCGCCGGTGCTGTCAGAGCCGCTCCTGCGTGGCGTCACCTGGACCTCCACCGGCGGCGCGGCCAACGACGTCTCCAGCGTGTCGCAGTACCTAGGGCTGCAGCTGGTGAAGGTGCCGGCGTTCCCGGACGGGGTGGTCGCCGCCGTCGTGCGCTCGCGGATCGTGCAGGCGGGCGCCCTCGGAGATCCGTACGGGAGCGGGATCCGCACGGTCTGGTGGGTTAGGGGGGTCGGCCCGGTCAGGGTCGTGTTCGATCACAGCGGCGGCGGCGCGGCGCCGGTCACCGAGGCCGAGCTGCTGTCGACAAACCTCAAGCCGGCGCCGAACCTGCCCGATCAGAACTGGTTCCCGCTCACGCTGGGGCTGCAGGGGACATACCGCTGGACCAACAGCCGCTGGATGCGAAGGCCCGAGATCGAGCGTGTGCGGGTCGCCGCGGTGGCGAACCGCTCGGCGCAGATCGCGGTCAAGAGCGTCTCCGGGCCGATGCGCGCCGTCGGCCAGTACGGCTTCACCGTCCGGCTGGACGGCGTCATCAACCTGTGGGGATCGAGCTCGGCCGCGTCGCTCGTCCGATTCCCGCGCCTCGGTCGCGGTCGCCACTTCTTCACCCCGCTCGACCTGCTGGTCTACGGCTTCAACCCATTGATCCCGGCCTACGCGCAGGCCGGCGACCGCTGGACGTCGGGCAACCCGACCGACTTCCGTGCCTACGGCGTTCGCGGCAGCACCACGATCGTCGGCATCCGCACCGTCAGGGTGCCGGCCGGCACGTTCCGCGCCCTGGAGCTGCGCAGCGTGCTGAGCCAGAGGGGTTCTCGCTTCGGCAGCGGTGTGCGGACCGTGTGGCTGGCGCCGGGCCGCGGGCTCGTCAAGCTCGTGTTTCGCCATCGCGACGGCAGCGTGTCGCTCGTGCAGCTGATCAGGTAGCGACCGCCGGTGCGCGCCGCCGATCGCACAGGGGCGAGCCGGGTGGCGGCGGTTGTGGGGGTCGCGCCGGCCAGGCGCGCTGGGGCGAGCCGGGTGGCGGCGCTGGTCGCGGTCGCGCTGGCCGGCTGCATCGCGCTGGCGGCCTGCGGCGGCTCGGGCCACCCGCCGTCGGCGGCGCGCGCCGTCAGCCGCTACCTGAGCGGCGTCGATGCCGTCGAGCGCTCGCTCGCGTCGCCCCTGCGCTCGGTCTCGCGCGTCACGGCCGAGCTTGGCGTCCGCGGCTCGCATCCGACCGTCGCGGAGGCGGACGGCCTGATGGCGGCGCTGCGGAGGATCGAGATCCTGCGCGCGCGGCTGGCCGACCTGCGCGCGCCAACGGAGGCCGCCCGCCTGCGCTCGCTCCTGCTGGAGCTGGTCGACAGCGAGGCGACGCTGACCCGGCAGACCGCGGCGCTGGTGGCGTTCCTGCCGCCGTTCTCCTCGGCGCTCGCGGCGATCTCGCCCGCGACCTCCCGGCTGGCGCGGGAGCTCGCCGACAACCGCGGGACGACGGCCGCTGCCGTGGCGGCGCTGGATGCGCGCAAGGCGGATGCGCTGCGGTCGTTCAGGGCCACCATCGACGGCGTGCTTGCGCGGCTGCTGCCGCTGCGCCCGCCGCCGGTGTCGCTCGCCGGCTGGCGCGCGCAGGTGAGCTCGCTGCGCGGCATGGCGGCCGCCGCCGGCGCGCTGGCCGCGGCCCTGTCGTCCGGTTCGGTGCGGACCGTCCCGGCGCTGCTTGGCCGGCTGGAGGCCGCTGCGTCGGCGACCCGCGCGCTGACGGTCCAGCGCGCACAGCGGGCCGCGATCCGCTCCTACGACGCCCGGCTGGCCGGCCTCTCGACGCTGGCG
>JAJZWB010000113.1 GCA_021846845.1 Actinomycetes bacterium | reverse complement strand
CGATCCAGAACAACATCAACCCCCCGCTTGATCGCCCTCGAAACCAAAAACGCGATCACAAGACCCACCACGACCGCCACCACCAACAACACAACCGCCAACGTCCGCGCCGAGCTGTAAGTGGAGGCGCTGATCCGGGTGTCAGTCGCGGCGACCTTCCGATTCAGCGCCGACCACGACGACAGCAGCCCCTGCATCGGCGTGAAGCGTCCGGTGTCCAGCCTGGTCACCAGCGCCTTTGTCGCAGCGTTGTCCTGAACCGTGCTGGACAGCAGCGGCGCAGCGGCCGCCCTCGCCACCGCCCACTGGGCCTGCGCCTGGTGGTAGTAGGAGGTGTCCTGCCCGGGGCTCGCGAGCTTGGCGTAGCTCCTCAGATCGGCGTCTATCCTCTGCGCGTCCTGCACCGCCGATTGCTGCTGCCTGGCGCGCACCGCCGGGTTGGTCTCGACGATCCCCTCGACGGTGCTGCTCCAATAGTCGTTGAGGGCCCGCTGGATGTCGCCGATCTGCGCGACCGAGGGCAGATCGTTTCCGGAGATGGTGCGTGAGATGGCGTTGACGCTCCCGAGCTGCGAGATCATCACGATCCCGAGCACCGCGGTCAGCACCAGCACCACGCCGAAGCCGCCGAACAGCTTCAGACGGATTGACATGTCCCTGAACGACTTCACAGTCGCGTCCCCTTTCGTCATCGTGAGAAGCCCGGCGCCCCTCGCTCACGTTGATCGACACCAGAAGGCCGACTTCACTGGGGTCTACTACTGAACGCGCATCAGTAGTAGACCCGATGGCTCACCCGCATGCGACATTCGCCCCGGCTCCGGCCATCGCGCAGCGAGCGCACGGCCCGAAGGCCACCGTCCCTCGCATCCCGGCTCTTTCGGCTCTCGGCTCTTTCGGTCCTCTTCGGCAGCTCTGATCGTTCTCTTCAGCGCGAGCCTCAAGATGGACCTCGCAATGACAGGACCGCCCTCGATCATCCTCAGGCCGATCCTCGGCGGCTGGGCGGTGTGCCTGACCGACGGTCGGCAGCTCGCGCGGTTCAGAGGTCCGTGGTCCCGGGCACGCGCGCTGCGCTACCTGCTCGGATAGCCCCGGACGCTCGATCGCGCGCCCGGCGATCACCAGGGCCCGGGCGTCCGCGTCGGCCACGACGCGGAGGCGCCAGTCGATCAGGCAGACGGGGCACGCGGCCGCCGGCGACGACCAGATCGAGAGCCGACGCGGGGACTCGAACCCCGGACCCCTTCATTACGAGTGAAGTGCTCTACCAGCTGAGCTACGTCGGCGTTTCGCAGGACCCCTCGCCCTCTCGCCCGGCGCCGGCGCCGAGACGGCGCCGTGCCGGTGCTGCAGGATCGAGAGCCGCTGCAGATCCGGAGGGTATCTCAGGCCGCTCGGCGGCGGAGCGGCATCGACGGCATCCTGGCCGGGACCCGGACGCCGGCCGGACCGCGGGTGAAGACGGCATCCTGGCCGGGACCCGGACGCCGGCCGGACCGCGGGTGAAGACGGCGGGCGATCCGGGACCCGGACGCCAGCCGGCCCGCCGCGCACGCTGCGCCTCCCGATCGACGGAGTCATAGACTCGGGGCAACGAAGCACGGTTCATGCAACTCCCGCAGCGAGCCTTGAGCGACGCCGTTCCGGACCAGACGCGACGCCGCGGACCGGGCCTTGCGCTTGGCGTGGTGATGACCGGCGTCCTGATCACCGCGGTCGACACGACGATCGTGGTGCTCGCTCTGCCGGAGATCGAGCGCACGCTGCACATCGCTCTGGCGTCGGTGGTGTGGGTGGTGATCGGCTACCTGCTCGTGATCACGCTGCTGGCCACGCAGGTCGGCCGCCTCGGCGACATGTTCGGGCGCGTGCGCATGTACGAGTCCGGCTTCGTGCTGTTCGTCGTCGGCTCGGCGGCGTGCGCGCTGAGCTGGAACGAGGCGTCGATGATCGCCTTCAGGGTGCTGCAGGGGATCGGGGGCGCGTTCGTGACAGCCAACAGCGGCGCGGTGATCGCGGACCTGTTCCCGCCTGAGAAGCGCGGCCGGGCGTACGGCTTCAACGGCATCGGCTGGAGCCTGGGCGCCGTGCTGGGCATCGTGCTGGGCGGTCTGATCGTCACCTACGCGTCGTGGAGGTGGATCTTCTGGATCAACGTGCCGATCGGCCTCGGGGCGGTCTCACTGGCGGTGCGGGTCCTGCACGACCGCGGGGAGCGTCGCCGGAGGCGTCTGGACCCCGCCGGGATGGCCACGCTCGGCCTCGGCCTTTTCGGTCTGCTGTGGGGGATCACCCGGCTCGCGACGGTCCCTCTGGACGCCACCATGATCGGCTACCTGGCCGGCGGCGTCACGCTGCTGGCGGTGTTCGTCTGGATCGAGCGCAGCGTCGACGAGCCGATGCTGGATCTGTCGCTGTTCGGGGTCCCGACCATGTCCCCGTCGCTGCTGGCCTCGATGCTCCAGGCGCTCGCCAACTACGCGGTCCTGTTCCTGGTGATCATGTACCTGCAGGGCTCGCGCGGGCTGTCGCCCATCCACGCCTCGCTGCTGCTCGTTCCCGGCTACGTCATCGGCGGGATGACCGGCCCGTTCGCGGGCCGCCTCGCCGATCGCCTCTCGCCGGTGCTGCCCGCGACGCTGGGCCTGGGCGTCCAGGTCGTCGCGCTGTTCTTCTACGCGCAGCTCTCGGTCCACACCGGACTGTGGCTCGTCGTCGTCGCGAGCGTGATCAACGGGATCGGATCGGGCTTCTTCTTCCCCGCCAACAACTCCGCCGTGATGAAGGCCGCCCCGCCGCAGCTGTTCGGAATCTCCTCCGGGATGCTGCGGACCTTCTCCAACGTGGGGATGGTGTTCTCGTTCGCGATGGCGATCCTGATCGCGTCACGTTCGATCAGCCGCGGGCTGGCGTTCGCGATCTTCGTAGGCTCGACCAGCCTGCACGGGCAACTGGCTGCCGCGTTCACGTCGGGGCTTCACGCCGCCTTCTACGCCTCGATGGGCCTGATGGCGATCGCCGCGCTGCTGTCGGCGACGCGCGCGAGCCGGGGCCTCCGCGGCTCGAAGCCCGCACCGGCGCCCAGGGCCTCGCAGACGCGGCCGTGACGCGCGTCGGCCGCGCCTGCGCGCCCGGCCTGCCCGCAGAGAGAGCGGGCCGGCCAGGCGGCGAACACCGCCCGCCGCGGGCGCTGTGCGGCGGCGGAGAGCTACTTCCAGAGCGAGCGCCAGAGTCCCGCGCGCCCGAGCGCGCGCCCGAGCGCGACGTTCTTGGTCCGCCGGGCGATCCGGCCCGGATTACCCGATGCGAGCGCCGAGATGTTGTTGGAGATCCGTGCCGCCCGGTAGAGCTGGCTGGTCAACGAGCGCCTGCGTGCCATGGTTCCTCCTCTCGGTGGGCGCGCCGTGCGGCGCGCGCCGGTCGATTATCGCACCTCAGAACCGAGCTTCGGGTCCTCCGGACGCGTCCGCGCGCGCCAATCCTCGACCAGGATCGCCCAGCGCTCATGGTCGCGCCAGCGGCCCCCGATCTTCAGATAGCGCGGCGAGAAGCCCTCCCGGCGGAACCCGGCCCCGGCCGCGAGCGCCAGCGAGGCCGCGTTGCCGGGCTGGATGTTGGCCTCGATCCGGTGCAGCTCCAGGGTCTTGAACGCGTGCGCCAGGACCAGCTCGATCCCCTCCCGCATGTACCCCTGGCCGGCGAAGGGCAGGCCGACCGCGTAGCCCAGGTAGGCGCTCTGCAACCGTCGCCGGACGATCTGGGAGAGGTTGAAGAACCCGAGGATCGCGTCGTCGGAGCGCCGGCAGAGAAGCAGCGCCTCGAAGTCTGCCCGGCGCGAGTCCGCGATGTAGGCCGCGAAGCGCTCGTGGTCGGTCGGCGCGGTCGCCCACGGGCTGTGGAACTCCTCGCTGGCTCGCATGAGCCCGGTGAACTCCTCCCGGTCCGCGCGGACCGGGCTGCGCAGGTAGACCCGTCCCTCCCCGCTCACCACGGTTCGCCGCTCCTCTCCTCGGCGGATCGACAGCACGGCCTCACCCGGCCTCCAGCAGCCGCACGAGCCGAAGGCCGAGCGCTTCGCACGCCAGCTCCTCGGACACGTTGAGCGTGAAGCGCTCACGCGTCTCCTCCACCAGCTCCACGGCCTCGAGCAGCCGAGCGGGCGCCGGACCGGCATCGTGCGCGAGCTCGGCGAGCCGGTCCTGGTTGCGGACGAGCTCGTGGGCACCGTGCGCGATCGCCGCCAGGTCCGAGTACCAGAGCGACACGACCTGAAGCCCGAGGTCGAGCGCGGCGGTCTGCGCGCGCCGCCGGGCACGGCGGGCGCGCTCTGACCACTCTCCCTGCACGCGCTTGCGGTCGCGGCTCGCGGTCAGCTCCAGCTCGGCCCTGCCGGCCTCCTCGACCCGGGCCTCGGCGGCCTCGCCGCGCGCCCGGGCCGCGGACATCACCTCGCCCCAGGGTCGCCGGACGTCGATCTCGCCCGCGAGCGCGCAGCGCGCGGCGCCCTCGGCCGCGGCTCGCAGAGACAGCCCTTCGGCGCTCGCCAGCTGACGCGCGCGGTCGGTGTCCCCGAGCGCCAGCCGCACGCAGGCGAGCGCGGTCTGAGCCGTCAACCCCTCCCTCTCGAGCTCCGCCGCGACCTCCGCCTCGGCCGGCGCCTCGAAGCGCACCGACTGGCAGCGTGAGCGGATCGTCGCCAGCACCTCCCCGGGCCGCTCCGAGAGCAGGATCAGGTGCACGAACGGCGCGGGCTCCTCAAGCGTCTTTAGCATCATGTTCGCGGCCGCGTCGCCGAGCTCGTCGGCGCGCTCGACCACGAACACGCGCCGCCGGGCCTCGAACGGCGTTCGGCTGGCCGCCGCAATGACCGGCCCGTCGATGTCGGAGACGAGGATCTCGTGAGCGCCGCTGGGCTGCACCCAGGTGAGGTCCGGGTGGGCGCCGGCCAGCGCCCTCCGGCGGGCGCCGTCGGGATCGTGGACGCCCTCGGACAGCAGCTGAGCCGCGAGCGCGCGCGCCGCCGCGCGCTTGCCCGATCCGCCGGGGCCGTGGAACAGGTACGCGTGCGACGGTCGCGGGGGAGCGACGAGCGCGGGGGCCAGCACCGCACGGGCGTGAGGGTGGCGTTCCAGCTCGGCGAGCACTGGGTGTCGATCGTAGTCGGCCGCCGCCTCGCCGACCACCATCTTCGAGCGGCCCGGCACCGCCGCGGGGCGAGAAGCCGGGCCCGGTCGGACAGGACCGCCGGGGCGAGCGAGGCCGGGCCGCGTCGGGCACGACCGCGGGTGCGAGAAGCCGGGCCGGTCGAGCGCCGCCGCCTCTGCGATCACCATCGAGGCCGCGTCGGGTACCGTCGCGCGGCGAGGCATGCGGCGCGGCAGGCTGATCACGATCGAGGGCGTCGACGGCGCCGGCAAGTCGACGCTGGTGCGTGCCCTCGCCGACGAGATCGCAAGGCGGGGGGTGGCGGTCACGGTGCTTCGCGAGCCGGGGGGAGTTCAGGCCGCCGAGCGCATCCGGGAGCTGGTCAGCGACCCCGAGGCGACGATCGGCGCCCGCGCCGAGGCGCTCCTGTACGCGGCGGCGCGCGCCCAGCTGGTCGACGAGGCGCTGACGCCGCTGCTGGCCGCCGGCGGGCTGGTCCTCCTGGACCGCTTCGTCGACTCCTCCCTGGCCTACCAGGGTGCGGGCCGCGGGCTCGGGATCGAGGCCGTGCGCGCGATCAACGAGTTCGCCATCGGGGGGATCGCGCCCGACCGAACCCTGCTGCTCGACGTCGACCCTGCCACCGCGCGCGCGCGCTCGGCCGCGCGCGGCGCGCCCGCCGACAGGCTGGAGCGCGGCGGCGACGAGTTCTTCCAGCGGATCGCATGCGCGTACCGACGGCTGGCGTCCGCCGAGCCCCATCGCTTCCGCACGATCGACGCCGGACGGGACCCGGCCGCCGTGGCGGCCGACGCGCTCGCGGCGATCGAGGACCTACTCTGAGTATCCGGCGGGTCGCGCCCGGGCGAACTCCCAGGCGTCGGAGATCATCCGCTCCAGCTCAGGCTTGCGCGCGCTCCAGCCGAGCTCCTCACGGATCCGGCCGCTCGCCGCGACCAGCATCGGCGGGTCCCCGGCACGCCTCGGCGCCTCGCGGACCGGCACCCGGCGGCCGGTCACCCGCTCGGCGGCGGCGATCACCTCGCGGACCGAGAACCCGTTGCCGTTGCCGAGGTTGAAGATCCGGTGCTCGCCGGACCGCGCGCCGTCCAGCGCGAGCAGATGAGCCTCGGCCAGATCCTCTATGTGGATGTAGTCGCGGATCGCGGTCCCGTCGGGCGTCGGGTAGTCGGTGCCGTACAGCTCCACGCACTCGATCCGTCCGAGCACGGCGCGGAGAACGTTGGGGATCAGATGGGTCTCCGGTTCGTGGTCCTCGCCCGCGTCCCCGCTGGCACCGGCCACGTTGAAGTAGCGCAGGCTGACGGCGCCGAGGCCGTGGGCCGCGCAGAAGTCGGCGATCATCTGGTCCACGGCGAGCTTGGAGGCTCCGTAGGGACTGGTCGGGCGCGGCGGGGCTGACTCGGAGATCGGAACCTCGTCCGGTTGGCCGTAGACCGCGCAGGTGGACGAGAACACCAGTCGCCCCACCTCCGAGCGGCGCATCCCGTCGAGCAGGTTCAGGCTCCCGGCGACGTTGTTGCTCCAGTAGAGCTCCGGGCTGCTGACCGACTCGCCCACGAGCGCGAAGGCGGCGAAGTGCAGGACCCCGTCGAAACCCTCCGACAGGGCCGCGCGAACCGCGTCGGGGTCACGCAGGTCGGCCTGCACGAAGCGCGCTTCGGCGGCGACCGCCGCGCGGTGCCCTCGCTCCAGGCTGTCGAGCACGACGACCTCGTGGCCCGCGCCGATCAGCATCCGCGAGACGACCGAGCCGATGTACCCGGCGCCGCCGGTGACCAGCAGCTTCAAGGACGTCGCCGATCGATTCGCGGGCGGAGCATCGTCCCGGGATTTAACACCCACGCGGCCACGATTCCCGTGCTCGCCGTCGCCAAGATCCGTTGCGAGCCTGAAAAGCCCAGCTAGCGCGCGTAAACTCGGGCCCACGTGAGCGACGCCTGGCACTCGGTGAAGATCAAGCACGTCGAGCTGGTCAGAGTCGACATGCACACCGCGCTCCTGCGCGTCGACGGCGCCGCGCCCCGGCGGCGACCGGCCGGGGACGGGCGGCCGGCGCTGGTGGTGACCGGCGCCGACGGGATCGAGCGGCTGTTCAAGGCGCTGCCGGCGCCGCCGGACCGCCGCGGCGTGCTGCGCTCCGCCTACTCGGTGCCCTCCGACGCGGTCACGGGAGAGGTCGCGCTCGCGCTGAGGACGGGCGACGGATTCGAGGTGCGGCTACCGGCCCCCGTGCCGGGGGCGTCGCTGCCCGGAGCGCGCCTGTCCGGACAGGCGCCGTTGCCCGGCTCGTCCGACTCGTCCGACGTCTCCGGGACGGACCTGGCGCGCGCCGCCGCGGAGGCGCGCGCGCTCGCGGCCGAGCGGCGCACCGCCGAGGCCGAGGCGCGCGCGTTCGCCGCCGAGCAGCATGCGGCCGAGGCCGAGTCGCGGGCGGCGGCGGCCGAGCGGCATGCGGCGACGATCGCGGCGGAGATCGAGCAGCGGGTCGCCGAGGGGCGGGCGCAGGCCCGTGCCGAGGCTGACGCGCGCGCCGCGGAGGCGGCCGCCTCGCTTCGCCAGCGGCTCGCCGACCTGGAGGAGTCAGACCGCCGGCACGAGGCCGAGGCGCGCTCCCTGGCCCTGGAGGTGGAGAGCCTTCGCGCCTCGCGCGCGCAGCGAGAGCGGGAGCTGCGCGACGCGCTGGACTCGGTGCGCAAGATGACCTTCGAGCGAGACGAGCTCACCCGCCAGGCAGAGGCCTTCGACGGGGTCGCCACCAAGGCGCGCGAGCGCGCCGCCCAGGCCGAGACGGCGTACGCCCAGGCGAACGCCAGGCTGCAGGAGCTGGAGATATGGCGCGGCGAGCTGGAGCGGCGGCTGGCCGCCACGACCACCGAGCTCGGCGCCGCGCGGACCCGGATCCGGGAGGACGAGCTGGAGCTGGCGGCGATCCGCGATGAGCTGCTGCGCGCGCGTTCCGGGGCACCGGCGCCCGCTGGCGCACCGGTCGCCGGCGCCGCTTCGGCGGACCTCGATCAGCTCGCCCGCCTGGCCGAGGCCGAGGCCGAGGAGCGCGCGCGGCAGGAGCTCTCGGAGCTCGCGCTGCGGACGCACCCACAGCACTGACGGGACTCCGGCTGGCGTCCGGCCGCCGGAGCTCGCAGGTCGCCGGCCGGGAGAGCCCGCAGCCCTGACGGCTCCGGGGCGTCCGGCCGCGGGCCTGGCGCAGCTCTCAGACGGGTCCCTGGCGACGATCCGGCAGGGGTAAGCTGAGTCATGGCGGGCGGTCAGCCGCACCCCGCCGCGGGACCGCTTTTCCGTCCGCGCCGTCCGCAACCATCCCCAGCCCACTCGACCGCCACGAGGTCGACATCGGGGCAGCAGAGGCAGACGGAAACGAGAGGAGCACCAGCATGACGACCGCACCGCAAACACAGCTCGGCTCAGGAACGAAGGCGGACGCGGGCCTCTCGGTTCGTCGCTACTTCACGACGCCTGGGACGCACCCGTTCGACACGGTCCAGTGGGAGCGTCGCGACGCGCGGATCGGTCATGGCGACCGGGTCTCGTTCGAGCAGCGAGACGTCGAGTTCCCGAAGTCGTGGTCCCAGAACGCGACCAACATCGTCGCCCAGAAGTACTTCCGCGGCCAGCTCGGGACGCCGGCCCGCGAGAGCTCGGTGCGCCAGATGATCGGGCGGGTCGCGGGCACGATCGCCGGCTGGGGACGGGATCGCGGCTACTTCGCGACCGCCGAGGATGCCGACGCCTTCGAGGCCGAGCTGACCCACATCCTCCTGCACCAGCTGGCCGCGTTCAACTCGCCCGTCTGGTTCAACGTCGGGTTCGAGGAGAGTCCGCAGTGCAGCGCGTGCTTCATCCTCTCGGTCGAGGACGAGATGGAGTCGATCCTCGACTGGAACACCAGGGAGGGCCGGATCTTCCGGGGAGGGTCCGGATCGGGGATCAACCTCTCGAAGATCCGAGGCTCGATGGAGCCGCTGTCCAAGGGCGGCACGGCGTCGGGTCCCGTGAGCTTCATGCGCGGAGCCGACGCCTGGGCCGGGACGATCAAGTCGGGCGGCAAGACACGCCGGGCCGCGAAGATGGTCGTGCTCGACGTCGATCACCCCGACATCCGCGACTTCATCTGGTGCAAGGCCCGGGAGGAGGACAAGGCCGCCGCGCTGCGCGACGCGGGGTTCGACATGTCGATCGACGGCGAGGGCTTTCACTCGATCCAGTACCAGAACGCCAACAACTCCGTCCGCGTGTCGGACGAGTTCATGCGCGCGGTCGAGCGCGGAGAGGACTGGCATCTGATCGCGCGCACCACCGGCCGTCCGATCGGAGATCCGATCCCGGCTCGCGAGCTGATGCGGGAGATCGCCGAGGCCGCGTGGCGCTGCGCCGACCCGGGGATCCAGTTCGACACCACGATCAACCGCTGGCACACCTGCCCCGTGTCGGGGCGGATCAACGCCTCCAACCCGTGCAGCGAGTACATGCACGTGGACGACTCGGCCTGCAACCTGGCGTCGCTGAACCTGATGAAGTTCCGCCGCTCGGACGGGAGCTTTGACGTCGAGTCCTTCGAGCACGTGGTCGACATCGTCTTCCTGGCCCAGGAGATCATCGTCTCCCCATCGAGCTACCCGACCGAGGAGATCGGCGTCAACGCGCGCGCCTTCCGCCAGCTTGGGCTCGGCTACGCGAACCTCGGCGCCTACCTGATGGCCAACGGACTGCCCTACGACTCCGACGGCGGCCGCGCGATCGCGGCCGCGATCACGGCGCTGATGACCGGCCGCGCGTATCTCGGGTCGGCGAGGGTCGCCGCCACGGTCGGGCCCTACGAGCGCTACGAGGAGAATCGTGAGGCTCACAATGCGGTCATGCGCATGCACCGCGACGCGGCGTATGCGATCGCCGACGGCGAGTGCGCCGACGGGAGCCTGCTCGCGGCCGCGCGGGGGACCTGGGACGACGCCGTGCTCGCCGGAGAGCGCCACGGCTACCGCAACGCGCAGGCGACCGTCCTCGCTCCGACGGGCACGATCTCCTTCCTGATGGACTGCGACACGACCGGGGTCGAGCCGGACTTCTCGCTGGTCAAGTTCAAGGAGCTGGTCGGCGGCGGCCAGATGACGATCGTCAACCGCACCGTGCCCCTCGCTCTGCGGACGCTCGGCTACTCGGACGAGCAGATCGAGCAGATCACCGCCTACATCAACGAGCACGGGACGATCGTCGGGGCCCCCGGCCTGCGCGACGAGGACCACCCGGTGTTCGACGTCGCGGTCGGCGAGCGCGCGATCTCCTACATGGGCCACATCCGGATGATGGGCGCGGTGCAGCCGTTCATCAGCGGGGCCATCTCCAAGACGGCCAACATGCCGCAGTCGTCCACGGTCGAGGACATCGCGGACGCCTACGTGCAGGCATGGCGGCTGGGCGTCAAGGCGCTGGCGATCTACCGCGACGGTTCCAAGACCGCACAGGCGCTGAGGACCGACGCCAAGCAGGATCAGACCGCGGGGGCCGACCCGGCGGTCGACCTCCAGGCGCAGATCGACCGAGCGGTCGCTGACGCGCTGTCGAAGGCCGGCCCGAAGCGGCGCCGGATGCCCCGTGAGCGCCAGTCGATCACGCACAAGTTCTCGATCGGCGGCCACGAGGGATACATCACGGCCGGCATGTACGAGGACGGCACCGTCGGCGAGATCTTCCTGACCGACATCGGCAAGGAGGGCTCGACGCTGCGCGGGATGATGAACGCGTTCGCGACCGCGATCTCGCTCGCCCTCCAGTACGGCGTGCCGCTGGAGACGCTCGTGCGCAAGTTCAGCTACATGCGCTTCGAGCCCGAGGGGATGACCTCCAACCCGGAGATCCCGTTCTCGAAGTCGCTGCCCGACTACATCATGCGCTGGCTGGCCTCACGCTTCCTGGACACCGATCTCCAGGAGGAGCTCGGGATCCTCACCAGGGAGGTTCGCGCGCGCAAGGCGGCCGAGGACGCGGCCAGCTCGCATCTGGGCGACACCGCGGGGCCGTCGATGGGCTCCGGCGCGGTCGTCCCCACGACCGACCTCGCGAGCGATCGGTACGAGAACCGCGGCTCGGCCAGGCCCGCCGCCTCGGCGATCACCGACGATCCGCCGGTGCTACCCGCGGTGCGCCGCGGGCTGGACCTCGGGCCCGCCTGCCAGCAGTGCGGGGGGATGATGCAGCGGACCGGCAGCTGCTACACGTGCGGCAGCTGCGGGTTCAACACCGGTTGCGGTTGATAGGACGCTGACGGCAGAGGTCATCGTGGCCACGGCGTTCTCGACGCCATGGCCACGATGGGTCAGCGTCTGACGTTCACGATCCTCAGACGCTGACCCGAAACCCGTCCTGGAGGCCGGTGGCTCTCATGCAGTCTCATGATCGAGTCATCGGCGAGCCCGTCGCCGGGCTCGCCACGCCGCCCCAGCCCAGGCCGGAGCAGGATCTCGCCGCTGCCCAGGGTCGTCGCGGCGCAGCGTGAATCCGGACCGTTGCAGGCCGGCACTCAGGCCGATAGGCTGTGCGCCGGCAGACGAGCAGCGCGGGACAAACTCACCCGTCATCTCGTTCAGATTCAGGCGGCCCCCAGGGGTTCACGCGGTGAAGGCTGGATGCTCATCCTCGTGGACTCGCCGGACATCACAGGAGGGACACGATGCGTCGTCGGTTCCACATGAGCGCGCCGCTTCTCATCAGTCTGTTCGCACTGTTCCTCGCGCTGGGAGGCGGAGCGTATGCCGCCGGTCGCTATCTCATCAAGGGATCGCAAATCGAGCCTCACAGCATCACCCTTGAGCAGCTGAGCCGCAGAACCGTCGCGGAT